>JAHEAO010000022.1 GCA_024642725.1 Paracoccaceae bacterium | reverse complement strand
TTCTGGCCTTGTTCTGATCTGAAAAAATGGAGGGTCCCGACCCCATCGGAACCCTCCACCACCCCACGTGCTCCCTCAGGCACCCACGTGTTCGAATAAGGGTCCGACCGTCCTGGTCCGACAAGAACGAAGCTATGCCAAGCCGGGATTCATTGCAAACTCCGACTGTTTAGAATGCCGGGCTTTTTCGTAACGGGACAGCAAGGTCCGTTAAGAAAAACGCCCGCCGGTCAGCGGGCGTTCTGAAGGTATAGAGCCCGTTCAGCGGTAGACAGACTCTTTGCCGAAATGCTTTGTCAGCAGGTAGTAGAAAACCGCGCGGTACTTGTTGCGCTCTGACTTGCCATAGGTTTCGATGGCCTTGTTGATCCCGGCCATAAGCTCTGGACTTTCTTTCAGGCCGAGTTTCTTGATCAGGAAATTGTCCTTGACGGTCTCCAACTCGCTCTCCTGAGTCGCCGCGACGGTCGATGCGTCGGCATTGTAAATCGCTGGCCCGCAACCGATGGTTACTTTCGTCAACAGATCCATGTCGGGGGTCATCCCGCACTTGGTCTTCAAATCATTTGCATAAAGCGCGATTAAATCGTCGCGTTTTCCCATAGCTATTACTCCCACCTGTTTTCGGGCGTTGTCCCGGTCAATGACCCAGTCTCGTGGGTCAGCGCTGACGGTAAAGGCTATTATGGCCGAGAAAAAGGAAAAAGTTCTGGGGAATTTCCGGCTTCAGCGACCCGAAAGCCTCGAGTCGCAAGAAAATGCCGCCCGTCCGGGCGGACAGGCGGCAAAAGGCGAAGGGGATCGGATCAGTAGCGGTAATGTTCCGGCTTGAACGGACCTTCAACGGTGACGCCGATATAGTCGGCTTGTTCCTTCTTGAGTTCGGTCAGCCGAACCCCGATCCGGCCCAGATGCAGGCGCGCGACTTTTTCATCGAGCGCCTTGGGCAAGATGTGAACGCCGGGTTTGTATTCAGCGCCCTTGGTCCAGAGATCGATCTGCGCGAGAACCTGGTTGGTGAAGCTTGCAGACATCACGAAACTCGGGTGGCCCGTGGCATTTCCAAGGTTCAGCAGTCGGCCTTCGGACAACAGGATGATGCGATTGCCCGAGGGCATCTCGATCATGTCCACCTGTTCCTTGATGTTTGTCCATTTGTGGTTCTTCAGCGCGGCAACCTGAATCTCGTTGTCAAAATGGCCGATGTTGCCGACGATCGCCATGTCCTTCATCTCACGCAGATGTTCGATGCGGATCACGTCCTTGTTGCCAGTCGTCGTGATGAAGATATCGGCGGTGTCGATCACATCTTCGAGCCGCACAACCTCATAGCCGTCCATCGCGGCCTGAAGCGCGCAAATAGGGTCTATCTCGGTGACTTTGACGCGGGCGCCGGCACCACGCAGGCTCGCAGAGGACCCTTTGCCAACGTCACCGTAACCGCAGACGACCGCGACTTTGCCGGCCATCATCGTATCGGTGGCGCGGCGGATACCATCCACAAGCGATTCCTTGCAGCCGTACTTGTTGTCGAATTTCGACTTGGTGACGGAGTCGTTCACGTTGATTGCGGGGAAAGGCAAAAGACCCTTCTTGTGCAAGTCGTAAAGACGGTGCACGCCTGTCGTCGTTTCCTCGGACACGCCTTTGATTTCGTCGCGTTGCTTGGTGAACCAGCCGGGGCTGGCCTTTAGCCGCTTCTTGATCTGAGCGAACAGGAAGGTTTCTTCTTCGCTGGTTGGAACTTCGATCAGGCCGGTTTCACCCGCCTCGACCCGCGCACCCATCAGGATGTACATCGTGGCGTCACCGCCATCGTCGAGAATCATGTTGCAGGTTCCGCCTTCTCCGCCGAACTGGAAGATCTTGTCGGTATAGGCCCAGTATTCTTCGAGCGTTTCGCCCTTGATTGCGAAAACCGGAGTGCCGCCCGCTGCGATTGCGGCCGCGGCGTGGTCCTGCGTCGAGAAGATGTTGCAAGATGCCCAGCGGACATCGGCACCCAGCGCCTTGAGCGTTTCGATCAGGACAGCAGTCTGGATCGTCATGTGAAGCGACCCGGCGATCCGCGCGCCCTTCAGTGGTTTCTTGTTGCCGTATTCCTCGCGCAGCGCCATCAGGCCCGGCATTTCGGTTTCGGCGATATCCAGTTCCTTGCGCCCGTAGTCAGCGAGATTTATGTCCCTGACGATATAATCCTTCGGCATCTCGCCGCGCTCCTTCTTGATCCTGTTTGGCGGTGAGATAGCACTGGGATGCCATCTCGACAATGGCGGGAGGGGATCGGTATGGTCTCCAAGGCTTTTTCTGAGGTTTTCGTATGAAGCAACCACGCGCCTGGCAAAGGATGCTTTCCGGCCGCAGGCTGGACCTGCTGGACCCGACCCCCGTTGACATTGAGATTGAAGACATCGCCCACGGCCTTGCTTTCGTCGCGCGCTGGAACGGGCAGACCCAGGGGGATTACGCCTATTCAGTCGCCGAACATTCGCTTCTGGTGGAAGAGATTTTTGCACGGCTCAATCCCTCGGCACCGGTGAAATGGCGGCTGGCCGCGCTGCTGCACGATGCGCCCGAGTATGTGATCGGCGACATGATCAGCCCGGTGAAGGCCGCGGTCGGTCCGGGATACGGATCCCTGGACGACCGGCTGACGGCGGCGATTCACATCCGGTTCGGCCTGCCCGCGCAGATACCTGCCTCGATCAAGAAGGAGATCAAGAGGGCGGACAAGATCAGCGCCTGGCTGGAAGCGACCCAGATTGCCGGGTTCACCAAGGCAGAGGCCGACAAGCTATTCGGCGTCCCCCATCACGCGGTGATCCGAGGTGAACGGATTCGTCTTCGACCGCCCGCGGAAACCCGCACCGCCTTTACAGCGCGTCACCACGAACTGCTGGAACAGACGGCGTGATCCATATCCGGCGGGCCGGACCGCTTGATGCAAATGCATTGTCGGATCTTCTGAATGCGATAATCGCCAAGGGCGGAACGACGGCGATGGTCACTCCGGTGTCGGGGAAAGCGCTTGCCGAGTGGATGGGCCGGGAGAATGCGATCTGGCATCTCGCCGAAGATGACAACGGCCAGGTAAAGGGCTTCCAATGGACGGAACCGCATCCGGATTTGCCGCCCGATGCCGTTGATATCGCTTCCTACGTGCAGTTGGGGGAAACCGGGCTGGGGATCGGTTCGGCGCTGTTTGAGGCGACGAAGGCAGCGGTGCGTGCACAGGGGTATCGCTGCATCGATGCCATTATCCGTTCCGACAACTCTGGTGGGCTGGCATACTACCAAAGCCGGGGCTTTGAGACCATTCTCCACCTGCCGAATGAAAAGCTGGATGATGGCCGCCGCGTCGACAAGGTCTGGAAACGATACCGACTGGACTAGCCACCATCCTTTGAGATGTCATCGTCGTGCTCACCGCATTGGCGGATCGAGGTAAAGACGCCGGTTGCGTTCCCAATCTTCATTCGCGATTTCCCAGTCGCTTTTCGGTCCGCGCTTGCGCCAGTGATCCGGTGCGTCCCACGAATTGCCCAGCGTCGCGATCCTGAATGCGTTTCCGAGTATTGAAAGCATGGCTATCTCCTTTCATCTTCCATGTTTTGAAATTACGCCCTTTACATTGACGGATCGACTCAGGAAGATTTCTGACATGTAAGTGGAGCTTTCATATGGATTGGCGTCAGATACCATCGCTATCGGCGTTGCGGGCGTTTGAGGCTGCGGCAAGAACCGGGTCGCTGAGCGAGGCGGCACGCGAGTTGAACGTGACCCATGCCGCCATCGCCCAGCACCTTCGCAAGCTCGAAGAACATGTCGGGCGGGCGCTGATGCGTCGCGAAGGCCGAGGCATGGCGCTGACCGAAGACGGGCGACGTCTGGCGCAACCTCTGGGGCAGGCTTTCGGCCAGATCGCAGATGCGATGCGCGCGATCAGTGACGACCCGGGGCGGCCGCTTGCCGTGACGCTTACCCCCAGTTTCGCGGCACAATGGCTCATGCCGCGGCTGGGTGATTTCTGGGCAAAACACGCCGATGTTCCGCTGACGCTGCATCCCGACCGGCACATTGTCGATCTGGCGCGGGACGGTATGGACCTCGCGATTCGCTATGGCGACGGCAAATGGCCCAACCTTCAGGCCGAGATGCTGACGCCCGCCGATTTCTGCGTCGTCGCAGCTCCAAACCTGCTTGATGGCCGGGAAAACTTCTCGCTGGAGGAGCTGGCGGCAATGCCCTGGGTGATCGAGGAAGACTGGCCCGAGCAGTTGGCCTACATGAGCCGGATCGGACTTGATGTCTCTCGGATACGCACGACCATGGTGCCAACCGAAGAACTTGCCTTGTCTGCTGCGCGACAGGGATACGGGCTGCATGTCGAGCTGGGCACGCTGGTCGCGGATGATCTTGCCACCGGCCGTTTGCGGTCGGTTCATTGTGCACCCGTCAGCGGGCTGGGTTACTACCTTGTGACCCGTCCCGGACCGGTGAAGGCCAACTTGCGCCTGTTCATGCGATGGCTAAAGTCGGTGGTCTGACCAACCGGGGCCCCAGCATGACGCTCACAACTCGTCCGGCCGAAGCCGGGGACGCATCAGGACTTGCGGCGCTTCTGAATGCGGTGATCGCGGCCGGGGGCACCACGGCGCACCAACGCCCGTTCACGCCTGACCGAATGCTGCATCACTACATCCAGCCGGACGAACGGGTGTCCTGCACCGTCGCCGAGCGAGACGGGGAACTCGTCGGTTTCCAGTCTCTGGCCTGGCCGAGCGAGGATGGCGACCGGTTTGCGCAGGGCTGGGCAATCATCGCGACATTCGCGAAGGTCGGCCTGACGGGGAGAGGTATCGGCAAAGCCTTGTTCGAGGCGACAAAAGCGGCGGCGGACCGGGCCGGTGTCAGGACCATCGATGCGACGATACGCGCCGATAACGTCGGCGGATTGCGTTACTATTCGCGTATCGGATTCACCGACTATGACCGGCTGATCAATGTACCATTGAGCGACGGCACGAAAGTGGACCGCATCAGAAAGCGCTACGATCTGCCTTGATGCGTCTCAGCGCGGGCTGCGTTTCGCAAGAATCCGCTGCAGCGTCCGCCGATGCATGTTCAGTCGGCGCGCCGTTTCGCTGACGTTCCTGTCGCAGAGTTCGTAGACCCGCTGAATATGTTCCCAACGCACGCGGTCGGCTGACATCGGGTTTTCTGGCGGCGGCGGCAGCGCGGAACCGTCAGCCAGAAGCGCTGCCGTAATGTCGTTTGCGTCGGCGGGCTTGGACAAGTAGTCGGTCGCTCCGATCTTGACGGCGGCAACGGCCGTTGCAATCGCCCCGTAGCCCGTCAGCACAACGATCCGGCTGTCCGGGCGTCGCTCGCGTATTGTCTCTACAACATCGAGCCCGTTGCCATCCTCCAGCCGCAAGTCAACGACGGCATAGGCGGGCGGGCGGGCTGTCGCGAAGGCTTTTCCGGCGGCAACAGATCCTGCCATCTCAGGTTCGAATCCGCGCTTTTCCATCGCTCGCGCAAGGCGACGCAGGAACGCTTCGTCATCATCGACAAGCAGCAGCGATTTGTCGTCGCCAAGCTCCAGCGGGTCAGCCTCTGACATCGGATTTCCTTCACAAAACCTGCGCAACATTATTGCGGGCGTGTGCCGGGGTCAATTTCCGTAGCTGCCGATGTCGAGATAACAGGCCATTTTATTTGCCAATTCGTCCGCGGTCAGGTCGCGTTTGAAAAATTCGACGAATCCGGTGTCCGGGAAGACGAGGTAGCTGAAGGTCGAGTGATCCACGAGATAGTATTCCGGATCACCGTCCTGCTTGCGAAAATAGGTCTTGTAGGCCTGCGACGCGGCCTTGACCTGCTCTGGCGTTCCAGTCAGGCCCAGCATGTCTTCATGCAGATAGTCGGTGAAATCGGCCACGACTTCCGGCGTGTCCCGTTCCGGGTCGATCGAGATGAACACAGGCTGCACATCATAACCCATTTCCGCGATGATATCGATTGCCTCGGCGTTGCGGGACGTGTCCGCGGGGCAGACATCCGGGCAGAAGGTATAGCCGAAATAGACCAGCGACGGTTTGGTGAAAACGTCCTTGTCAGTGACTGTTTTGCCGGTCTCATCGACCAGCGTGAATGGCCCGCCGATGCTGGAGGCGCCGCCCGCGATCACCGAATCGCGGCAGGGTGCAAAGGGATCGTCCGCCGAAGGCCGGGTTGCGTAGTACATCGTGGCGCCTAGCAGACCGACCACGGCAACTGCCGCCGCTACCGCATAGCTTTGTGTTTTCGCCATTTCTCGCTCCTGTCTTCAGGCCGTTGCCTGTCGCTGGCGCATTGATCCCAGCATCGGCCGCTACTAACAAGGGGATACCTTGACGCAACCCGGTGCACCACCCGCGATGGCTACGCCTTCGATCGACCTCCTGACTGAAGAACGGCGCAGCAACTGGGTGCGCCTGCGGACGCTGATCGTCTTGCGCTGGATCGCCATCCTCGGACAGCTGGCGGCAATCCTCGTGGCGCGGCGCTGGTTCGACCTGAACATCAATCTCGGGCTCTGCTTCGTAGCGATCGGCACTTCGGTGATCGCCAACCTGATCGCCATATTCGTTTACCCCGAGAACAAGCGCCTGTCGGAAAACGAAGTGATGTGGATGCTGATCTTCGACATCGCCCAGCTTTCGGCCCTGCTTTACCTGACCGGCGGGCTGAACAACCCCTTCGCGCTCCTGATTCTGGCGCCGGTCACGATCTCTGCCACCGCGCTTCGCACCGGGCCGACGCTGATCGTCGGAGCTTTCGCGATCACTCTGACCACTCTGGTCATGCTCTTTCATATCCAGTTGCGGACCGACATGGGCTTTGTCATGCGGCTTCCGACGGATTTTGTCTTTGGCTTCTGGCTTGCCATCGTGATCGGCGTGATCTTCCTTGGCGCCTATGCGCGCCGAGTCACATCCGAAATCAACAAGATGTCAGAGGCGCTGCTGGCCACCCAGATGGCGCTCGCCCGCGAACAGAAGCTGACGGATCTTGCAGGCGTGGTGGCCGCTGCCGCACATGAACTGGGGACGCCGCTGGCAACGATCAAACTGGCCAGCGGCGAGTTGATCGAGGAGCTGGCGACGAGTCCTGAGCTTCTGGAAGACGCGATGCTGATCCGTGAACAGGCCAACCGATGCCGCGACATCCTGCAATCGATGGGCAGGGCGGGCAAGGATGACGCGCATCTGCACACCGTGCCGCTGACCGAGGTGATACGGGAAGCCGCTGAACCCCACATGGACCGCGGCAAGCAGATCGACATTCAGATCCAAGCCACGGCAGGCGCATCGCAACGGCCGCCGCTGATCCATCGCCGGCCAGAGATCGTGCACGGGCTGCGCAACCTGATCCAGAATGCGGTGGATTTCTCGGAAACCCAGGTCTGGATCGACGTGCAATGGTCTCGCACCGCGATCCTTATCCGCATCGTCGACGACGGCAGGGGGTTTCCACCGCAGGTCATCGGCAGGATCGGCGACCCTTTCGTGCGGCGCAGACGCGCAGATGAACAGGAAAAGAAACGCCCCGGTTACGAGGGCATGGGGTTGGGGCTGTTCATCGCCAAGACGCTTCTTGAACGATCAGGGGCAGAGCTCAGTTTTGCCAACGGTCGGGATCCGTTCCTGAGCGGCGCCGAACCCCGCACCCGGACCGGCGCGATTGTCGAAGTGACCTGGCCGCTCGACAAGATCACAGCCGACAGGTCCGGTGCCGGGCAGGGTCTTGGCGAAAACCAGCTGATCACCGAGTGAGAAACGGTTAACCCGCATTTAACCAAGCACGGGGCAGGGTCGGGCAGAATTTCCGACTCGGGGACCGCTCAGAATGAACGCCGCCTTCCTGACCCAGGTCAGTCTACTTCTACTCAGCTCATTCCTCGTCGCTCTGGCCGCTCTTTGGCTGCTGGCCTTCATCAACGCGCGGACGCGGCGGCGCGCGACGGGGTTCATGATGGAACCGGATCACGCCGTCGCTTTCCTTTTCGACGACGAGTTTCTGGTGAATGCGACCGAGCCTGCAAAACAGATCCTGTCCGGCGCTGCGGAAGGACGTTCCGAATGGAACCGGTTGATGTCGCTGCTGCTGCCGAAGTTTCCCAGTTTGCTCGAGGATCTCGAAGTGCTTGCCGAAGACGGGCGGGTGCGAGTGGTATCGCAAGACGGGACGTCGCAGATCGACGCGGAATGGCGTGACGGGTTGGCGCGGCTCTGCCTTGTCGACAGCGATGCTGCCGGCCTGCCTGTTGACTTTGACCGCCACAGTCTTGCCGCCCTGCAACGAGAGTTGGAGACGCTGCGGCTGACCGCGGATCACGCGCCTGTACTGATGTGGCGGCAACGACCAGACGGGGTCATCACTTGGGCCAATGCCGCCTATCTGGACCTGTCGGGGAAACGCCGGCCAGACGGGCAAGGCACGAGCTGGCCCCCGGCGCGACTGTTTGATGTCTCGTCGCTTCAGGACGCCCCCGATGCATCGAAGATGGCGCGGCTTTCCATAAAAGTCCCAACCGAGCCGGAACCGCGCTGGTTTGATTGCTGCCGGACCGCAGTCGGCGATGAAAGCCTGTTCATGGCGGTAACGGCTGACAAGACCGTTCATGCCGAGGTGTCGTTGCGCGAGTTCGTGCAGACGCTGACAAAAACCTTCGCGCATCTTACCGTGGGGCTGGCGATCTTCGACAAGTCGCGCAAGCTTACGCTGTTCAATCCGGCACTGGCCGATCTTACCCATCTGCCCCCGGAATTCCTGATCGCCCGCCCCAGCCTGCAGGCGATGCTGGACCGGCTGCGGGAAAAGCGGATCATCCCCGAACCCAAGGACTACAAGTCGTGGCGGCAGCGCATGTACGAGCTGGAAACCGAAGCCTCGAACGGCACCTACGAGGAAACATGGTCACTCGCGTCGGGGCAAACCTATCGGGTCACCGGGCGGCCGCATCCGGATGGCGCAGTGGCATTCCTCTTTGAAGATATCAGTGCGGAGATCTCGCTGACGCGCAGGTTTCGCGCAGAGTTGGAAACCGGGCAGGCTGTTCTGGACAGCCTGGACGAGGCGATCGCGGTCTTCTCGCCCAGCGGGTCCCTGACGCTCTCGAATTCGGCCTATGCCCGGCTTTGGGGCTTCGACCCTACGACCACGATCGACGACTTCGGCATTGCTGACGCGACCAGGGCATGGAGCGAAAAATGCGCCCCGACCCCCGTCTGGGGTGATCTGCGCGAGTTCGTGGCCAGCTTCGGAGAGCGGGCGGAATGGGCTGCGGACATTCGGCTGCGCGACGGACGGCAGCTTGGGTGTCGCTTTGCACCACTCGCCGGTGGAGCGACACTCGTCGGGTTCCAAGCCCCGACCCGGCGGCAAAGCGATGACAGCGCAACTGGGCGAAGCCATGACCCGCGCAACGCCAGGACCATTTCTGCCTGAAGAAACTTGCGGTGGCGCGGCGGCACTGTAAAACACTGCCATGTCAGCGCGCTTTTCCACGATCCGGACCCTGTCCTCCCCCGAGGAAACTGCCGCGCTTGCCAGAAGCATCGCGCCTGCCCTGCAGCCCGGAGACACCCTGCTTCTTGAAGGGCCCATCGGTGCCGGAAAAACCCATTTCGCCCGCGCCCTGATTCAGGCGCGGCTTTCGGCAGCGGGGCTGTTCGAGGATGTGCCGTCCCCGACATTCACAATCGTCCAGACTTACGATGATGGTATTGCCGAGATCTGGCATGCGGATCTCTACCGGCTGACCGGTCCGCAAGAGATCGAAGAGATCGGCCTGGCCGAGGCTTTCGCAAATGCGATCTGCATTGTCGAATGGCCCGATCGTTTGTCCGGCCTCGCGCCGACCGACGCGCTGTTTCTGAAATTCGCTCCTGGCGCGGGCGAGTCCGATCGCGATCTGACGATGGAGTCGGCGTCTCCCAGATGGAAGGCAATCCTGAAATCGGCCGGCCATCTGGCGCCGGAAAGAACCTGAGATGGCCGACACTCACGATCACCTGACAGAGTTTCTGACCGGCGCAGGATGGGCGAAGGCGTCCCGCACTTCTCTGGCCGGGGACGCTTCTGCCCGCCGATATGACCGGCTGCGAAAAGACAGCGGCGAGACCGCCGTGCTGATGATGACGGGGCTGACAGAAGCCGCGAGTTTGGAGCCGTTCCAGCGGATCGCCCGGCATCTTGACCGGAACGGGCTGAGCGCACCGCGCAGCATCGCCGAGGATCCGGATCACGGGTTTCTACTGCTGGAAGATTTCGGTGACCTGATCTTTGCCCGGATGATGCACGACGACCCAAAGACCGAGGCTCCGCTTTACAACGCGGCAGTGGATGTTCTTGCGCATCTGCATTCCGTGCAGGCGCCAGCAGGCGTTTCGACCTTCACGCCCACGCAGATGGCCGAGTTTGCGGCCATCGTTTTCGACTGGTATGTTCCCGGCGCCAATGCCCCGATCGAAGCGAAGCAGGCCTTCACGGACGAACTGACGCGGCTCCTGTCCCTGGTCGAGACGGACCGGCCAGTGCTCGCCTTGCGGGACTTTCATTCTGAAAACCTTGTCTGGCTGCCGGATCGCAACGGCATCCGCCGCGTCGGGCTTCTGGACTTTCAGGACGCGTTTCTTTGCCATCCGGCTTACGATCTGGCTTCACTGCTGCGCGACGCGCGACGTGATCCCAAGCCTGCGCTGATTCAACCCCTGACCGACCGCTACATCCGTTCAAGCCGGGCTCATCCGGAAGATCTGAACCGCGCCGTGGCTGTCTATGGCGCCCAGCGCAATCTGCGTATCCTCGGCGTCTTTGCGCGGCTTTGCCAGTTGCAGGGAAAGCCGCATTACGTCGGGATGATGCCCCGGGTCTGGCGGCACTTGTCGACCGATCTGTCTCACCCCGATCTGACGACACTTCGAAACATTGTTCTGGCCGCTCTGCCGGAACCGACAGAGGATTTCCGGACCAGGATGAAAGCACGATGCGCGGCAGCCCCAGTTCCCTGATGCTTTTTGCGGCGGGAAGGGGAACGCGCATGGGCGCGCTGACCAATGACCGCCCCAAACCGATGATCGAGGTGGCGGGCAAGCCGCTGATCGACCATGCGCTGGCGCTGGTGAGAGGGGCCGCGATTCCCAATGTCGTTGCGAATGTTCACTACCTGCCGGATCAGATCACGGAACATCTGAAAGACAGCGGCGTATTGATTTCCGACGAAACCGACGCGCTTCTGGAAACCGGCGGCGGCCTGCGCCGGGCTTTGCCGCTGCTGCGCGGCGGCCCGGTGTTCACGCTGAATTCCGATGCCGTCTGGACCGGGACGAATCCGATCTCGAGACTACTGGCGGAATGGCGGCCCGATGAGATGGACGGCCTTTTGCTTCTGGTTGAGCGGCAGAATGCGCGGGGCCATGTCGGAGCGGGCGATTTCCACATGGACCGGGATGGTCGGCTTTCTCGCGGCCCGGGGCTGGTCTACACCGGTGCCCAGATACTGACGACCGGCCTTCTTGCCGAAATCCCGGAAGCAGCGTTTTCACTGAACCGTGTCTGGGACCTGATGCTGGATCGGCGAAGGCTTTACGGGATTGTGCATCGCGGCGGATGGTGTGACGTTGGCAGTCCCGAAGGAATTGCAAGGGCCGAAGCCATGCTGAAAGCGGCAGGGAATGTTTGAACCCAGCGCGAAACCGCGTGTCTTTGCCTGCCCGCCAGGTGCGGACTTTCCGCGACATCTGGTTCAAGGTCTCTGCGAACGCATGGCCGGGAAGCCGCCAGAGACCATGGCCAAGGTCGAGGTTTTCGTGAACACGCGCCGGATGCAGCGCAGAATGGTGCAGCTTTTCGACGAGGGCCCGGCCCGGCTCCTGCCGCAGATCCGGCTGGTCGCCGACCTCGCCCACGATCCGGCGGGGCCGGACCTGCCGCCGGTGGTTTCAAACCTGCAGCGCCGGCTGGAGCTTAGCCAGTTGATCCGTCGCCTGCTGGAAGCCCAGCCTGATCTTGCCCCGCGAGCGGCTCTTTTCGATCTTGCGGATAGCCTGGCGCAGCTTCTGGCCGAGATGCAGGATGAAGGAGTTCCGCCCTCCGCGATCCGCGGTCTCAATGTAGCGGACAGTTCCGGCTATTGGCAGCGCAGCCTGTTGTTCCTCGATGCCGTTGGACGGTTCTTTGGACCTGAGAGCGGAGAGGCCCCGGACTCCGTCGGTCGCAACAGGATGGTCGTAGAGCGGATGCTGGAGAGCTGGAAGAACTCACCGCCAACACATCCGGTCTTGGTTGCCGGGTCCACCGGGTCACGGGGAACGACGGCGCTTTTGATGCAGGCGGTCGCGCGGCTGCCGCAAGGCGCGATCGTTCTGCCGGGTTTCGATTTCGACCTGCCGCAAGCAGTCTGGGGCAATTTGGACGATGCGCTAACGTCCGAAGATCATCCCCAATTCCGCTTCGCCAAATTGTTAAGCGGGCTGGACCTGCCGGCGAGTTCCGTCCAGCCGTGGCGGGACGCGGCTGTCGCCCCGGTCCCGGCGCGCAACCGGCTGGTGTCTCTGGCGCTTCGCCCCGCCCCGGTCACGGATCAGTGGATGGCAGAAGGCCCCGCCTTCACCGGCGTCGGCGAAGCGACGAAGGCCGCTACACTGATCGAAGCGCCGTCGTCGCGGATCGAGGCCATGGCCATCGCCGCGATCCTTCGCAAGGCCGCCGGGGATGGCAGAACGGCCGCGCTTGTGACGCCCGACCGCGTGCTGACCCGGCAGGTGACCGCCGCTCTGGATCGCTGGGGCATCGAACCGGATGTCAGTGTCGGCGAACCCTTGCCGCAGACCGCGGTGGGGCGCCTTCTGCGTCACGTCGCCGACTTGTTTGGGCAAAAGCTGACAGCGGAAAGGCTGCTGGTGCTTCTGAAGCATCCGATGGTGAACTCCGCCAGCGCCGACCGGGGGCAGCACCTTTTGTGGACATTCGATCTGGAACTTCGGCTGCGACGGCACGGACCGCCGTTCCCGACCCCCGGCGACCTGCTGGCATGGGCGGCGCGGCACGACCCGGATGACGGACGACTGGCTTGGGCGAAATGGCTGTCCGGGTTGATTGACGGTGTTTCCCAGATCGGCACTTGTCCGGCGCCCGATCACTTGTCCCGGCATGTCGCTATCGCCACGGGTCTTGTCGAAGGGCCATCGGCTATCGACACCGGGACGCTCTGGGCGACCGAAAAAGGACGCGTCGCGCAACGGCTGTTTTCGGAGTTTGCGGCCGTTGCCGAACATGCCGGAACCCTGACGCCCGCCGATTACCGGCAGCTGGTGATGACCGTGCTGGCGCAGGGAGAGGTCCGCGATCCGGTCCGTCCGCATCCCGGTATCATGATCTGGGGAACGCTTGAGGCTCGGGTCCAGGGCGCTGACCTGGTCGTGCTTGGCGGTCTGAATGACGGCACGTGGCCGGAACTTCCGTCACCCGATCCCTGGCTGAACCGGGAAATGCGGCTGGCTGCCGGTCTGCTCTTGCCCGAGCGGCGCGTCGGGCTGTCCGCCCATGATTTCCAGCAGGCCATTGCCGCGAAAGAGGTGGTTCTGTCCCGGTCGGTGCGCAGCGACGAGGCCGAAACCGTGCCGTCGCGCTGGCTGAGCCGCCTTGGCAACCTGATGCAGGGCATGTCGGCGGACGGCAAGGCCGCCTATGCCGCGATGAAAGAGCGCGGCGAGGTCTGGCTGCAATTGGTCGACGGGCTTGAGACGCCCGAGGCCAAGGTAAATCCAGAGCCGCGCCCATCTCCGCAACCCCCGGTCGAGGCCCGCCCGAGAGCGCTTTCAGTCACCGCCATCGCGCGACTGATCCGCGATCCCTACGCGATCTATGCTGAATCCGTGCTGCGGCTGCGGCCGCTCGACCCCCTGCATCAACAGGCCGACGCCCCTTTACGCGGAACCGTCCTGCACAAGGTTATGGAGCAGTTCATTCGCGGCCTCGATCTGTCGCAAGGCGCTGACGCTGCGCATAAGCGTCTGCTGCTGGTCGCTGATCAAGTCCTTGACGCCGAAGCGCCTTGGCCCGCCGCGAAAGTCCTGTGGAAGTCAAAGCTGGAACGTGTGGCCGACAGGTTTTTGGCCGGCGAAGCCTTGCGCCAGTCGTTGGCCGAAGTCGTCTTGCTGGAAGAGCAGGATGCGCTTCATTTCCCCGAAGTGGATTTCACCCTGACCGCGAAGGTCGACCGGATCGACCGGACGCCGGACGGCCGTTTCATCATCTACGACTACAAGACGGGGATGCCACCGTCGAAAGACCAGATGCAGTATTTCGACAAGCAGCTTCTGCTGGAGGCCGTGATGGTCGAGCTCGGCGGGTTTCGAAAGATCGGCGCGGGCGAGGTTTCACAAGTCGCACATATCGGGCTGGGGGCGAATCCGGTGTTCGATCCAATCACGCTGGAACCCGGCGAAACCGAAAAGGTTCGTGACGAATTCATCCGGCTGATCCGTGAATACATGAAGCGCTCACAGGGCTATTCCTCGCGCCGCGCCATGGCAGAGCTTCGTCACGACGGCAATTTCGATCACCTCGCCCGCTATGGGGAATGGGATGAATCGCAGGAACCGGTCGGAATAGAGGTGGGCCCATGACCGCCAATGACGCAACGCTGCGGCAGATATCCGCCGCAGATCCTGCGGTTTCGACCTGGCTTTCGGCAAATGCCGGATCGGGCAAGACACGCGTTCTGACCGACCGGGTAGCTCGGCTACTTCTGCGCCGGGTCTCGCCTCAGAATATCCTCTGCCTGACCTATACCAAGGCCGCAGCAACCGAGATGCAGAACCGCCTGTTCCGCCGCCTCGGTGAATGGGCGATGAAAGGCGATGAAGCGTTGCAGGCCGAGTTGCGAGAACTCGGTGTCGAAGAGACCTTGTCGCCCGGCGATCTGGCACATGCCCGGACGCTTTTCGCGCGGGCCATCGAGACCCCCGGCGGCCTGAAAATTCAGACGATCCATTCGTTCTGCGCCTCGCTTCTGCGACGGTTCCCGATGGAAGCGGGCGTGTCGCCATTCTTCCGGGAGATCGATGATCGTTCCGCGAAGTTGTTGCGCGAAGAAGTGGTCGAGGATCTTGCGAGCGGGCCGCATCTGCCGGTGATTGAGGCTCTGGCACGGCACTATACCGGCGAGGATCTGGACGGTCTGACGACCGAATTGGTCCGGCGGCGAGAGGCGCTGCTGGCTGGCGGCGACCGTGCAACGATCTGGGCTGCATTCGATCTGCCGCCGGGGTTTTCCCGGGCCGATCTGTCGGCGCAGCTTCTCGTTGGCGGCGAAGCCGGGCTGCTGACCGATCTCTGCACTGCTTTGGCAAGAAGCGAAAAGGTCACAGACCAGCGCGCTGCAAAGCTTCTATCCGCGATTTCTGCGGGTGGACCAACGCTTGAGGATTTCGAACTCCTCGCCTCGGTCTTCCTGACAGGCGCCGGGGCCAAGCAACCCTTTTCCGCCAAGATCGGCAGTTTTCCGACGAAGGACCTGCGCAGCCAGATCGCAACGATACTGGACCGGCTTGAAGATTTCATGCAGCGCGTCGAAGCGGCTAGACCTTTGCGCAACCAGCTTTTCGCAGCGGAACGCTCCGCCGCACTTTACGACTTCGCGGGCATTTTCCTGCCCGAATATGCCGCCCGCAAGGAACAACGCGGCTGGCTTGATTTCGATGATCTGATCATCGGCGCGCGCAAGTTGCTGACCAATCCGGTCGTCGCGGAATGGGTGCTGTTCAGGCTCGATGGCGGAATCGATCATATCCTTGTCGACGAGGCGCAGGACACGAGCCCCGAGCAATGGCGTGTGATCGAGCTGTTGGCCGAGGAGTTCACGACGGGCAAGGGCGCCCGAGACGGTGTGGAACGCACGATTTTTGTGGTCGGCGACCTGAAACAATCAATCTATTCGTTCCAAGGAGCCGATCCCCGCGCCTTCGACCAGATGCGCCAGCACTTCGAGTCTCGCCTGCAGACGGTCGGGCGCAAATTGCAGCGTCAGTCACTCGATTATTCCTTCCGATCATCGCGCGCGGTTCTTGAACTGGTCGATGCCACGTTCCGAACGACCGGGGGTCGTGGCCTTGGCGGCGTGCCGCTTCACCTCGCCTTTCACGCAGCGCTGCCCGGACGGGTCGACCACTGGCCCGTCGTTCCCAAGAGCCAAGGCCCCGAAGACCGTGAATGGTACGATCCGACCGACAAGATCGCTCAGACGGATGCCCGTGTCGTATTGGCCAACAAGATCGCGGAAGAAATCGATCGGATGATCAAGACCGGCTCTGTTCCAGGAGGAAACGGCGCTTTCCGCAAGATCACTGCCGGCGACTTCCTGATCCTTGTGCAACGCCGGTCGCGGCTGTTTCACGAGATCATCCGTGCCTGCAAATCCAAAGGGCTGGACGTTGCCGGAGCCGACCGGCTGAAAGTCGGGGCGGAGCTCGCCGTGCAGGATCTGACGGCGCTTTTGCGATTTCTGGCAACCCCCGACGATGACCTGTCGCTGGCGTCGGTCCTGAGATCGCCGATCATCGGACTGACCGAGGGACAGCTTTACGACCTTGCCCATACCCGCAGCGAAACGCGGCTTTGGCAGGCGTTGCGGCGTCGCAAGTCCGATTTCCCGGAGGCGCATGAAACGCTGTACCAACTGCGCAATCAGGCAGATTTTCTTGCCCCCTACGAATTGATCGAACGGATTCTGACGCGGTTCGGTGGCCGCCTGCGGCTTTTGGCCCGTCTGGGCGACGAGGCAGAAGACGGCATCGACGCCATGCTGTCGCTGGCGATGAGCTATGAGACGACCGAGACCCCGAGCCTTACGGGGTTCTTGACCTGGATGGAAACCGACGAGGTCGAGATCAAGCGGCAGTCGGATGCCGCAGGCGACCGGATCCGGGTGATGACCACGCATGGTGCGAAGGGGCTGGAATCTCCAATTGTCATCTTGCCCGATACCGCCGATCGCACGATCCGTCATCGTGACGACCTGATTCAGCCTGACGGCCTGCCGCCGCTGTGGAAGACCCGGTCAGACCAGATGCCGGAAGCGATGGCCGGAGCGATGGCCGTTGCGAAAACCGCGCAGGACGAAGAACGGATGCGGCTCTTGTACGTCGCGCTGACCCGGGCCGAGAGATGGCTGATCGTTTGCGGCTGCGGCGAAACAGGCAAGGACCCGGGCAACTGGCACGGGCTGGTCGAGGCCGGCATGATCGAAGCCGGCGCGATGCCGCTGATTACACCGGCCGGCGTCGGTCTGCGTCTGCAACACGGTGACTGGGCCGAGGTCGAGCGTGGCGAAGAGACAGCAAATGCCGGGCCTCGGGAACCGCTGCCACTTTGGCTGACCACGCGGGCAGATCCGCCTGCGGACCGGCCGGCGACATTGGCGCCCTCCGGTTTGGGCGGTGCGAAAGTCATGCCGGGTGAGGCCGCCGCTCTGGATACCGAAGCAGCGATGGAGCGAGGCACCCATTTGCACCGGCTGCTGGAACACCTGCCCGAACACCCGCGCGACAACTGGCCGAACCTTGCGCGCGCGCTCTTGTCGGTTGGCGAGGCGGCGGTCCCTTCCGATCTGGCCGATGATATTCTCGCAGAAGCCCAAGCCGTTCTTGGAAACCCTGACCTTGAGTACCTGTTCGGCTCAAATTCGTTGGCCGAAGTGCCGGTCAGCGCTTCGTTGCCCGAACTTGCGGGCGCCCGCATCAACGGGTCAATCGACCGGTTGGTGATCCGGGCAGACAGTGTTCTGGCGATCGACTTCAAATCGAATGCAGTGATTCCCCAAGATCCCCTGGACGTTCCGCTAGGGCTGTTGAAACAAATGGGGGCCTATGCGTCGGCGCTTGGACAAATCTATCCCGGAAAGCGAGTCGACGTAGCTATTTTGTGGACCCGAACCGCCACTCTTATGCCCCTGCCCCACGACATCGTGAGGCAGGCTCTCCGCGACACCTCCACATCTTGACGTTCCGGACCGCTATCCATACCTTTCCCGCGACCCATCGTTCCATTGGAGAGAATTAATGGCCACCGTTCCCGTCACAGACGCCACGTTCGACACCGAAGTCAGACAGTCCGACATTCCTGTAGTCGTCGATTTCTGGGCCGAGTGGTGCGGCCCCTGCAAGCAGATCGGCCCGGCTCTGGAAGAATTGTCCGACCAGTTCGACGGCAAGGTAAAGATCGTCAAGGTTAACGTTGACGAGAATCCGAATTCCCCGGCCCAGATGGGTGTGCGCGGTATTCCGGCGCTGTTCATGTTCAAAGGCGGGCAGGTTGTTTCGAACAAGGTCGGGGCGGCGCCGAAAGCGGCCCTGCAAAGCTGGATCGAAGACGCGATCTGATCGCCGCTGCAAAACCAGATCAAGAAGGGGTGCTTTGGCGCCCCTTTTTCGTTCAGACCTGCCAGCCCCTTGTCCTGACGGTCTCCAGTATGCGATTTTCGACATTGTCGCGCCCGGCATTGATCGACATGAGCTGCAGAAACCAGAACAGATACCGCGTATAGTCCGGCTGCATTTCGCGCACCTGCCGGAACGCGTCTTCAACGCCAAGGTCGTGCACATTGGCCGCTATGTGGTGGAAATCGATTCTCCCGAAGAGAACGACGGGTTTGTCGAAGAAATAACCTGTCATCGTCACGGAAGAATTCTGCGTCACAATGTAGTCGGCCCCTCGGACCAGATCGACCGGCCCGGCTTTTGACAGCGACAGTCGCGGGTGAGCTTCCACCAGCCTGTCGAGCGCATCCAGCTCGTCCGCTTCGTAGGTTTCTCCGGGATGCAGCCCCAGAATGACCTTGCGGGACTTCTCTTCGGAAAGCGTGGCCTTGATCATGTCGAGCGGCCGCATCGCCTGAAAGGACCGATGTTCGGTCAGACGGCCCTGAAGCGGAATATAGACATGACCGTTCCCGGACCATTCCTGTTTCACATCGCTGAAGAGCCGTTTTCGCCACTGCCGGACAAAACCCACCGCCTCTGCCCTGTCGATGGACTCGGGGTCGAAGCGGGTTCCAGCGACTTCGAATTCCCAACGCTTGCCGCTCTTCTCGATTCGCCAGAAAGGATAGAAATAGCTCAGCCGCATGGTCAGCCCGCGCGGACTGACAGGATCTTCCATCAGGTAGAGCGCATATCCGGGGTGGGCAATCGAGCCGAGCACCTCCGCATCGCTGTTTCCCTGAAACTCGGCAACGATTCCGCAAGATGCGAAGGCCGAAACGATCTTGTTGATGAAATTGACTTTGCCGGACTCTGCACGTTCGCGAAAGCCCGGTTCCAGATAGAAAATCAATGTTTTCTCTGCCGTCATCGACCGGGACGCTAGCGCCCGCCCCGCATAGCGACAAGGGAAAGCGGTTGTGCGCTGCCCAAGCGATGTCCATATAGCGCTGGACAAACGCAGAGAGGCGACATGGCAGAAGACAGTTTTCCGGGCTGGCATGGCACCACGATCATCGGGGTGCGCAAGGGTGGCGAAGTGGTGATTGCGGGTGACGGGCAGGTCAGCCTTGGCCAGACCGTGATCAAGGGAACTGCGCGCAAGGTGCGGCGCCTATCGAGTGGTGGCACAGATGTGGTCGCGGGGTTCGCCGGCTCGACCGCAGATGCCTTCACCCTGCTCGAACGACTGGAAGCAAAGCTCGACGCAACACCGGGCCAGTTGGCGCGGGCCGCCATAGAACTCGCCAAAGACTGGCGCACCGACAAATACCTGCAAAAGCTGGAAGCGATGCTGATCGTCAGCGACGGCAAGGACCTGCTGGTGATCACCGGAGCAGGCGATGTGCTGGAGCCGGAACATGACGTGACCGCGATCGGATCGGGCGGCAACTATGCCCTGGCCGCGGCCCGCGCGCTGATGGATGGCGATCTGTCCGCAGAGGACGTCGCGCGCAAGGCGATGTCGATTGCGGCCGATATCTGCGTCTATACCAACGGCAATCTCACGGTAGAGAAGATCAAGAAATGACAGACCTTACGCCCCGCGAAATCGTATCGGAACTCGACCGGTACATCATCGGCCAGAAGGACGCCAAGCGCGCCGTTGCCGTTGCCCTGCGCAACCGTTGGCGGCGAAAGCAGCTGCCTGACGATTTGCGCGAAGAGGTTTATCCAAAGAATATCCTGATGATCGGGCCGACAGGCGTTGGCAAGACCGAGATCAGCCGTCGTCTGGCAAAGCTGGCGCGCGCGCCGTTCCTGAAGGTCGAAGCAACGAAATTCACCGAAGTCGGCTATGTCGGCAGAGATGTGGAACAAATCATCCGCGATCTGGTTGAAAGCGCGATCACCATGACCCGCGAGCACATGCGCGAAGACGTCAAGGCGAACGCGCGTCAGGCCGCCGAACACCGCGTGCTGGCTGCCATCGCCGGGGAAAACGCCCGCGAGCAAACGTTGGAAATGTTTCGCGGCAAGCTGAAGCGAGGCGAGTTGGACGATACCGTCATAGAGCTCGATCTCGCCGACAATTCGAACCCGATGTCGATGTTCGAAATGCCCGGCCAGCCCGGTCAGATGGGCGGCGCAATGAATCTGGGTGATCTTTTCGGCAAAGCGTTTCAGGGGCGAACAGTGCGCCGCAAGATGACCGTCGCCGAAAGCTTTGACGTGCTGATCGGCGAAGAGGCCGACAAGTTGCTGGACGACGAAACGGTGACCCGTGCCGCCATTGAAGCGGTCGAGCAGAACGGCATCGTCTTTCTCGACGAGATCGACAAGGTCTGCGCGCGGTCCGATACCCGAGGCGCTGATGTCAGCCGCGAAGGTGTGCAGCGCGACCTTCTGCCGCTGATCGAGGGCACGACCGTTTCTACAAAGCACGGGCCGGTGAAAACCGATCATGTGCTGTTCATCGCCAGTGGCGCGTTTCACATTGCGAAGCCTTCGGATCTGTTGCCAGAACTGCAGGGTCGCTTGCCGATCCGGGTCGAATTGCGGCCGCTCACCGAAGAAGATTTCGTTCGTATCCTGACCGAAACCGACAACGCCCTGACGTTGCAGTACACGGCCCTTCTGGGGACGGAAGACGTTACGGTCGAGTTTACCGCAGACGGGATCGCCGCACTCGCCCATATCGCAGCCGATGTGAACCATACCGTCGAAAACATCGGCGCGCGGCGGCTTTACACGGTGATGGAGCGCGTCTTTGAAGAGATCTCGTTTACCGCCCCGGATCGCGGCGGCGAAAAGGTCTCGGTCACTGCGGATTTCGTCAATGCCAACCTTGGCGAGTTCGTCAGCGCGACGGACACGCACAAGTACATGCTGTGATCGGCCCGCGGCGGAAAAGCCAGGTTAAATGGGGGCAAGGGGTCCCAAGCGGATTCATCCTGACCTTTTTTCTGCTGCTGCTCGTTGGTTGCGCGGCGAGACCCGCCCTGATTGGGTTTCCGTCAACCGGCGAACCCGAGAAAGTGTCCCCGGTCTTTGTCAGTACCACGCGTGGGCTGGGTGAAGACGGCACGTATCAGGATATGCGGAGCGAGACTCCGAGCTATTTGCGATATGATATTTCCGTTCCCCAACATCGCTCGACGGGTGGAATCGACAAATTCACCCGCGATCCGGATCCCGATACCGACTTTCTGGTTTCCAGCGCTGCCCGATACCCTTCGGCCGAGTCCTTCCGCGCCGATCTGCGGCGCTCGTTTTTGATGCTCCCTGTCGCCGATCGCGAGGCTTTGATCTACGTCCACGGATTCAACAACACCTTCGATGAAGGCATCCTGCGGATTTCCCAGCTTTCAGACGATTTTCACCTCGACGGTGTCGCGCTTCACTATTCATGGCCCTCGGCGGCCTCTCCGCTGGGCTACGAATACGATAAGGACAGCGTGCTTTTTGCCCGCGACGGGCTGGAGGATCTGATCCGTCAGGTCAGGGCCGCCGGAGCGCAAAGGGTGCTGCTGGTCGGGCATTCGATGGGCGCGCAACTGATCGTCGAGACCTTGAGGCAGATGGAAATCGCGCGACCGGGTGCTGCGCATCGCGACATCGGCGCCGTCATTCTCGTGTCGCCCGATATCGATGAAGAAGTCTTTCGTTCCCAGCTTTCGCGTATCGAACCGCTTCCCGACCCCTTTCTCATCTTCGTATCCCGACGCGACCGCGCGCTCCAGCTTTCGGCATGGCTGACCGGTCAGCAGGATCGCCTTGGCAATATCGAGGATCTTTCGGCGCTGCAGGATTTCAAGGTCACGATCATTGATGTCACCAGTTTCTCCAGCGGCATCGGGCACTTCACCCCCGGAGATTCGCCAGCGCTGATCAGCCTGCTTTCCAACCTCGGCTCGGTCGATGCGGCTTTTGCGGGCGATACGACCGCGCATATAGGGTTGTTGCCCGGCGTCGCGCTCACCATCCAGAATGCCACCGGGATCATCCTTTCGCCGATCACGGCCATCGCCGAATAGCTCTTCACTTTGCCCCGGAACTCGGTGACACCGGGGCATGGGTTATCTGAAGTTTCTGCGAGACAATGCGCCCTGGCTTGCAGCCGGGTTCCTGTTGTCGCTGACTTCGAGTTTCGGACAAACCTTTTTCATTTCGATCTTTGCAGGCGTCATCCAGTCGGAATTCTCGCTTTCTCACGGGGCATGGGGCGGGATTTATACGCTTGGAACGGCCGCCTCTGCGATCGCGATGGTCTGGGCAGGCGTGCTGACCGACCGGTTCCGCGTCCGCCAGCTGGGGGCTGTGGTGTTGTGCCTCTTGGCGATGGCCTGTCTTTTCATGGCAGCGGTTCCCGGGCCGCTGATGCTGATCGCCGTGATATTCACGCTGCGGATCACCGGACAGGGCATGATCAGCCATCTGGCGATTGTCGGCACCGCGCGATGGTTCGTCGCGACCCGCGGCCGCGCTTTATCGGTTGTAAGCATGGGATTCGCTGTGGGTCAGGCGGTTCTTCCGGTCGTCTTCGTGGCGCTTCTGGCGTTGATGCCATGGCGGTCGCTCTGGGTTCTCGCAGCCGGGCTCTGTCTTTCGGCGGTTCCCCTGCTCGTCTGGCTCTTGCGCGCCGAACGCACGCCGCAATCAGTCGCCGAAACGACCCATGCCGTCGGCATGAACGGGCGGCATTGGGTTCGGCGCGACCTGGTTCGGCACTGGCTGTTCTGGCTGATGGTGCCAACGCTGCTTGGCCCCGCGGCTTGGGGAACGGCGCTGTTCTTTCAACAGGTCCATCTTGCCGAGATCAAAGGTTGGACCCATGTCGAGTTCGTCGCGCTCTTTCCTCTTTTTACGGTCATGTCCGTGACTTCGACCTTCGTGTCGGGCTGGGCGCTCGACAAGCTGGGCACCAACCGCCTGATGCCGTTCTACCTGCTGCCATTTGTCGTTTCGTTCCTGATGTTGTCGCAGGCCGAAACCCTGTTTGCAGCAGGTCTTGCGATGATGGTTCTGGGTCTCGGTGTCGGGGCCGGAGCAACGCTGCCCGGCGCATTCTGGGCAGAGCATTTCGGGACAAGAAACCTCGGCAGCATCAAGGCAATGGCGGCGGCGGTCATGGTTCTGGGTTCTGCCATCGGCCCGGGCATCAGCGGTTGGCTGATCGACCTTGGCATCGAGTTTCCCGATCAGATGATTGGCATCGCCGCATATTTCGTCTTCGCCGCTGTGCTCGCAACGATTGGGGTTCGCAAGGCAAGAAACCTCTTACCGGGGCCTGCGAAGATAGATGTAGAAAGCGCCTGATCCGCCGTGCTTCAGATGCGCTTCGGTCACTTGCAGAACCAGCGGCCTTAACGGTTCGGAATGCAGCCAGTGCGGCAACTGGTGTTTCAGGACGCCGCGCACGACGGGGATCGGTCCGGCATCGTCGCTATCGCGACCCTTGCCGGTGATCACCAGAACCAGCCGCAATCCATCCGCATAGGCATCCAGTATGAACCGGGTCAGCGCCGGATGCGCCCGGGCCACCGTCATCCCGTGCAGGTCGATCCGGCGCTCTGGGCTTAACTTGCCCTTCTGCATCTTCCCGAACCGCTTGCGGTCCATCTGCAGCCGCGCGCCGGCCAGATGGTCAGTGAGCGACGGTTTCAGATCGTGGCCCGGTGCGGTTTTCGCCGACCTCTCTCCGATGCGGAATTCGGGCAACGGGTCCGTTTGCGGCACCGGCTTCAACTGCGCGACCGCATCCCTCAGAATGGTCTTCTTGTCGGGATGCAGGGGAGAGGTGTTCTTTCGCACCCGGTTCCAAAGCTCTTGTTCTTCGGGCCGCAATCCTCGGGGCTTTCGCCTGCTCATTGATCAAGGCCCTCGGCCCTTGCATAGGCTTGCTCGATTGGCAGAAGAACCACCATGCGGCCGGGGTCGCGAACCCGCCCTGCGCTGCGGCCTGCCTCGGCTCCGGTGCCAAAGAAGATGTCGGCGCGCTGGGCGCCTTTGATCGCAGACCCGGTGTCCTGTGCGATCATCAAACGGCGCAAGACATTCCGCCCGCCTTTTTCCAACCAGACCGGTGCGCCCAGCGGCACATAGGCCGGATCGACCGCAACGGTCCGCATCTCGGTCACCGACCGGTTCATCGCGCCCAGCGGCCCAAGGTGCGGCGGCACTTTCCTGACTTCACGAAAGAAAACGAAAGACGGATTGTGGCGCAGAAGGTCCTGACCGGCCACCGGGTTCGAGTTTACCCATTTTCGGATCACCTGCGCCGATACCTGATGCGCCTCGAATATGCCCCGCCGAACAAGTTCCTGCCCGATCGACCGGTATTCATGACCATTCGCTCCGGCATAGCCGACCCGGATGACCGACCCGTCGGTCAGCCGTATGCGCCCGGATCCCTGAACCTGCAGAAAGAAGACGTCGACGGGATTCTCGACCCAGGCGATTTCCAGCCCCCGCCCCGCCAGAAGGCCTTGCCCTTCGATGTCGGCGCGCGAAAACCACGCGCCGTCCTTCACTTCCGGCGGCAAGCGATAGAGCGGATGGCGAAAGCGTCCGGTCTGGGATCTCGACCCGTTGAGTTCAGGTTCGAAATATCCGGTGAAAAGTGCGGGCGTTCCGTCTTCGATCAGCACCGGGCGGAAGAAGAGTTCAAAGAACGTACGCGCGTTGAGCTGGTCTTTTGCAAGGGCGCAAAGCGCCGCCCAGTCGGGCGTCCGCATGTCCCTGCAAGTCGACTTGAAAACCTCAAGCGCCACGCTGTGATCGTCGTCTTCCCAGCCCGCCAGGTCGGCAAAGCTCAGGACGGTGTGGCGCACGTCCGATTCTGCACGGGCCCCGGTCATGGCCAATACTGCCATGACCGACAGGGCCAGCAGACCACGGATCATCCCCCTGTGGCGACCAGTTGCCAGTTCGGGTCATCCGTGCCCATTGGCCTGGCAAAGGTCCACACGTCTCTTTGGCGCTTGATCTCGTTCGGATTGCCTTCGACGACCTGACCATCCTTGTCGCGCACGACCGAAGTCAGTTCCCCGACGAAGCGGACGGTGATCTCGCCTACGCGGGATTTCTCGTCGAACTCGGCATCGGTCAGGGTCAGTTCGCGCACTCCGACGAAATGAGCGTCAATCGTCAGCCCCTGCTCTTCCCGGGATTTGACAACGTCAGAAAATGACTCGAAGACCTCATCGCCAAGGAACGGCCGGATTTGCTGCATGTCCCCCTTTTCGAAAGCCATGAGGATCATTTCATAGGCACCGCGCGCACCGGAAAGGAAATCGCCAACCATAAAGGATGGTTCTGCCGACTTCATCGCAGCCAGTGCTTTCGCGGCACCGCTGCCTTCGGCGACATGGTCGGTGATATCGCGGTCAGGACCGCCTTCAATCACCTCAAAGTCGCTGCGCTTGCGCGCTGTCGACGAAATCTTCGCAGGCGGCTTTTCAAAACCTTCCCGCGTTCCCAGCACGTTTTTCAGGCGCATAATCAGGAACACGGCGATGCCCGCAAGCACCAGAAGCTGGATCACAGCAGAACTCATCTTTACCTCTCAGATGGCAATCAGGTGGCGTCGGGCCATTTCCGCACTTATGTAAGGCAGCGTCCGGGTCAAGTCCACCGCGGCCCGCAACATTGGCATGAGGTCCATATGTGGTTATTCGCTGTCTTCGTCGCAATCCCGATCATCGAGATTGCTCTGTTTATTCAGGTCGGCGGACTGATCGGGCTATGGCCGACGCTCGCGATCGTGGTTCTGACCGCGATCCTTGGTACTTGGCTGATGCGGCAGCAGGGGCTCAGGGCATTGAATGATCTTCGGATGTCGCTGAACGACCTGCGTGACCCGACCGAACCCCTCGCACACGGGGCGATGATCCTTTTTGCCGGAGCATTGCTGTTGACGCCCGGCTTCTTTACCGATGCAACCGGGCTGTTGTTGCTGGTCCCGCCGGTCCGGTCGGCCATCTATGCCTACATTCGCAATCGCATTCAGCTGCAGAGTTTCACGGTTCAGGGAACGGCGCGCAGGGCGGGACCGGACTCTGCAACGATAACGGATGTCGAATATCGCGAAGTCGACCCCGAAACCGAGCAGAAGCGTGGCGATTCCGGCTGGACAAGGCATTGAGGCCCAGTGACCAACCTGATACCAAAGCGCGACGAATTCTGGCAGGAGATTGGTAGATATGGCTGAAAAAGCCGAAGGAAACGGGGCCGCCGCGGAAGCGCCTCAGGTCAAGATGCAAATCCTTGGCCAGTTCATACGTGACTTGTCGTTTGAAAACATCGTGGCCCAGAAGGGCATCAGTGGCGACGCGGTTCCAGATGTAAACGTCGCTGTAAGCCTTGACGCCAAGAAGCGCCCGGCGGATCACCAGTATGAAGTCATCTCGAAATACAAGGTGACTGCGAAGAACAAGGGAACGGACAACACCATGTTCCTGATGGAACTGGACTACGGTGGAATCTTTCACATCGAAAACGTTCCGGATGAACAGCTGCATCCGTTCCTGATGATCGAATGTCCGCGCCTATTGTTCCCGTTTGCGCGTCAGATCGTGCATAACGTGATCCGCGACGGTGGCTTCCCGCCGCTCAACCTCGACAGTATCGACTGGGTCAGTCTTTACCGGCAGAATCTGGCGCGTCAGGCTGAATCCCAGAAAGCCGCGGCGAAGACCATCTAGCCGAATTTCTTCCATAATGCGCCGTCGCCCAAACCGTCTACAAAGGCGGCATGGGCGGCGGCCTCTTCTTTGGTGATCCGTGACGGCAAGGTCTTGTCGCGGGGGCGCGCGCGCCAGTCGCCGCCTTGCCCGCCGGACCCGCCATGCCTGTTTTGCGACAACACAAGGTCAGGCTGGCGGCCGCCGATCAGTTCCAGATAGACCTCCGCAAGAATTTCGCTGTCAAGCAGCGCGCCGTGCAGGGTCCGTGCCGAATTGTCGATCCCGAACCGCCGGCAAAGAGCGTCCAGAGATGCCGGAGATCCGGGGAATTTGGATCTGGCAATGGCAAGCGTATCGACCGCACGTTCCCAAGGAAGCGGCGGCAGGTTCATCCACTTCAGTTCGGCATTCAGGAATTTCATATCGAACGCGGCGTTGTGGATGACCAGTTTGGCGTCGGATATGAATTCCAGAAATGCCTGGCCGATACTGGCAAAAACCGGTTTGTCCCGCAGAAACTCATCGCCCAGGCCGTGGACCTCGAAGGCCTCGTTCGGCATGGCGCGTTCAGGGTTGATATACTGGTGGTAAGTCCGGCCCGTCGGCAGGTGATTGTAAAGTTCAACCGCACCGATTTCGACGATCCGGTCGCCGGTTTCGGGATCAAAACCCGTTGTCTCGGTATCAAGGACGATTTCGCGCATCAGCCGGATGCCTTCCTGAGTGTTCGGATCAACTGTTGCACGGCGGCGCGGGCTTCTTCAACCGAGGTCGTCGGAATCACGACGTCGGCCAATGCGCGTTTCTGGTCATCTGGCATCTGCTTTGACAGGATCGACTGAAACTGGCTTTCCGTCATTCCCGGCCGCGCCATCACCCTTGCCCTTTGATCCGCCTCGGGTACCGAGACCACGACCGTCAGATCGACGGCCTTGTCGCCGCCGGTCTCGAACAGCAGCGGGACATCGACCACCGCGATGTCGCTGTCGACATCTTGCAGGAATGCCGCGCGGTCGGCGGCGACCAGCGGGTGAACGACCTTCTCGATCCGGCGCAAGGCCTCGGGGTCTTGCGAAATCCAGGACTTGAGTGCATCGCGATCGACTGCGCCGTCCACGATGGCTTCGGGCCGTATCGCGGCGATCCCCGTAACTGCGGCCCCGGCCTTTGAATAGAGTTTGTGGACGGCTTTGTCCGCATCCCAGACCGGTATTCCTTCCTCAGCGAACATCGCTGCCGTGGTGGATTTGCCCATGCCGATTGACCCGGTCAGGCCGATCACCAACGGCCCCTTGCGCGTCATGCCGCCAACACGACGCGGCGCACTTCGTCATCCACTTCCGGCCTGACTCCAAACCACCGTTCAAAGGCAGGTGCAGCCTGATATATCAGCATCCCCAAGCCATCGACCACCGAACAGCCCGCTTCCTTTGCATGTGCAAGGAATGCCGTTTCCAGAGGGGTATAGACAAGATCGGTGACAACCGCTTTGGGTGACAGCGCATCTAGCGGCACCCGGAATTCCGGCTTCCCGACCATCCCCAAAGAGCTGGCGTTGACGACGGTCATTGCCCCTTCCAGCATGTTCCCGGCCTGCACCCAGTCGAAAACCTTGATCCTTGCGCCGAATTCCTGCTGCAGGGCATCGGCGCGGGCGCGTGTCCGGTTCGACAGGCGAACTTCAGTGACGCCAATATCAAGAAGCGAAGCCAGAACAGCGCGCGCAGCGCCGCCCGCACCAAATACCGCGGCAGGTCCGGCCTTCGGTGCCCAATTCTCGGCGCCGGTCCGCAAATTCTCGGTGAACCCGTATCCGTCGGTATTGTCGGCATGGATCTTGCCGTCCTTGCGGAAGATAAGGGTATTGGCAGCCCCGATCAGCGCGGCGCGATCCGTCACGAGATCAGCCAGCGCCAGCACCTTCTCTTTATGAGGTATTGTGACATTGGCCCCGACAAAACCCATCTTCGGCATCGCCCGGATCACGTCTGCCAGATCGTCCTGGCTGACATCCATCGGGACATAATAGCCCGCCAACCCGTACCGTCGCAGCCAATATCCATGCAGGGCGGGGGATCGGCTGTGGGCGATCGGCGATCCGATCACGGCGGCCAGCGGAATTTTGCGGTCACTCATCCTGGAAGCACTCCTCTGACCGTCAGATAGCCAAGCAGGTCGACCAGCGGCAAGCCCAGAACGGTGAAATAGTCGCCGTCGATGCGTGAAAACAGCCGCACGCCCTCTTCTTCGAGCTTGTAGCATCCAACCGCATGCCTGATGCTGTCCCAGTTCCGTTCGACGTAATCGTCGATATAGGGCTCTGAAATCTCACGCATCTGCAGCCGGGCTTGCCCGATGTGCCGCCAGACCGATGCACCTTCGTGCCAGATAACCACTGCGGACAACAGGCTGTGACGCTGCCCGGACATTGCGCGAAGCTGGGCGCGCGCATCCTGTTGATCGGCGGGTTTCGACAGGCAGTTGCCGCCAAAATCGAGGATCTGGTCGCAGCCGATCACGAGGGCGTCGGGATGCTTCAGCCCGATCTTGCGCGCCTTGTTCTCGGCAAGCGCGTCGGCCAGGTCTCGGGGCGATGCCCCGTCGGCCAACATCGCAGCGCGTATCGCATCCTCATCAAGGCGCGGCACCAGAACCTCTACGGCTACCCCGGCGTTGCGTAGCAAAGTTGCGCGGATCTCGGATCCTGAGGCTAGAATGATACGACCGCTCATGTTGATAACCTTGTTGATGTCTGTGCCCGAATGCCATGGGGCGATTTGTGAGTAAGCGACAAGTATCCGGGGTGTCCCGCAATCCCGTCCGACTTGTCAATCTTTCGGGCCGAAGGCTCCACGGTGGAGAAGCATCGTCCGCGGTCTGTGAATAGTCCAATTCCTGGAAGTCTTAGATGAGACATACTGAATCAATCCATAGGCTCAGGTTTTTAAGTTATTGATCATAAACGTTAAAACACTGAATTGTGGATAGGTTATGATTTCTCCCTGAACTTTCAACAGGGTTAATGTCCTGTGTGTAACTCTTGTGATGACTCGATAATCCACATTGTCCACTGCCCCTACAAACACATCATCTTTTCTTTTCTTACTTATTTTTATTTAAGGGGGGTCAGCCATACGGCGGGGAAGAAACGCAATGACCGACTTTCTTATCACGGCCTATCCTTGGACCAAGTCCCTACACGTGATCTCGGTCATCGCCTGGATGGCGGGCATTTTCTATCTTCCCAGATTGTTCGTCTACCATGTTGAAGCGATCGAAAAGGGCAGCTCGACCGATGCGTTGTTCCAGACAATGGAACGGCGGCTGCTGCGTGCCATCATGAACCCGGCGATGATTGCGACATGGATCTTCGGATTGATGTTGGTCTTTACCCCCGGCATCGTCGACTGGACTGAAATCTGGCCTTGGACGAAGGCGGCCTCGGTCCTGACGCTGACCTGGTTTCATCACTGGCTGGGTCTGCGCCGAAAGGACTTCATGTCGGGAAAGAATACCTTGACGGGCCGCCAGTACCGATTGATGAACGAAGTTCCGACAGTGCTGCTGATCATCATTGTCGTCTCTGTCATCGCCCAACCGTTCTAAGCGACGTTGACTCGGGCCTGTGCTGCGCCTATCTAGCGCGCAGCGGTCGTCCGACCGTGATGAATTCCCATTTTGATCAGACCCCGCAGAACTGATGCCGGTCGCTGGATATATCCCATGACTCAAGAACGCCTGAACCTTGCCGATCTGAAAGCGCATACTCCCAAAGATCTTCTGGCAATGGCTGAGGATCTCGAGATCGAGAATGCCTCGACGATGCGCAAGGGCGACATGATGTTCGCCATCCTCAAGGAGCGCGCCGAGGAAGGCTGGGAAATTTCGGGTGACGGTGTTCTGGAAGTTCTGCAGGACGGATTCGGTTTCCTGCGCTCGCCCGAAGCGAACTACCTGCCCGGTCCGGACGATATCTACGTCTCGCCGGACATGATCCGGCAGCATTCGTTGCGCACCGGCGATACCGTCGAAGGTGTCATTCAGGCGCCGGGCGAAAACGAGCGTTACTTTGCGATCACCAAGGTCAGCCAGATCAACTTCGAAGATCCCGAGAAAGCGCGCCACAAGATCAACTTCGACAACCTGACGCCGCTCTATCCCGATGAACGCTTCAAGCTGGAAATCGAGGATCCGACGATCAAGGACCGCACCGCGCGGATAATCGATCTGGTCGCGCCCATTGGGAAGGGCCAGCGGTCGCTGATCGTTGCGCCGCCGCGGACCGGTAAGACGGTGATCCTGCAGAACATCGCCAACTCGATCGAAAAGAACCACCCGGAATGCTACCTGATCGTTCTTCTGATTGATGAACGCCCCGAGGAAGTCACCGACATGCAGCGATCGGTGAAGGGTGAGGTTGTCTCCTCGACCTTTGACGAACCTGCGACGCGCCACGTTGCGGTGGCCGAGATGGTCATAGAAAAGGCCAAGCGCCTTGTCGAGCACAAGCGCGACGTGGTCATCCTGCTGGATTCGATCACACGCCTTGGCCGCGCCTTCAACACGGTCGTCCCATCCTCGGGCAAGGTCCTGACCGGCGGTGTCGACGCCAACGCTCTGCAGCGCCCCAAAAGGTTCTTTGGTGCGGCGCGGAATATCGAAGAAGGCGGTTCGCTGACCATCATCGCGACCGCGCTGATCGACACCGGAAGCCGGATGGACGAAGTGATCTTCGAAGAATTCAAGGGCACCGGTAACTCGGAAATCGTCCTGGATCGCAAGATCGCCGACAAGCGCGTCTTCCCGGCCATCGACATCCTCAAGTCCGGTACGCGGAAAGAGGAACTGCTGGTGGACAAGGGCGACCTGCAGAAGACCTATGTCCTGCGCCGGATCCTCAACCCGATGGGGACAACGGATGCGATTGAATTCCTTCTGTCGAAGCTCAAGCAGACAAAGTCCAATTCTGATTTCTTCGATTCAATGAACACCTAACTTATTGTTAAAAAACAATTGGTTAGACTGATATGGATACGATTTTCGCCCTAGCATCGGCGCGCGGCAAGGCTGGCGTGGCGGTGGTCCGGATTACCGGACCATCTGCGTTTTCGGCTGGCGTTGCGCTGGCCGGAGAGTTACCGGCGCCCCGGATGACGGGACTGCGCATCCTGCGGGAGTCGGGCGGCGATCACCTTGATGAGGCGCTGGTGGTTTGTTTTGCCTCCGGCCACAGTTTCACCGGCGAGGATGTTGTCGAACTGCACCTGCACGGGAGTTCCGCCACAGTCGCCGCCGTCCTTCGGGCCCTCGGAGAGATGCCCGATCTGCGCCTTGCGGAGCCCGGCGAATTCACCCGCCGTGCTCTGGAAAACGGGCGGCTCGACCTCGCGCAGATCGAGGGCCTTGCCGACCTGATCGACGCCGAGACCGAGGCGCAGCGCAAGCAGGCGCTTCGGGTGTTCTCTGGTGCGTTGGGGCGGCGCGCCGAGGGCTGGCGGGTCAGGCTGATCCGCGCCGCTGCCCTTCTGGAAGCAACAATTGATTTCGCGGACGAAGACGTGCCCGTCGATGTCGGGCCGGAAGTGTTGGACCTGATCGATTCCGTGTCCTTGGAACTGGTTTCTGAGATCGAAGCGACCCGCGCGGCCGAACGTATTCGCGACGGTTTTGAAGTCGCGATCATCGGAGCTCCGAATGTCGGGAAGTCGACTTTGTTGAATGCGCTGGCGGGGCGCGAGGCGGCGATCACGTCAGAGGTCGCGGGGACGACGCGCGACGTTATTGAGGTCCGGATGGATCTTCACGGCTTGCCTGTCACGGTGCTGGACACGGCGGGTCTTCGTGCGAGCGATGACACGGTCGAGGTGATCGGTATTCGGCGCGCCTTGGAGCGGGCACGTCTGGCTGACCTCCGCGTGTTTCTCGTCGAGGATGCTCTTCCCGAGGATATCACCCCTGCCCCTGGTGACATTGTCCTGCGCGCCAAGGCGGATTTGCATTCAGGCGACGGCCCCTCCGTCTCCGGCAAAACCGGCGCCGGTGTTTCAGAACTGGTGGACCGGATGACCGATACGCTTGCGAGCCGGGCCAGCCAGGCAGGCATAGCAACACGGGAACGACATCGCACCGCGATGATCCGGGCCGTCGGTGCTTTGGATTCCGGGCGGAATCAGATAAGGAACGGCGCAGAGAATGCGGAACTTGCCGCCGAAGACCTGCGAACGGCGATCCGGGCACTTGATTCTCTGGTCGGTCGTGTCGACGTAGAAGACCTGTTGGACGAGATTTTCGCCAGTTTCTGCATCGGCAAGTAAGGAGTGTTTCACGTGAAACATACGGATTTCGATGTTATCGTGGTCGGCGGCGGGCATGCCGGGTCCGACGCTGCGCATGCTGCGGCGCGTCTCGGTGCGCGAACGGCATTGGTCACGCTACGGTTTGACGGCATCGGGGTCATGTCCTGCAATCCGGCCATTGGCGGCCTTGGCAAAGGTCATCTGGTGCGCGAGGTGGATGCCTTGGACGGTGTTATGGGCCGGGTTGCCGACCGCGCCGGAATCCAGTTCCGCCTGCTCAATCGACGCAAGGGGCCAGCGGTTCAGGGGCCCCGCGCCCAAGCCGACCGCAAGCTCTATCGCCTTGCGATGCAGGAAGAAATTGCGAAGCAGCCGAATATCATCGTCATCGAAGGCGAGGCCACGGATTTCCTGATGAACGGCAGTGCCGTGACCGGACTCGTGCTTGCGGACGGGTCCGAGATTCGCGCGGGCGCTGTCGTGCTGACGACGGGCACCTTTCTGCGTGGGGTCATCCATATCGGCGACATTTCGCGTCCCGGCGGACGGATCGGTGACAAGCCCTCTGTCAAGCTTGCAGAGCGGATCGACAGCTTTGGCCTGCCCCTTGGGCGCCTGAAGACCGGGACGCCACCGCGACTGGATGGCAAGACGATCAATTGGGATATTTTGCAAGAGCAGCCGGGCGACGAGGATCCGGTGTTGTTTTCTTTTCTGTCAAATGGCCCAACAGCCCGGCAGGTCAGCTGTGGCGTCACGCATACCAATGAGCGGACGCATGACATCATTCGCGAGAACCTCGACAGGTCTGCCATGTACGGTGGCCATATTGATGGCGTCGGACCACGGTATTGCCCGTCGATTGAAGACAAGGTTGTGCGCTTTGCTGACAAGACGTCGCATCAGATTTTCCTTGAGCCAGAAGGACTTGATGACGATACGATCTACCCGAACGGCATCTCGACCTCTCTGCCCGAGGACGCCCAGGAAGCTTATGTGCATTCCATTGAAGGCCTAGAGCGCGCGCGTATTCTCCAACCGGGTTACGCCATCGAATACGATTATGTCGATCCCCGCGCGCTGGGGCCAACTCTTCAGCTTCGGGACGTTCCGGGGCTTTATCTCGCTGGCCAGATCAATGGCACGACAGGTTATGAAGAAGCCGCGGCGCAAGGGCTGGTCGCAGGTCTCAATGCCGCGCTTGCCGTTTTGGGGCGCGACGCCGCGGTGTTCAGCCGCTCGTCGTCTTACATCGGGGTGATGGTGGACGACCTGATTTCCCGCGGCGTGACCGAACCGTACCGCATGTTCACCTCACGCGCCGAATTTCGGCTGTCGCTCCGGGCCGATAATGCCGATCAGCGGCTGACCCCTATCGGGATCGATCTGGGGTGCATTGGGCAGACGCGCTGCCGCGCGTTTGAGGACAAGGTCGACGCTCTGGGCAAAGCCAAGTCGCGGCTGGCACGGATCAGCCTGACACCGGGTGAAATCGCAACGCATGGCATAAAGGTCAGCGCTGACGGTGTCCGTCGAAACGGCCTGCAACTCCTGGCTTTTCCGGACATCAGCTTTGATAACCTGATCGATATCCAACCCGATCTTGCTGACATAAAGACCGAGATTCGCCACCAGATATGGTGCGACGCGCTCTATGCCAACTACATAGACCGGCAGGGCCGGGATGCCGAGGCGCTCAAGCGCGATGAGGCCCAGGTGATTCCGGAAGGTTTCGACTTTACCGCGCTTCAAGGCCTGTCCAACGAGTTGTCGGTGAAGCTGAGCCGGGCCCGGCCCCCGACGCTCGCGGCGGCGGCCCGGGTTGAAGGAATGACGCCGGCGGCGCTTACCTTGCTTCTCGCCAAGTTGCGACAATCCGATCGCAAGCGCAGCGCATGACGCTTGATTCGCCCGGCCGTGCGCGGTTTCTTGCGGAATTCGATGTTTCACGTGAAACAATTTCGCGACTCGACCGCTATGCGGCGCTTCTGGAAAAATGGAATCCGGCCATCAATCTCGTGTCCAAATCCAGCCTGCCGGACCTGTGGGACCGCCATTTCCGCGATTCAGCGCAGATCTTCGCCCTCTCCAAAGTCCGCAAGGGCCATTGGGTGGATATCGGAACTGGCGGAGGCTTTCCCGGAATGATCTGCGCGATTCTGGCGAGAGAGACAGCACCGGACCTCCGCTTTACCTTCGTCGAGAGCGACAACCGCAAGGCAACCTTCCTGCGCAGCGTTTCGCGGGAGACCGACGTTCCGGTGACGGTTCTCTCTGAACGGATTGAAACGGTCCGGCCGATGCGCGCCGATGTGCTTTCGGCCCGAGCGCTGGCACCGCTGCCCCAGTTGCTCGTGCATGCTGAACGGCACCTGAACCCGAACGGCCAAGCGCTTTTCCTGAAAGGCGCATCTTTCCGCGCCGAGGTCGAAGAAGCGCTTGAAACATGGACGTTTCAGAGCGAAGAATACCCAAGCAGTACCGATGGCGCTGGCGTTGTCCTTAGCCTTGGAGATATCAGGCGTGCTTGACCCTACCCGGCCTCCCGGCCCCAAAATCATAGCCGTCGCCAACCAGAAAGGCGGCGTCGGCAAGACCACGACCACCATCAATCTGGGTGCGGCGCTGACCGAACAAGGCTTCAACGTGCTCCTTGTCGATCTCGATCCGCAGGGGAACGCCTCTACCGGTCTTGGCCTCGATGCGGCAAAGCGAGGGCTGACGACCTATGACTTGTTGCTGGACGATGCGCCGCTTCAAGATGTGGTAAAGGCAACCGCGATTGATGGGCTGTGGATCGCCCCGGCGACGACCGACCTGAGCTCGGCCGATATCGAACTTGTGGCGAATGAAAAGCGGAGCTTCCTGCTGCATGACGCACTGCGACAGCCGGCCATCGACAAGTTTGAACTGGATTACGTGCTGATCGATTGCCCGCCGTCATTAAGCCTCCTGACCGTGAACGCCATGGTCGCGGCGCATTCCGTTCTCGTGCCGCTGCAAAGCGAGTTTTATGCGCTGGAAGGCCTTTCGCAGCTGATGCTGACGATTCGCGAGGTCCGTCAGTCGGCCAACCCGGGGTTGCGAATCGAAGGTGTCGTGCTGACCATGTATGACAAGCGCAACAACCTGTCGCTGCAGGTGGAAGCGGATGCAAGGGACAACCTGGGCGATCTGGTGTTCCGGACTGTGGTGCCGCGCAACGTGCGGATCAGCGAGGCGCCATCCTTTGCCGTGCCGGTTCTGGAATATGATACGTTGTCCAAGGGCAGCGCCGCCTATCGGGATCTGGCGACGGAAATGATAGTCAGGCACGGCCACGCGGCCTGAAGAAACGGGGGCAAGACATGGCAGACAAGGCACAGCCAAGACGCGGCTTGGGGCGCGGATTAAGCGCGTTGATGGCGGACGTCGCCCCGGCGCATCAGCCGACCGAAGAGCCCGCACGCAGGCGCGGCGATATGTTCATTCCGATCGAAAAAATCGATGCGAACCCCGACCAGCCGCGCCGCCTGTTCCGGCCCGAAGATCTGGAAGAGCTCGCCGCCTCGATTCGTGAAAAGGGCGTTCTTCAGCCACTTATTGTTAGAATTAATCCAAAGAAATCAGAACATTACGAGATTGTCGCCGGCGAACGCCGCTGGCGCGCGGCACAAATGGCGCAGCTGCATCAACTGCCCGTCCTGATCCGCGACTACAGCGATACCGAAGTCCTCGAAATCGCGATCATCGAGAATATCCAGCGCGCCGATCTGAATCCGGTGGAAGAAGCCGCAGGCTATCGGCAGCTTATGGACCGGTTCGGCCACACGCAGGAAAAACTCGCCGAGGCACTTTCGAAAAGCCGCAGCCACATCGCCAATCTGATGCGGCTATTGCAGCTTCCGGACGATGTGTTGGACATGGTGCGGTCGGGCGAGCTCAGCGCGGGACATGCCCGGGCACTGATCACTACGCAAAACCCGTCGGAACTCGCGCGTCAGGTTGTTGCGAAGGGCCTGTCGGTCCGCGAGACAGAGCAGCTTGCCAAAGGGCCGGGCGCCGCGAAGCCGAAACCGGCCGCACGGCCGCAGGGCAAGGATGCCGACACCGTCGCATTGGAACAGGACCTGTCCGCCAACCTGAAAATGAAGGTCGAGATCAACCAGCCCGTCGGTCAGGAAAGCGGGCAGGTGACGATCCGCTACAAGGACATGGACGAGTTGGACGAGATCTGCCGAATCCTGTCAGCCGCGGACCGCAACGTTTTCAGGTGAAAGCGGCGTAGAGGTCTGACAGGACGGCATTCAGCAACGGGCGCCCATCAGCCGTGGTATGCAGTTGATCGCCGCTGCGCTTGAGCATTCCAAGTTCAATCAAGTCATTGATTTTCTTAACTAAAACAGCGCTCTCGCCAAAGCCTTCGAGACGCGCCATGGAAATGCCTTCGCGCAGGCGAAGGCCCATCATCAGGAATTCCATGGCTTGATCCTGAATTGCCAGGATCTCTCTCGGCAGTTCTCCGGACCCTTCGGCTTCGACCATTTGCAGCCATCGCCCGGGCTGTTTCGGCGTGTCCGTCGCGAGCCGTGCGCCCTTCAGGGTCAATCGCCCATGCGCACCGGGGCCGATGCCGATATAATCGCCAGCATTCCAATAGATCAGGTTGTGCCGGGATTCGAAGCCGAGACGGGCATGATTCGAAATCTCATAGCCGGGCAACCCGGCCGCCTCGCAGATCTCCTGCGTCGCGAAATACATATCCGCGGCGCTGTCCTCAATCGGCAGGCCCGGCAGCTTGCCGCGCGCAAAGCGGTCGCCAAAGGCCGTGCCCTCTTCGATCGTCAGCTGGTAGAGCGACAGGTGATCGGCGGCCATCGACAAGGCTTCGCGCAATTCGGCGCGCCAGTCATCGACGCCCTGATCCTGACGTGCATAGATCAGATCAAAACTGATGCGGTCGAAGGTATCGCGCGCAAGATCAAATGCCGCCCGACCCTCCGCGACAGAATGCAGGCGGCCAAGCGCCTTGAGGTCGGCGTCGTTCAACGCCTGAATCCCCATCGACAGCCGGTTGACGCCCGCTGCGTGATAGCCCCGGAACCGCCCGGCCTCGACAGACGTCGGGTTGGCCTCCAAAGTGACCTCGAAGGAATTCGAGGTCGGCCAGGTCGTGCGCACCTTTTCAAGAATCGCGGCGACGAGATCGGGCTCCATCAGGCTGGGTGTGCCGCCGCCAAAGAAAACCGTGTCTAACACACGGCCTTTTGTTTCCTCGCCGATCCTGCTGATCTCTGAAAGATAGGCTTTCTGCCAGCGCGACTGATCGATCGAGGCGGCGACATGGGAATTGAAATCACAATAGGGGCACTTTGCCTGGCAAAACGGCCAATGCAGGTAAAGGCCAAAGCCCCCCGCCCGCCAGTCCTCAGCCCTCAAAGACCGCCACCAGTTTTTCGAATGCCTTGGCGCGGTGGCTGATCTTGTTCTTCTGCCAGCGATCCATCTCGCCGAAAGTGATGTCAAAACCGTCGGGCTGGAAGATCGGATCATAGCCGTGGCCCTGATCGCCGCGCATCGGCCAGACGATCTGTCCTGGCATCTCGCCGGTGAAAACCTCATCATGGCCATCGGGCCAGGCCAGAACGAACGTGCAGCAAAAGCGTGCGGTCCGGGGATAAGGGGCGCTGATCGCTTCGAGCTTGTCCCAGGTCTCGGTCATCGCTTTGACAAAGTCGCGCCCGTTGGGTGTCTCGGCCCAGTCCGCCGTGTAAACACCCGGCGCGCCGCCCAAAGCGTCAATCTCGATCCCGGAATCATCGGCAAGCGCGGGAAGGTTTGTCGCCTTGGCCGCCGCATGCGCCTTGATCCGCGCATTTCCGACGAAGGTCGTTTCGGTCTCTTCCGGTTCGGCCAATCCAAGCTCGGCGGCGGAAACCGCCGTTATGCCATGGGGGCCAAGCAGCTGCTGAATCTCTTCCAGCTTGCCTTTGTTATGTGTTGCGACCACCAAACTCTCGCCGCGGAATTTGCGCATATCAAGCAACCGCAGATTTTTGCGCGGCAACCAGATCCGCAATCCCTTTATCAGCAAGATCAAGCAGCTGAGCCATCTGCTCCCGAGAGAAAGTAGACCCTTCGGCGGACATCTGCACTTCGATCAGGCGACCGCTTCCGGTCATCACGAAGTTACCATCCACACCGGCCTCACTGTCTTCGGGATAGTCCAGATCAAGCACAGGTTGGCCTGCGTAGATCCCACAGCTGACAGCGGCAACGGGATCGACCAGCGGATCGGAGATTACGTCCCCCGCCTTCATCAGCTTGTTCACTGCCAGCCGCAGCGCGACCCAGCCACCCGTGATGGCGGCACAGCGGGTTCCGCCGTCGGCCTGGATAACATCGCAGTCGACCGTGATCTGGCGTTCGCCGAGTGCGACCCGGTCAACGCCTGCGCGCAGCGACCGGCCGATCAGACGCTGGATTTCGACGGTGCGCCCACCCTGCTTTCCGACTGCCGCCTCGCGCCGCATCCTGCTCCCGGTTGATCGCGGCAGCATTCCGTATTCTGCCGTCACCCAGCCAAGCCCGGTGTTCTTCAGGAACGGCGGCACACGTTCTTCAAGCGATGCGGTACACAAAACATGCGTATCACCGACCCTGATCAGGCAGGACCCTTCGGCGTGCTTCGTCACGCCCACGTCAATTGAAATCGCGCGCAATTCACTTACATCTCTGCCAGAGGGCCGCATGATATGTCCTTTCCTGTGATGGGCTGACATACTCACCCCCGGCCCCATGGCGCAACCCCGATTGACGACCGCGAAACAACCTCTTTAATTGGAAGGCCCGACCGGTCCCGGAATTCTGATGAACGACGGAAGCAAATTGCTGGCAGAAATGAACGATCGCAGCCGCGAAGTGTTTCGGCGCGTCGTTGAAAGCTATTTGAACAATGGTGACCCGGTGGGGTCGCGCACGCTGACAAGGACGATGAACGAAAAGGTCAGCGCCGCGACGATCCGCAACGTGATGCAGGATCTCGAATACCTCGGGCTGTTGGGCAGCCCCCATATTTCCGCCGGGCGCGTACCGACTCAACTTGGCTTGCGGATGTTCGTCGACAGTCTTCTTGAGGTCGGCAGCCTGAATTCCGATGACCGCGAGAAGATCGACGCAACGCTGGGCAGCAATGAACGCGATGTTGGTACGATGCTGGATCGCGTTGGATCGGCCCTGTCCGGGCTGACCCATGGCGCCAGCCTTGTTCTTGCACCCAAACATGAAGCCCCGATCAGGCATATCGAATTTGTCAGCCTCGGCCACGACCGCGCGCTTGTCGTTCTGGTCCATGCCGACGGACATGTCGAAAACCGGGTGTTCACGCCGCCACCGGGACAAACGCCATCTTCAATGCGCGAGGCGGCGAACTTTCTCAATGCGCTGGCGGAGGGCAAGACGCTTACCGATCTGCGCGGCGCGATCGCGACCGAGATCCACAAACGCCGGCGGGAAATCGACGTGCTTGCCCGTGATCTTGTCGAAAGCGGTCTCGCCGTCTGGGAAAACGAAGGCGATTCCTATGAACGTCTGATCGTGCGTGGACGGGCGAATCTTTTGGGCGACGACAGCCCCGCAGAGGACCTCGACCGCATCAGAACCCTGTTCGACGATCTCGAACGAAAGCGAGACATCGCAGAATTCCTCGAATTGACGGAAGAAGGCGAAGGTGTGCGCATTTTTATTGGCTCAGAGAACAAACTTTTCTCACTTTCGGGTTCCTCTTTGGTTGTCAGTCCATATATGAACGCTGATCGAAAAATTATCGGCGCCGTCGGAGTGATCGGACCAACCCGCCTGAACTACGGGCGAATTGTTCCGATTGTGGACTACACGGCGCAGCTGGTTGGCAAATTGCTGTCAGACCGGGGCTAAAGGACAAAGAAGATGGCCGAGGCAAACAAAGATTTTCTGGATGATATCGAAGATACGCTCGACGACATGGCAGAGCAGGATCTGCAAGACGAACTGAACGCCGATCTCGACGAACTTGAAACCTTGCGCGCGGAACGCGATGAATTTCGCGACCGCTTCATGCGCGCTCTTGCAGATGCGGAAAATGCCCGCAAGCGCGGCGAACGGGATCGCCGCGAAGCGGAACAATATGGCGGCTCAAAACTGTCGCGCGATGTTCTTCCGGTCTATGATAACCTGAAACGTGCCCTTGATGCCGCGACGGACGAACAACGCGAAGTCGCAAAGGCGCTGATCGAGGGCGTGGAACTGACGATGCGCGAATTGCTGCATGTCTTCCACAAGCACGGGATCGAGCGTGTCGCGCCAGAAATCGGCGACAAATTCGATCCGCAGATTCATCAGGCCATGTTTGAAGCCCCGGTGCCGGACACGAAGGCAGGCGACATCATTCAGGTCATGACCGAAGGCTTCATGCTTCATGACCGTCTGCTGCGGCCCGCACAGGTTGGCGTCAGTTCGACTCCGGGCTCGTAAGGGCTTTCAATTCATAGATCAGCTGCAGCGCCTCTTTTGGCGTCAACTCGTCGGGATGTATCCCGGCGAGTTTTTCTTCGGCAAGCGATGTCGCCCGTCGAGGCACGGGGGCTGACGCCGCTGCCATCGAAAAAAGCGGCAGATCGTCGATCAGCGCCTTCTGTTTGCCGCCACCTTCGCGCTCGCCCTTTTCCAACGCATCCAGAACAACCCGTGCACGTTCCACCACGACCGCCGGCAGTCCCGCCAGCTTTGCGACCTGCACGCCATAGGACCGGTCCGCAGCGCCTTTGCGAACCTCATGCAGGAACACGACTTCACCTTCCCACTCCTTGACCGCGACAGTCGCGTTCTCAACCCCGCGCAACTTGTCGGCCAGCGCGGTAAGCTCATGATAATGCGTCGCAAAAAGCGCGCGGCAAATGTTTGCGTCGTGCAGGTGTTCCAGTGTGGCCCACGCAATCGACAACCCGTCGTAGGTCGCGGTTCCGCGCCCGATCTCATCAAGGATCACCAGTGCGCGGTCGTCGGCCTGATTCAGGATCGCCGCCGTTTCGACCATCTCGACCATGAAGGTCGACCGCCCCCGAGCCAGGTCGTCGGACGCTCCGACCCGGCTGAAAATCTGAGAAACCAGCCCGATATGGGCAGCATCGGCGGGTACGAACGACCCCATCTGCGCCAGCAGAGCAATCAGCGCATTCTGCCGAAGGAACGTCGATTTGCCCGCCATATTCGGTCCGGTCAGCAACCAGATATGCGCCCCGTCTGAACTATCCGAAAGGCTGCAATCGTTCGCGATGAATGACCCCCCGCCCTGCCTGCGCAGGGCCAGTTCAACCACCGGGTGCCGACCCGCCGTTACATCGAAAGCGCGACTCTCATCCACAACAGGCCGTGCCCAGTTCTCGCCAGACGCAAGATCCGCCAGACCGCAAGCGAGGTCAACTTCGGCCAGCGCCCGCGCCGTGCCTCCGACCTCTGCCGATCGGTCCAGAATTGCCCCTTTCAGCCTTTCAAAGAGCCGCTTTTCGATTTCCAGCGCCCGGTTCCCGGCATTCAGGATCTTCGTCTCCATTTCCGACAGCGGCACCGTGGTGAACCGCACTTGATTGGCGGTCGTCTGGCGATGAATGAAGGTTTCCGACAGCGGGGCTGACAGCATCTTTTCAGCATGTGTAGCGGTTGTTTCGATGAAATAGCCCAGCACGTTATTGTGCTTGATCTTCAAAGACGCGATGCCGCTTTGCCGCGCGTAATCCGCCTGCATCTCGGCAATCACGCTTCGCCCCTCGTCGCGCAGCTTGCGCGCTTCATCCAGCTCGGAATCATAGCCCTTCGCAATGAACCCGCCATCGCGCATCAGAAGCGGCGGGTCGGCGACAAGTGCCTGATCCAGCAAACCGGTCAATTCGTCATGACCACCAAGATCCCTGACTGCCCCGGCCAGCAGACCCGGCAGATCCAAGCCGGAAAGCCGCCCCGAAATTTCGGTCGCCTGCCCCAAGCCGTTGCGAATGCTGGCCAAATCACGCGGCCCGCCCCGATCCAGTGCGATCCGGGACAACGCGCGATCAATATCGGGGACTTTGCGAAGATCATCTCGCAACGCCCCACGCAGCCGCGCGTCGCCAATCATCAGGTCAACCGCGTCCAGCCGCGCATTGATTGCGTCAAGGTCGCGCGACGGGCTGGACAGCCTCCGCTCCAGCAACCGCGCGCCTGCTGCCGTCACCGTCCGGTCGATCGCAGCAATCAGCGAGCCGTCGCGCCCGCCCGAAAGACTGTGGGTCAGTTCCAGATTGCGGCGTGTCGCGGCGTCGATCTGCACGAGACCTCCGACACTTTCGCGAATCGGCGCGCGCAAAAGCGGCAGCTTGCCCTTCTGGGTAATCTCCAGATAGTCCACGATCGCGCCCAGAGCGGCCTGCTCGGACCGGCCAAAGGTTCCAAAGGCGTCCAAGGACGCCACCTTGAACAGGTCGCAAAGCTTGCCATTTGCCGAGGTACTGTCGAAACTGGACCGGGCCAGTGGCGTCATTGCCGCGCCGGATTCAGTAACTAACAAAGCCAGATCCGCTTCCCGAGCTTCAGATACCACGACTTCGCTCGGTGCAAGACGGGCGAGTTCCGGCGCCAGTCGAACGACCGGGCAGGGCATGACCCGCATTTCTCCGGTCGAAATATCGACCCAGGCGAGCGCCGCCTCATCGCGAACCTCGGCAAAGGCGGCAAGGAAGTTGTGCCGACGCGCTTCCAGCAGGCTTTCCTCTGTCAGAGTTCCCGGCGTGACAAGGCGCACGACTCCCCGCCGCACAACGGACTTGGATCCCCGCTTCTTCGCCTCGGCGGGGTCTTCCAGTTGTTCGCAGACCGCGACGCGGAAGCCCTTGCGGATCAACGTCAGAAGATAACCTTCGGCGGCATGCACCGGCACGCCGCACATCGGGATGTCTTCACCCAGATGCTTGCCCCGCTTGGTCAGCGCGATATCCAGCGCCTCGGCAGCAGCGACGGCATCGTCAAAGAACATTTCGTAGAAATCGCCCATCCGGTAGAACAGAAGCGCGTCCTTATGCGCCTCCTTGATCTCCAGAAACTGCGCCATCATCGGCGTCACGGCAGCATTGGCGATGGTCAAGTGGTCCCCCGGGTCTTGTCGTGGGACCATACAAAGCCTCGAATCGCAGCGAAAGCCGCAAAACGACCTGTTTCAGATCAGTTCAATGGCCGAGGAACGGCGCGCTACTTCCCCAAATGGCCTGAACCCTCTGATCCCGGCCACAGGCATTGCGGTAGAATTTATAGGCCTCCGCCTTTGACTTCGGGCCGCGCCGGGTGATCACGATATCGGACTTCTTGTAGTAGTCCTGATGATAGCTCTCTGCCTTGGTGAACTTCGCAGCGGGCAGAATGGGCGTCACAATCTTCTGGCCCAGCTGGGCCTGCGCGTCGGAAATCGCTTTCCGCGCCGAAGCCTCTTGGGCCTTGTTAGACACGAAAATTGCTGTTCGATAACTCTCTCCCCGGTCACAGAACTGGCCGCCGGCATCGGTTGGATCGACCGATCTCAGGAACAGGCGCAAGATCTCGTCGTAGCTGACCTGCGACGGATCAAAGGTGATCTTCACCGCCTCGTAATGGCCGGTGCCGCCTGCGCTGACCTGTTTGTAGGTCGGATCGGGGGTTGTGCCTCCGGTATAGCCGCTGACGACGCCGGACACGCCTTTGACCTGCTCGAAATCGGATTCGACGCACCAGAAACAGCCGCCCGCCAGCACAGCGGTATCGGCGCGCGACTGGGTGGCGACCAGCGTCACACCGAACATCATAGCGAATGCAAGGGCGATGGTTTTCAACTTCGACATGGCCATGGGTTTTCTCCTTTTGGCGCCACCATGTCGGCTGCCGCGTCGCAGGCCAACTCACGCCCGCGTCATCTCACGCGAGGGTGAACGGAATTTACCCCTTGGCGCGGTCGCGCGGCCTCGTTAGCGTCCGGGAAAGGAGGCCGAAATGACCGAGAATGTGACCACGCACCAGGCCGAACAGGACGCCCGAAACGAGGCGATCAAGATCTATGTGAATGGCCGCATCGTTCCGCGGGCCGAAGCGCAAATCAGTGTCTATGACAGCGGTTTCATGCTGGGTGACGGCATCTGGGAGGGGCTGCGGCTATACAACGGCAAATGGGCGTTTCTCGACGATCATATCGACCGTTTGTTCGAAGCCGCGAAAGCCATCGACCTTGATATCGGGCTGGACAAGGCAGGTGTGATCGGCGCGCTCGAAAACACCCGCATCGCCAATGAAATGAAACATGATGTCCATGCGCGGCTGATGGTGACGCGCGGCGTCAAGATCCGGCCGTTTCAGCACCCGTCGTTGTCACGCTCGGGTCCGACCATCGTCATCATCATGGAACATTCGCGCCCCTCGTTGCCGCGACCGATCCGGCTGGCGACCGTTCCGCATCTGCGCGGCCTGCCCATGACGCAGGACCCCAAGCTCAACAGCCACTCCAAACTCAACTGCATCCTGGCCTGCATTGCGGCAGAAAAGGCAGGCGCGGATGAGGCGTTGATGCTGGACGTGCATGGATTCGTGAACACGACCAACGCCTGCAACTTCTTTATCGTTCGCAAGGGTGAGGTTTGGACCAGCACGGGCGACTATTGCATGAACGGCATAACCCGACAGAATGTCATCAATCTTTGCCGCGCAAACGGCATCCCGGTCTTTGAACGCAATTTTAGCCTCGTCGACACGTATGGCGCGGACGAGGCGTTCCTGACAGGGACTTTCGGCGCCCAGACGCCGGTTAGCCAGATCGACGGCCGCTCGATCGGTGATGGCAAGATGGGCCCTGTGACGGGGCAGCTTCGCCAGCTTTACAAGCAGCTCGTGGACCGGGAAACCGCCTGATGCGGATCGCCATGTGGTCCGGACCGCGGAACCTGTCCACCGCGATGATGTATTCCTTTGGCGCGCGCGGTGACTGCGCGGTTTGGGACGAACCTTTTTATGCAGCCTACCTGAAAGCCACGGGCATTGATCACCCGATGGCGGGCCGGATTGTCGCTGCGCATGAAACCGATCCTGAAAAGGTGGCCGCCAGAATTTCAGGCTCTATTCCAGGCAAAAAGCCGCATTTCTATCTCAAGGTCATGCCGCATCACATGGTCGACGGCTTTCCGATGGACTGGGCGGCGGATTGCGTGAACGTGCACCTGATCCGCCACCCCGCGCGCGTCGTCGCAAGTTATGGCGCAAAGCGAGAGGCGGTGACGCTTGACGATCTCGGCTTTCGCCAGCAGGCGGAGCTTTACGACAGGATCGGCGGCATTGTCATCGACAGCGCCGATATTCGCGACGATCCCGGCGCAATGCTCGGCAAGCTTTGCGAGGCCATCGGACTGTCCTACAGCGCGGCGATGCTGCGCTGGCCCGAAGGCGGCCATCCCGATGACGGGATCTGGGCCGAGCATTGGTATGGCGCCGTGCATCGCAGCACGGGCTTCGCGGGCCCGGAAGGGCCATTGCCAGAACTTGCAGGCGATTACGCAGCGCTGGCCGAAGCCGCGCTGCCGTATTTCGACAGACTTTCGGCCCTGAGGCTGCGCCCCTAGTTAGCCGCCCAACCGCCGCTTGCGCATCGCGATCAGCTTCAGCCGCAGGGCATTCAGCTTGATGAAGCCCGCGGCGTCTTTCTGGTCATAGGCGCCGGCATCATCCTCGAAGGTGACATGCTGTTCGGAATACAAGGAGTGATCGGACCAGCGACCCACCGTGCTGGCGGATCCCTTGTAAAGCTTGAGCCGAACGGTGCCGGTCACATGTTCCTGGCTCTTGTCGATCAGGGCCTGCAGCATTTCGCGTTCGGGGCTGTACCAGAAGCCGTTGTAGATCAGTTCGGCATAGCGCGGCATGATCGAATCCTTGAGGTGCCCAGCGCCTGCATCCAGCGTGATCTGCTCGATGCCGCGATGCGCTTCCAACAGGATCGTGCCGCCCGGCGTTTCATACAGGCCGCGCGACTTCATTCCGACAAAGCGGTTCTCGACGAGGTCCAGAATGCCGATGCCGTGCTTGCCACCCAACTCGTTCAACCGGGTCAGAATCGTGGCAGGGGACAGTGCTTCTCCGTTGATAGACACTGCATCGCCATGCTCAAAGCCGATCTCGATGAACTCCGGTGCGTCCGGCGCATCCTCTGGGCGAACCGTGCGCTGCA
>JAHEAO010000139.1 GCA_024642725.1 Paracoccaceae bacterium | reverse complement strand
CGGGTCGTGCTCAGAAACTCGGAGGCATGGCGCAACCGCTCCTCTTGCAGCAACTTGCTGAAGCTTGTGCCTTGTGTGGAAAGAAGGCGCTGGAGCTTGCGCTTAGACATGCCAAGCCTGGACGCCACGGTGCCGAGGTCGGCATCGCCACGAGAAATGGCGCTGGAGACAAGTTGGCGAATGGGTTCGATGCCAAGGTCCGTGATCAATCCTCGATTGTCGTCCCGCAAGACAGCGCCTTCCACAGACCATTCGCTTTTCATGTCGGCGACGAGCCAGGCTGCCGGAAAGGACAGCTTCATGCGCCCGTCCTTCGACCGGACGCACTGCCGGGCAGGTAGAATGTCGTCCGGCATGGCCCTCGGTTCCGGCAGGGCAGCCGTCAAGTCCGCAAGATCCGCCTCACCGACCTCGTCGCGAAAAATCGTGATCCATACGGCAGCGTTCATGGTTTCCACCTTCGAGATGTCCGCCTTGAGGCTGGGCCACCTTTGGATCTCCAATGTCGCGCGCGCGCCATCGCATTGCGTGACATACCACCCGTTGTCCTGCTTTGACTTGAAGATGATCTGGCACCGAACGAGGAACTCTCCGACTGTCCGCGACGCCCTGCGGGCTTCGACGAGGGCGGGCACGCCCTGATGCGCAGCGGTTCGGCCGACGCGCGCGGCAAAGCACGGATCGCCGATCTGTGCCGTCATGTAGTTGATCAAGGCATGGTAGAGTTCGGCGGAGAGGACGTCGCCCGCGTCAAGCGACGCCGGCGGCGGCAATCCGACCGCGAGGCACGCCGCATGGCCGTCCCCGCCCTCCTCTTCGAAGCAACGCAGCAGATTCTGGATGACGAAGCCGCGTGTGGTCGGGATCTTCGCGGACATGGATCCTCCAAAGCCGCCATGGCGTGGTTTGCAAGTTAGAAACGTGTCCTGAGGCGGCGGAAAAGTGTTTCGAGTGGCACGCAAGGATACGTCAAAGTGGCACAAGTTGATGTAGAAAGAAAGCCACTCACCCACGTCATCATCTTTCTGACGGCTGCCTTGGGAGTTCATTCGTGAAGAAGCTGCTTTTGCTTCAGCTTGTGTATCTTGCGTTCGCGCTTGGATACAATGTGGTGAGCTATGTGCTGTTAAAGTCCACGGGCACAGGTCTGGCACAAACGTCGCCGGTCTTGGGGTTTGTCGCTGTGACGTTGATACCCGGCCTCTGTACCTTGTTCGGCTGGACGGGCCGGATGCAAATTCACGCAATCTATGCGCTGTTTGTCAGCATCGTCTTTTGCCTCATCGGCGGGACGCTGCCGCATGTCCGGGCGTTCATCGCCGGAGACCTCAGCAACTACTTGTCCGTCACATCGTTGTTCGCCGCTGCCGGTATCAACTTTACCGGTGCAATCATCTACCTGATGTCGGCGTGGGCCGCGTGGAAGATGCGCGACACACGCAATTCAACGCTCGGCTCATGAGGGTATTGCGGATGATCTAAATCAGGAATTTCCAGCGCGATTTCCCAAAAGAGCGCTCTCTATCTGCTCCGCGCGCACCTTTCCTGACCGACCTGCGCGCTGCTCTTCAAACATCAAAAAAGGACCTATGACCATGAAAACGAACATGAAAAGAAGACATTTCCTCCAAGGCGCCACAAGTGTCGGAGCCCTTGCCCTTGGAGCGTCCACCGGCCTTATCCCGGCCCGTGCCCGCGCGCAGGCCAGCACCCAGACCCTGATCACGAATGTCCGGGTTTTCGATGGTAAATCGGACGCCCCGAGCGAGGCGACCTCGGTCCTGATCGAGGGCAACAAGATCAAGTCCATCGCGCCGAACCTCGAGGCGCCCGCCGACGCCACACGGATCGACGGCGGTGGCCGCGTGCTGATGCCGGGCCTCACGGATATGCACACCCATCTGGTCTGGAATGTCGGCCCGGCCGAACTCTTGGGGGCGCATGCCGATTACCTTGCCGCTCTGGCGCTGCAGGATGCCGAGGCCACCCTGATGCGGGGCTACACCAGCATTCGGGACACCGGCGGCGGCATTCAGGGTGTGATCCGGGCGATCGACGAAGGCCGTTTCCCGGGGCCACGTATTCAGTCCGCCAACGCGGCGATCACAATGACAGCGGGACATGGCGACTTTCGCAATCGCAACGTTCCCGTGCGCGCCTTCGGCGGCCCCACAGAGACCGAGTTGCAGCGTATGGGATTTGTTTTCCACGCCGACGGTGTTCCGGAAATGCTCTCGGCGTCGCGGGATAACATGCGGCAGGGCGCGAACTTCCTCAAGATCTTCGTGGGGGGGGCTGTCTCCGGCATCTACGATCCGCTCGATATCGCCGAGTACTCGCCGGAAGAGATTGCCGCCGCCACCGGCGAAGCGGAGCGCTGGAACACCTACGTCGCGGTGCACTCCTACACGGATCGGTCGACCAGGATCGCGCTCGAGCAGGGCGCGAAGTCCATCGAGCACGGCAACCTGATGTCGGAGGCGACGCTCGAGCTTCTGGTGGAAAAGGGCGCCTGGCTGTCGACGCAGACCGCCTTGTTCATGTCGGAGCTTCCGGATGGCTTTTCCGACGCGCAGAAGGACCGCCAGAAGCAAGCCGCTGAGGGACTCGACCAGATGATGACGCTGGCCAAGCAATATGGGGCCAAGATCGCGCTCGGCAGCGACATGGTCGGATCGCTGGAAACGAAGGCCGAGCAGCTAAAAGAGTTCACCTGGCGCACGCAGTGGTTCTCGAACCTCGAGATCCTGAAACAGACCACCTCGCAGAACGGCGAACTCTGGGCCATGTCCGGTCCGCGCAATCCCTATGGTGACACGCCCATCGGTGTGATCGAGCCCGAGGCCTATGCCGACCTGCTGATCATGGAGGGCAATCCGCTCGAGGATACCTCGGTGCTGACCCAGCCGGAAACGAACCTGAACGTGATCATGAAGGACGGCAAGATCTACAAGAACACGTTGGCGTAAGCAGCGCGTGCGCGATGCCCAAGTGGCAACGCGCACGAAATTCCAGTGGCAAGCAGAGAAACCACGACAGACTGTGAAAGCTACTGTCTGAAAATGGATCATCAAGTTGGGGGAATGAGAATGAAAACTCTACTCTCGGCCATTCTGGCTGGCCTCATTGCAACGACAGCACATGCACAGGATGAACCCGCGCCCATCCTTATTCAGAATGCACGTATCTTTGACGGCGTTTCAGAGACGCTAATCGAGGGGCAGGATGTGCTGGTCGAAAACGGCATGATCTCGCAGATCGGCGCAGGCATTGCCGGACCCGACGGTGTCGAAATCATCGATGCAAACGGCCGCGTCATGACGCCCGGTTTCATCTACATGCATGAACACA
>JAHEAO010000021.1 GCA_024642725.1 Paracoccaceae bacterium | reverse complement strand
AATACCGCCCTCGAGAGTCAAACGAGCAACACTATTCAAGACAATATTCCCCGAAGAAACGTAAGAGCCTGCTGGCCGAGATTTTCGACTTCGATTGACCGCCCTATCGGAAGGAATGTGACTGAGACGGGCGAGGTGCTGGTTCCGTTTTGAAATGAAAGAGCATTGTAAGAGCAAATCAGCTTGAACGGTACTCGACGAAGGCACAAATGGACGCAATGCTTGCTACCATCCCACAGGGTCGCCTTGGTGTTGCGGACGATTGCATAGGTGCATACCTCTTTCTGGCATCCGATAAACTCGCGGGCTACATCATTGGTCAGACGATCGAAGTGAACGGTGGCCAACTTATGCCGTGATCAGTCTGATGCGTCAGGAGTGGAAAGAAGCGGCGGGTGCATTGGTATTCCCGTGAAGCGCACCGTGTCGCCGTCACGCGCTGTCATTCTCGATGCGAGATTGACTATCTGACGCCCAGATTCTTTTCACATCCCACGTCAATCGCGAACGCAGTATCTGAATCCGAGTTGCCTTCAGGAAGGGTCGGACTGCCGCTCGCGCGGCGTGGTGCGGGTCTAGCCTGGAAACAGGTAAAGCTTCAGGGCTCTTACGGAGGCCCGCTTGCACTAGTCTGCTAGCATCGCCGACTTTGCCCCGCTTTTCGCTAGTTGCCATCTATAAAACGAAGGTCGCCCAAAAATGTCTTGGCTTGCTGGCAATCGATTGAGTTGGCTTATGGGCAGTGCTCCGTCGTCGAGCACAATCACAGCGCTACCCAGCCGCACATTCGTTCGCTTTGAATCATCGCATCCAGAAGGCTTTGTCAGGGCAAAGTTGACTTGAGGCGGTCAGGGCGGCTTAGTAGCTTGCCGGATGGCGCGGTTTAGGGGCGGCAGAAGGGGCGGTGCGACTGGTCCGGCAGAGACCGGTTCGAATTGGTCTGCCAGCACCTCTTATGCATTTGTGCCGTTGTTACCGGTCGTTCATTGCCTTATTATCAAGCTCGGATACTGGGTGGCTGCCAAATTCCACTTTGTGAAGCATAGAGCATATCGCGCTTGGCGCGGTGGCTGTCTTTTGACGGCCCGACGTGACCCTTTTAAGGGGTGGGTAGATGGGTGAATTGAGAAGTGCACGGGCATCGCGGCCTCGGCTTGATGGCGACAAGGATGACCACACTAAGGTAATGTTAATGTTGAATTCGACGGCGTGGGAGAAACGCCTCGAGGAAGCGCGCGTTCAGCGCAAAATGGCTCTTGCAGCCAAGGCGTCGCGTAACATTGCGGTTCAGGATGGTTCGTCCCCATCGCAAGATGAAGAGCCGAAGAGCAAGATCAAAGCTACGCTTTTTGTAGCCCGGGAATCTAAGGAAACCGGGGAGGCTGATTCGTCAAATGGAGCATCCGGACAACAGCAAATCCGTGAATCCGGCGGCGCCTCGTTGCCGGTTGCTCCTGATAGGTTGCAAGGCCTTGGCCTGGATCAGCTTAGAGTGGTCGAACCTCAACCGGCTTCTGCGCCCCAGAGAGAAGAAATTGACGTTCCGGCGAAGAGTTCGGCAAATATAGACAATCTCGCCGCGGCCATGTTGCGCGCGCGAACCCCCAATTCCGCGGAAATCAATGATACCGGTACTGCGAGGACCGATGTTGCCGAATTGCCTGTCACGCGGCAAAGGCAAAGGACGATTGTCCGTCCCGCGATGGTTGCGGTTGGCTTTGCACTCGGGCTGGCTCTAGGGTTAGGGGTGGCGGTGATTCCTCAGTACCTGCGGTCACCTGACGTGGCAGAGATGGCGAATGTCGTCGTTCCGGCCACCACGGCCCCGCAGACTTCAAGATCGCCCTTCGGGAACAGCGCCCCTGCGGAAAGCGCAATGGTTGAGAGCTACTCAAGCAGCATCCCTGTCGCTTCAGACACCATTGAAGGACCAGAGGTGACAGGTTCGGCCATGGCATCCACTGGTCTGCCTGCCATGCTTTTAGTGGCACCCGGTGAACTGTCGCCACCTTTGCAGACATCTGCTGCGAGTCTGAGCGCGTCTATGGCGCCGACAGAAATTGGTGTTCCGGATCATGAGCTGCCTGCTCTGCCTTCGTTATGGGCCAACACTCTGGAGCCCCAAGCCCCAGACTTCGATACTGTCGAACTTAAGTTGCTGGGGTCGAGCTTTGACCCCAGCCCGGACAAGATCTTGATCGCGCGGCTTGACACTGAAAACTCACTGGCCCTGGCTGCGCCTCTCGTGCCCATGAAATCTCCCAATCGCGCTCTGGCGATGGCGAATGGCTATGCCGATGGCATTCCTGCTTTGGCAGTCCCGGTTGGAGAGGCATCGGTGCAAATCGGGTTTGAGCGGTTGGGCGCACTCTATGTTCAGCCGAAACAAGTCAAATTCTTAAGTTCCGTGCCGGCGCGTGATCAAGCCCCGGCGGCGGCCGAAGTGCCGTTGAGCAAGATCTCCGCGACAGATATCCAGGGTGCACTATTGCCTTTGGCGGCAGGTGGTCGAGGCGCGATACCATTTATGGAAGATAATGTGATACATCGCGCGGTACCCGAAACCTTGGGTCAAGGAAGCGTCGTCGAGGCGTCTTTGCTGCCGGTCTATGCCCCGCCCGAGGCATTGGTCCTGCGTCCGGCCAAACGTCCGTCGGATGTCTTGGCGATAGCGGCAATCAGCGTCTTTGCCCCGCGAGATGTTCCGGAGGACCAGCTTGATCAGTTGTCCGCATCTCTTGCCGATGAGGGCTTCCAGCTTGATGCCTTTGCACGTGTCAACTTCGGCATAAGCGAGACGAATGTCCGCTACTACCATCGTGAAGATGAAGCAGTCGCTGTCGCGCTTGCCGAACATTTGGGCGCAAAGGTGCGTGACTTCACAAGCAAGGACAAACTGCCGGCGGTAGGGCGGGTTGAATTGTGGGTCGCTGGGGATACCACCAAGACCGTGCGGCCTCAGACCGCGAGCAAGCAGAAAAAGTCCAAGTCATCGCGCCAGAGGGCCGCTGAGGACCTGAGACTCCAGGTCATCAGCAAGCTCAAAGAGGCGAGTTCGCAATGAATGAATTGACCCTCGCTGACAAAGTAAAGATCCCGAACCGATAGTCTGAAAATTTCAGAGTCTGAATTACATTGAGAGGAAGAAATGCCGAATAGAAGACTGGTTGCAATCGTGACAGGGCTGATGCTCGTGTTCGGAGGCGTGTTGCCGGGGACAGCGGCGCCTACTCTTGAGCAACTGCAGACGATTGACGGTTTATTGAGCCGCAAGGATACGCGCGGGCTTTGGGCCTATTTGCAGCAAAATCCACAACTTCTGGCCGGAGAAGACGAGTTGGCCATGGAGTTGAGGAAGTTTTGCACGGATGTCACCCTCGGGCGGCTGAGCTGTCACTATGTGCCTTCCGCCACGGCCAGTGAGTTGCCCGGAGTCACGATCGTCTCAAGAAGAGCGCTCAGTTTTCTGGGAACATACTAAGACGGATGCCGGCTCCGCTGATAGTCGCATCTGGGCGAAGCCCAAGTATCGCCTACGTGATCGAGCCACGGTTTTCAGGCGGTACTTCTGCGGCGATCGCAGCCGAACTGAAAAACGTTGCGCCACTCGGGAAAGTGACTGTCCATTGCCGGACATCGGCCATGTTCGGATCGGTTCAGCGGATTGCGCCGGTCTTGTTCGAGGAGCTTGATCGGTTGGGACTCAGTCCGATCTGGGACGCGCCCGAGATCCGTGCGGATCTGGTCATCGTGCACAATCCGGCGTTCCTTAAGCGGCAACGTGACTTCGGTGCTCGGATTTTTGCCCGACACCTGGTTGTGGTGACACATGAGAACTTTCTGCGACCCGGTGGCGTTGAAGGCTTTGATGTTGGTTCGAGCCTGAACGCGATTGACCGTGCGGCATTGGCGTTGCGCAAGTCGATTGCGCCGATATCGCCCCACAACCGTGCGACCGTGACCGGATGGCTGGCCGAGCATGCCGGTTATTCGAATTGGGACCTGCTTGACGCCGACTGGATCAACGTTTGCGACATGCCTCGAACGGCTCCGAACGATCGACCCAAGGACCGTCGCGGCCGCCATTCTCGCCCGCAAATGGAGAAATTTCCGCCTCTCGCCGAACTTGATGCCTGCTTTTCGGAGCAAGCTGAAGCCAATGTTATCCTCGGCGCGGACACATTGATTGGCATGGAGGTCGTCAGACCCCATTGGACTATGTTACCGTTCCGGTCAATTGAAGTGTCAGACTACTTTGAAATGATGGATTTTCTTGTGTATTTTACTGCGCCGACCTGGCGCGAGAGTTTCGGACGCGTCATTGCGGAATCCTTGGCTGCGGGAAAGGTTGTGCTTACCGACCCGGACACGGCGACCACATTCGGTGACGGTGTCGTGCCCTGCCGTCCTGCCCAGGTTGATCGCATCGTGGCGCGCTTTGTGGCGCAGCCAGAGCTTTACGTCAGCCAGGCGCTCGCCGGGCAGAGGGTCCTTGACCAATATTCCGCGTCGGTGTTCCGTGATCGCTTCTGCGCAGTTCTGGCTGCAGAACCACGGTGGTCCGCATGATCGTGATCGATGCCGCTAACCGTTCGTTAAGAGCATGGGATGCGAAAATCACGCTCGCGACGCAACTTGCGGCCCTCGGGCATCGCGTTGCGCTTAGCGCGAGCACACTGCCACAGGAATTCGATCGCGGGCGGACGTATGAGGCGTCACCATTCTTGGCGGATGCAGGAGACCTCGATGCCAGTGTAATCATTGTCCTGAGCGCTGACGAATTTGACGATCAGGTCCTGCCGGAATTGCGCGAACAGGTCGGCCGCTCTGGGGCACGCGTTGTTGCTGTCGGACGGTTCGCAGACCTGCAGAGCAAGCTGGGTGCGCAGGCAAAGCTGGCCTACGCTCTTGGTCGTGAACCGATCGTAGTGGACCTCAGCGACTTCCAACCCCGACCGCTCTTGCCAAAGACGGCCATGCCGTTGGTGGCGGAAATCGCTCCGCCACAGAGTGCGGAAGGCCGCCGCGTTCCCGGGTTGACGATCGCGTTGGGTGGCACGGCGCTAGAGGATCCGGAATATCTGCCCCGCCTTGCAAGGATGGCGCATCGGACCGCGTTCAAGTTGCGTGTGGTCGCAAATTCCGAGCAGCGCGAGCTGATCCGCGGGTCGCGCTATCACGATCTCCCCGTTGTGACGTTTACCGAGCTTTCGCCTGTCGTGCTCGCGGCCGGAACGGACGTCTTTGCGGTCTACGGGCAGGGTGTTCCGGGTGAACGGATGGCCGCCCTTGCTGTCTGTGTCCTCGGCGCTGGCGGTGCTGTTCTGGACTGTACTGAAGACCGGGCGTTCATGTCGCAGGGTGCGCCGGTCCTGCGCGGGCCGGAAGATCCCCTGTCGCTAGAGACGTATCTGACCGAGACGGTTATCGTGAATCTGCCGCAAATTGCCCAACAGGTCACCGCATCGCCATGGATGGCAGGTGTAGACATTGCGCGGCTGGAAAGCCTGGCCGGGCTTGATCGACCCGTGCCCGCTCGCAAATCCAAGGCATCCGGCAAGAAACCGGGGCGAACGGTCTTCATGCCGACCAACGGCGTGGGTTTGGGGCATGCGCAACGCTGCGCTGTCATCGCTGATGCCATGCCGGATTCGAACAAACCCGCATTTGCCGCTTTTCCGTCCTGCGTGCCAATGATCACCGGGCGGGGATATGATTGTATGCCGCTGGTGCAACGAAGCGACGCCCATATCGAGCCATTCGCCAACGACGTGCTGACATATCTGCGCCTTGGGCAGTTGCTGGGTCAGACGGACAGCCTGATCTTTGACGGCGGCTATGTGTTTGATTCAATCTTCCGCACCATTCAGGAACGCGGCGTGCGCTCGGCTTGGATTCGCCGCGGGCTTTGGCCACAGGGCAGCGGCAGTAACGAGGCCATCGATCGCGAGTACATCTTTGACAAGATAATTGTGCCGTCCGAAGCCTTTCCTGAACTCAATGACACTTACGGCAGCGGTCGGTCGGTCAGTCTGGTCGGCCCGATTTTCCGCCAGAAACCGGCGAGCCAAGCGGACCGCTCTGCACTTCGTCGGCGTATTTCACAGAATTTCGGACTTGGCTTTGACAAGCTTGTCGTATCGATGCTTGGCGGCGGAGTGGCGTCTGACAGGACCGCCCATTTGCAGGCGATATCTGGGATGCTGGCAAAACAACCCGACGCCCTGCATCTGGTTGTGGTTTGGCCTGGCTCTCAGGTCGCGCCCGGCTTGCTCGCCTGGCCGAACACGCGCGTGGTTCAGACGCTTGATGCGCTGCAACTGATGCTGGCAGCCGACCTGACGATTTCTGCCGCGGGTTACAATTCAGTTCATGAGATCCTCTACCATCGTGTGCCCGCCATCTTGATCCCGCAAAGCGCGCCCTATCTGGATGATCAAACACGTCGTGCTCGTGCACTTTCGGAACGGGGCCTTTGTGAGACCATCGAAGAAACCGAGCTATTGCGTTTGGAACGTACTGTGGTGGACTGCCTCGTGCGCGACGGCCAGTCGCGACTTGGGAAAGCGCTGGCCGAAGTCGAGTTGCCAGAGCCAGGGGCAAAGGAAGCGGCAAAATTAATTGCCGAATTAGCCGAGGCAGACCGCTAATGGATATGAATTGGTATGCAATCCTCGGTCGGATCACGACTACCGGGCCCGAAGATCTGGACCCGTTGATCCATGACGGTGAATCCCGTCGCAAACAGGGACAGGTTCTGCCGGTGTCCACTGGCTTGCCACCTGCGGCAGAACTTTGGCAACGCGAGGATGCCGCCCCTTCTTACATCGGCGTTCGAATTGGCGCGCCTTTGACCGAGCCGGCCCAAGCCGCGTTGCGCCTTGCATCAGCTGCGATAGAGCGCCGGGTCTTTCCGATCATTTTAAGTCGCCTCGATACATGTGGGCTGGAGCGCTACGGATTCCGGGTTGAACGCGTTCCAGCAAGCGATCCGGACGCTGCCATCGCGGCGGAAGATCAACTCGCCCGCTTCTGGAACCTCGCGATCATCATTGATGGTAGTGAGATCGGCTTGCTGGACTAGCCGGGCTCCTTTTCAGGCAATTCGCCCAAGGTGTTTGCTTTGAGAACACTGCCAGTCGTAGCCGGCCGAGATATCGCGGAACCGAAACGAAGATTCCTGTGATAACCACAAGCCAGCGCTCTTGCCGCGTCGGTGCCGAACCAAAGACCAACCGCTCAGCCGGGAAGCTCTTTGTCGTTTCTCGCACTCGCCTGTGAAAGAGGCGGACTCGGATCCGCGGTTTCGGCGGCGATGGCCAACGATACCTCACCTTGGACGGGTGCGATTTCTTCGGAGATTTGCCACCTTCCATCCATCCCTGCGCGATCACTCAAACTCGGAACGCCGCATCTGCCAGTAGACCAATTTCCAGACCAAAAGTGCAGTTGCTACGCTTTTGAACGGGACAGTATTGGTCCTGTCTCAAAGCGAAGTCTTATTTGCCGACCCTCTGTTGTGCCGCTCGACAGTCGCCGGCATTTGCTGTCATGTAGGACCTTCTTGATCTGCATTTTCCCTCGGGAGCGTCCAATGAAGTTTCACTTCCCCATCGTCATCATCGACGAGGATTTTCGTTCAGAAAACTCCTCGGGCTCAGGCATTCGCGCCTTGGCCGAGGCTATTCAGAACGAGGGTTTTGGCGTCTTGGGGGTCACAAGTTACGGCGACTTGTCGCAATTCGCGCAACAGCAGTCTCGGGCCAGCGCTTTCCTGCTATCCATTGATGACGAGGAATTCGGTTCTGGTCCGGATTTGGACCCGGCCGTTGTCAACCTGCGCAGCTTCATCGAGGAAGTTCGTTGGAAGAACGCAGATGTGCCGATCTATGTTTACGGCGAAACCAAGACCAGCCGCCACCTGCCCAACGATATCTTGCGGGAACTTCACGGCTTCATTCACATGTTTGAAGACACGCCCGAATTCGTCGCGCGTCACATTATCCGGGAGGCAAAGAGCTATCTGGAGGGCATCCAGCCCCCGTTCTTCAAGGCCCTGCTCGACTATGCCGAGGATGGTTCTTACTCGTGGCATTGCCCGGGTCATTCAGGCGGAGTCGCCTTTCTGAAGAGCCCAATCGGTCAGATGTACCACCAGTTCTATGGCGAGAACATGCTGCGCGCCGACGTCTGCAATTCGGTCGAAGAACTTGGCCAACTCCTTGACCATAATGGGGCCATAGGCGCGTCTGAGCGCAACGCTGCCCGCATATTCAACGCCGATCATTGTTTCTTCGTGACCAATGGGACGAGCACCAGCAACAAGATGGTCTGGCATCACACCGTCGCACCGGGGGATGTCGTGGTAGTGGACCGCAACTGTCACAAGTCAATCCTGCACAGCATCATTATGACCGGCGCAATCCCGGTCTTTCTTAAACCAACGCGAAACCACTACGGGATCATAGGACCGATTCAGAAATCCGAGTTCAGCATAGAGGCCATCAGGGCCAAGATCCGCGCCAACCCTCTTCTGGACGGCGTCGATGCCGAAAAGGTCAAACCACGCATCCTGACGCTAACTCAATCCACCTATGACGGCGTGCTCTACAACACCGAGGCGATCAAGGAGGTCGTGGACGGCTATGTCGACAACATCCATTTCGACGAAGCCTGGTTGCCACATGCGACATTTCACCCGTTTTACGGATCGTATCATGCGATGGGTCGCAAACGTCAACGGACCAAGCAGGTGGTCACATATGTGACCCAATCCATTCACAAGCTTCTGGCAGGCATCAGTCAGGCCAGCCAGGTCTTGGTTCAGGATTCGCAGGAAACCAAGCTGGACCGGCACTTGTTCAACGAAGCCTATCTGATGCACGCATCGACGAGTCCGCAATACAGCATCATCGCCAGTTGCGATGTTGCAGCGGCGATGATGGAGCCTCCCGGCGGCGCTGCGCTCGTCGAGGAAAGTATCGCCGAAGCTCTCGATTTCCGCCGCGCCATGCGCAAGGTCGATGACGAATATGGCGAGCACGACTGGTGGTTCCAAGTCTGGGGTCCGGACGGCATCGGCGAGGAAGGCATCGGCCGCACCAAGGTGTGGGAGCTGCAAAAGACAGACGCCGATGGCGTCCAATCCGGCGATAACAAGGAAGCATGGCATGGTTTTGGCGACATGGCGCCCGGCTTCAACATGCTGGACCCGATCAAGGCAACGATCATAACGCCCGGTCTTAACCTTGACGGCCAGTTTGAACCCACGGGCATTCCGGCCTCTATCGTCACCAAGTATCTCGCCGAGCACGGCGTGGTGGTTGAAAAGACGGGCCTCTACAGTTTCTTCATCATGTTTACGATCGGCATAACCAAGGGTCGCTGGAACTCGCTTCTTACCGCGTTGCAGCAATTCAAGGACGATTTTGACAAGAACCAGCCAATGTGGCGCACGATGCCGGAATTCTGCGGCAAGCATCCGCGTTATGAGTCAATGGGCCTTCGAGATCTGTGCCAGCATGTTCACGCACTTTATGCCAAATACGACGTCGCGATCCTGTCGACCGATATCTACCTGAGCGACCACACGCCCGCCATGAAGCCCAGCGATGCCTACGCAAAAATTGCACAGCGGATGACGGAGCGGGTTCCGATCGACGAATTGGAGGGCCGGATCACAACAAGTTTGGTAACACCCTATCCCCCGGGGATTCCGCTGCTGATCCCCGGCGAAGTGTTCAACAGGAAGATCGTAGAATACCTGAAGTTCAACCGGGAGTTTGCAAAGGAGTGTCCTGGATTTGAAACTGACATTCATGGCTTGGTGCAAATTGTCGGGGCCGACGGGGTGGTGCAATATTTTGCCGATTGCGTCGGGGCCTGAATTTTGGGGTGGATCAGGTGTGCTGCCGCGCAGTTGATCCGGCTGGGACGTTAGTACGGCCCATGTAGAGCACGCATCGCGGTTAGGACATTGGATATGTAACGAATCCTGTTGGATCGTCGCCAGCGTGGTAGAAATCATTTCAAGATCAAACGGCATCGAACCAATCGCGCCGTTCGACCCTGCAATGTGCAGCTGAGCCATTCCGTAAAAGGGTAGGTATCTTGAACGACGAAACCGGCAGCAATCAAGAAGACGGTACTACGGCAACATTGGATGCCGACGGCGATCGGGAAGATGGCGTCATCACGATGCGCGAACGCGTGAAGACGGCGGTAGACGCCAAGGATGCCGATCGTCTGGTCCAATTGATTGAGAGTTTGCCGATCAGTGGTGCCCTTCGGCAACTGCTTGCACTTTCCGCCGAAGACCGAGACCTTCTTCTGGAAATGGTTCCCACGGAACTCGCTGCCGCCTTGATCGAAGAGGCGCCGCATGCAGCCGCGACAGAGCTTGTCCAACGCCTCGATACCGTCAGGGCAGCCGAGATCATCGACGAAATGGATTCGGACCTGCAGGCCGACCTTATTGGTGAGCTTGAAACGGTCGATGCCGATGCAATTCTGGCCGAAATGGACGAAGAGGACGCCGCCGACGTCCGCCGTTTGACGAAATACGGTGATGAAACCGCGGGCGGTCTGATGATTGCCGAGGCGTTTTCCTTTCCGCATACGGCAACCGTCGGCGCGGTATTGCGAGAATTTGCAAACGAAGACCGGGACTTCGAACGCTATCGGGGCCAGCATCCCTATGTCTTGGATGATGACGGCCGACCGATCGGTGTCGTTTCGCTGCGCGGCCTGCTGACAGCGCAGCGCAGTTCGAAGCTTACCACCATCATGGCGGTGCCGCTGACAGTTACAGTCGACACCACGCTCGACGAACTCCAAGACATCTTCGATGAACAGAACTTTCTCGGCTTGCCCGTCATCGAGGCGACCGGCGAACTTGTCGGTGTGGTTTCACGGTCGGCCGTGGATGCGGCGGCGATGGAAAAACTCGAAAGCGACAGCCTCAAGCTGCAGGGTGTCGTCGGTGATGAACTGCGCTCCATGCCATTGTGGTTTCGTTCGCGTCGGCGGCTCGCCTGGCTTTCGGTGAACATTGTTCTGAACATCATCGCGGCATCGGTCATCTCGGTCTATGAAGAGACGCTTGCCGCGGTCATCGCCATCGCGGTCTTTCTCCCGATGGTTTCCGATATGAGCGGTTGTTCTGGAAATCAGGCTGTCGGTGTCACCATGAGAGAACTCTCTCTTGGCCTTGTCAGTACGCGTGACGTGGTGCGGGTATGGTTCAAGGAAGTTTCGATTGGAGTGATCAACGGATTGTCTCTCGGGCTCTTGATCGGAATTGTCGCCTGGGTCTGGAAGGGCAACCCGTGGCTGGGTGTCGTGATTGGTGTCGCGTTGGCAATCAATACCGTGATTGCGGTCTCTATCGGAGGAGTCGTTCCTCTCTTGCTCAAGAAGTTGGGGCAGGACCCTGCGGTAGCGAGTGGCCCATTGCTGACGACGGTGACAGACATGGCAGGATTCTTCTTGGTTCTCAGTCTGGCGACATTGATGATGCCGCTTCTGATCTAGTCCGACAAAGACCGATTTTGGGGGTCTTGCACGACCTGTGACAGTTGTTCACGTCGCGGCATCGCTTGTCCGGATCGCGATCTGCGCAATCCTGAGCACTTGCGAGCCCGGTCAAACCCAAGACGAACGCCGTCGTGTTGCTGGTTGAAATCTATCCCAAGATCCAACCGCTCACCCAGAATCTGGCATGTTGTCCCGCAGAATTATCTCGATCCGGATACGCTCTTGAGACGCAATCGTGGGAATGCCGTCACATTTAGCACGCAGGAGACGCAGGCTGCTACGGACGAGGTGGCCAACGTCTTGGTTAATGACAGCGTCCAGTTCCCCGCGCTGCAGGGCGCCGCGAGTGAAAGTCGTCAACTCGTGTCCGACGACTGAGAGTTTACGTCTTGCCCGAACCCGTCTGACCCCATCAAGAACAGCTTGAGTCCCGGCGTCGATAGAATAGATCCCAGCAAGGTCGGGTTCTCGCTCGGCAATCCGACCGAGCGCTTCTTCAACCCGACTTGCATCGCCAAAGCCCTCGACGGTGGGCAGCGGAATGGTGCCAGGGAACTCCTCAACCAGAATTGAGTCGAAGCCCCGGCGGCGCTCAAGGCTATCCCGCGAAATGAGCGAATTGGCGATGACGGCAATCCTGCCGCCCGACGACCCGATAAAGCGACCGAGCAGATTGCCCGCAGTACGCCCGGCCGCCACGTTGTTGATGCCAACGAAGTGATCACGTCCTGTATTCGGGAGGTCGGATACCAGTGCTACGACCGGAATGCCGTTTTCCTTCAGATGTGTAACGGCATCGCGAACCTGCGGTGTTTCGGGCGCCATGATCGCGACCCCGTCGACCTCGGATACATCGAGCAAATTGATGGCTCGGGCGGCGCTGTACGGGTCGTTCATAGGAATGCGCTGGGCCCTCAGCGTGGTTCGATCGATGGCATTATTCTGGTCGGATTCCAGCAGAGCATTTTGCAGTGCCTCGACAAACTTGCTGTCGCCAGCGGGAAGAAGGAAGACAAACCTGTACTGCCTTCTGCGTGCCAGATTGGCGGCGGTCAGGTCGCGGACATAACCGAGTTCCGAAACTGCGGCATTGACCTTGCGAACCGTGACTTCGCGCACACCTGGCCGCGCGTTCAGAACCCGGTCAACCGTCGCCAGGCTGACGCCGGCGGTCTTGGCAATGTCATAGATTGTCGGCTTTTCCATCTACGACTGGACTTTCTGACGAGCGTACATCGGATTCCTAGTTTCCTTGACTGCGCCCTCTTAGCCTAATCACTAGCCTCTTCGGAACCAGGCGGAAGGACGGAAAGTTAGTATATTGAATTACATGAATAAAATCTGATCTTCCGATTGCCGACACGAAAAGTCTGCGCGGGGCGGATCGGTCGCGCAAAATCAGTCGTGCTGCATGTAATTTGCCCCATCATAATGAAATATGTAGCATATTCAGCTAGTTGTGGCAACATTTAGAAATGAGGTGCGCTCCTCATTTATTTCTTTACAGGACAAGCGGCGCTGCCGTACCGTCAACGCATTCTCCGGAGCGATTCGATTCTGTCTGGGGCATTCCGGAAGAGTGCATGGGAGGAATACCAATGAGAAAATTCACAACGATTGCTGCCTCGACGCTGTCGTCGGCAGTGCTGCTGGGTGGGGCATCTGCCTGGGCCGAAGATTTGACACTGTGCTGGGCCGCCTGGGACCCTGCAAACGCGCTTGTTGAATTATCAAAGGAATATGAGGCGCAAAGCGGCAACACGATGCACTTCGAATTTGTGCCGTGGCCGAACTTCGCCGACCGCATGCTGAATGAGTTGAACTCGGGCGGCAAGCTTTGCGACTTGCTGATCGGCGATAGCCAGTGGATCGGCGGCGGGGCAGAGAACGGGCACTACGTTAAGCTGAACGACTTCTTCGACGCCAATTCTATCAGTATGGACGATTTTGCCCCGGCGACGGTCTATGCCTATTCGACCTGGCCGAAGGGCACTCCGAACTACTACGCACTTCCGGCAATGGGTGACGCGAACGGCTGGTTCTATCGCAAGGACTGGTTCGAACGCGACGACATCAAGGCCGCCTATAAGGAAGCCACGGGGCAGGACCTGCGCGAGCCGCAGTCCCAGAAGGAACTGTTGCAGATCGCGCAATTCTTCCAGGGACGCGATATCGACGGACAAACCCGTTACGGAGCCGCGATCTTCACGGAGCGTGGATCGGAAGGCATCACGATGGGGGCCACTGGTGCTCTCTATGCCTGGGGTTTCAAATATGAAAACACACCGGGCGAGTATGATATGGCCGGTGCGGTGAATTCGCCCGAGGCCGTTGAGGCGTTGGAGTTCTACAAGGAATTCTACAAGACCGCGACCCCTCCGGGCTACACTGACAGCTACATGGAACAGGGTCTGGATGCCTTCAAGTCCGGGCAGGTCGCCATGGCAATGAACTGGTTCGCCTTCTTCCCCGGGCTTTACCAGGATCCGGACGTTGGCGGCGACAAGATCGGCTTCTTCGTAAACCCGCCGCAAAATGTGGCGGCGTCGACGCTCGGCGGGCAAGGTATCTCGGTCGTGTCTTACTCGGAACATCAGGACGCCGCGCTTGACTACATCAAGTGGTTTGCACAACCCGATGTGCAGGCCAAATGGTGGTCGCTCGGTGGCTACTCCTGCCACAACTCGGTGCTGAATGACCCCGGCTTTAAGGACAGCCAGCCATTTGCCGCAGACTTCCTGGAAGCAATGGGTGGCGTGCAGGACTTCTGGCAGGAACCGGTCTACGCTGAACTGCTTCTGGCGATGCAGAAACGGCTACACGACTATGTCGTTGCGGATGTCGGCACGGCTCAGGAAGCACTTGATCTCTTGATCGAGGACTGGACGGAGACGTTCGAGGACGAAGGTAAGCTCTGAAGTGAGGACCGGCTGCGGGCGTTTCGTCCGCAGCCAATCACTCGCACGGCGCGGCCGCGGCAGGGCCCTGGCCCGCGCAGCCTAAGCCAGTCAGACGGGTCAGAACAATGTCGCAATCACCGATACAGCGCGCGGCCGGGGCAACGCCGCCAGAAATGGCGCGCCGGATACGTGGCTTGAGCGACCGGGCTATCGCCTGGATCTTCGTGGCGCCCACGATCTTTCTATTGCTCGCCGTCAACATCTTTCCGCTGATCTGGACGATCCGCCTTAGCTTCACGGATTTCAAGGCCAACCGGAACCGAGAGGTCGAATGGATCGGCCTTCAGAATTACCAGCGCATTCTGACGGACAGCGACATCTGGATCACGATGCAGGCGACTGCGCATTTCCTGTTCTGGACGATTTTCTTCCAGGTCCTCATCGGCTTCACGCTGGCGTGGCTGATCAACAGGAAATTCAAGGGCAATGACTTGTGGACAACGATCATCGTGCTGCCAATGATGCTTTCGCCAGCCGTGGTGGGCAATTTCTGGACCTTCCTGTACCAGCCCCAAATCGGCCTGTTCAATTATGTCGTGGCGTTTTTCAGCGGCGTCGACCCGTCGTCTTTCGAGATGATCGGCTCGGTCAAACTGGCGCCGTGGGCAATCGTTATCGTTGACACCTGGATGTGGACGCCGTTCGTAATGCTCATCTGCCTTGCCGGATTACGATCTATTCCGGATTACATTTACGAGGCCGCTGCCATCGATCGGGCGTCGAAATGGCGGCAGTTCTGGACGATCACAATTCCCATGGTCCTACCGTTTCTGATGCTCGCAGTCCTGTTTCGCGGCATCGAAAACTTCAAGATGTTCGACCTTGTCGTACAGCTCACCGGTGGTGGGCCGGGTTCAACGACGGAACTCACTTCGATCAATCTGAAGCGAGAAGCCTTCGAGAAGTGGCGGACGGGGTATGCCTCGGCTTATGCGATCATCCTCTTCGTGACAGTTTTTGGCTTGGCATCGATCTACGTGAAGGCGTTGAACAAGGTTAAGGAAAGATGAGCGGTTATTCGATCACCGAACCATCCAGGCGCCAAAAGTGGGTCGCAGGAACCTTGGTCGTGCTGTACGCGCTGATCACGATCATGCCGCTGATCTGGATCATCACGACTGGCTTCAAGTCGCCGGTGGATTCAATTTCCTATCCTCCGAAGGTTCTCTTCGAGCCTTCGCTCGAGGGCTATGTGAACCTTTTCACTACGCGCACTCGGGTTTCGCCAGAACAGTTGGCGCAACTCCCACCACCTAAGAGATGGTATGAAGAGATCGTGCGTAACCGCGACATGGTGATCGCCGGGCCGAGCAGATATGGTGAGCGGTTCATGAACTCGGTCATCATCGGGTTCGGGTCTACGTTCTTGTCGGTCTTTCTCGGAACGTTAGCGGCCTATGCCTTCAGCCGGTTCAAAGTGCCGCTCAAGGATGATCTTCTGTTCTTCATTCTTTCAACGCGCATGATGCCGCCGATCGCGGTGGCAATCCCCATCTTCCTGATGTTCCGAAAACTTGGCCTTTCGGACACGCATCTTGGGATGATCCTGCTTTATACTGCGGTCAACATTTCGTTGGCAGTCTGGCTTCTCAAGGGTTTCATTGACGAGATTCCGCGCGAGTATGAAGAAGCTGCGCTGATCGACGGCTATACGAGGTTTCAAGCCTTCTACAAGGTTGTGCTGCCACAGGCTGCGACCGGAATTGCATCGACCGCGATCTTCTGTTTGATCTTCGCTTGGAACGAATACGCTTTCGCAGTGCTTTTGACGTCGGGCACTGCTCAGACCGCGCCGCCTTTTATTCCGACGATCATCGGCGTCGGGGGGCAGGACTGGCCCGCCGTTGCAGCCGGCGCGACCCTGTTCCTGCTGCCGGTGATGATCTTCACGATCTTCCTGCGCAAGCATCTGCTTCGCGGCATAACCTTTGGAGCGGTCAGGAAATGAGCACGTTCTTGAACGGATTGCTGAAGTTTCGCCGGGGTCCTTGGGAAATGGTCGCGTCGATCCTTATCGCGCTGGGTGTCGTTATGCTGATGCAGCCCTATTTCCTGTGGGCCTACACCTACTCTTTTTTCGTAACATTGAGTGGCACGGTGATGTTCATCATCGTCAGCCATTTTCCGGAATAGGTCATGGCAGAAATAATCATCAAGAATCTGCGCAAGGACTTTGGTAATTTCACCGCCGTGCAGTCGTCGACGTTCAAGATTGAAGACGGTGAGTTCTTCATGCTGCTTGGACCATCGGGCTGTGGAAAGACCACGACCTTGCGCATGATTGCAGGGCTGGAATTGCCCACTTCCGGCGAGATCTACATCGATGGCGAAGAGGTTGGACAGAAGCCGGCCAGCGAACGCGACATCGCCTTCGTCTTTCAGATGTTTGCACTGTATCCACATATGAATGTGCGCAAGAACATTAGCTATCCGCTGGTCAGCCAGGGTTTCTCCCGCGCTCAAGTGCGCGCGAAGGTTGCAGAGGTCGCGCGTATCCTCGGGATCGAGGACATCCTGAACCGGCCCGTCGGTGGCTTGTCGGGCGGTGACCGGCAACGGGTCGCGCTTGGCAGGGCGATCGTCCGAAACCCCAAAGCATTCATGATGGACGAGCCGCTTGGCGCACTTGATGCTGAGTTTCGAGAGCGTATGGCAGAGGAGTTGCGCGCGTTGCACGACCGGATGCGGGCGACGACCGTCTACGTCACCCACGACCAACTTGAAGCAATGCAGATGGGAGACAAGATTGTCGTCATGAATCACGGTGTGATTGAACAATTTGGGACCCCACAAGATATATACGATAAGCCCGCAACCATGTTCGTCGCCGATTTCATAGGTTCACCGGCAATGAACTTCCTGAAGTTCAGGGGCAGCGTTGAGAGGGGCGCGACCACTATATCTTTGGGCGGGGTCAGCCATGGCGTGCCAGAAATGCGAGAACCGCGTGACGGGGATCTGGTCTTTGGTGTCCGCCCCGAACATGTGCGTTTGGTCGATGCAGGAGAGTACCGCGGCAAGGTCCGGGCGACCGAGTATCTCGGCACGACGCAGATCGTGACGCTCGATACGTCAAACGGCCCGCTCAAGGCGCGGATCGGTGCGGAACAGCCGGCGCGCGTCGGTGAAACGGTTGGGATCGAGTTCAATGCGGCGACGGTCACACTTTTTGACAGCCAAAGCGGACAGGCGCTGCGGTCTGATCTCAACGAAGGGGTCATTGGTCATGGCTGAAGTGCGGATGACAGGTATTTCGATATCCTTCGGCTTGGAAAAGGCGGTCGCAGACGTCACCATGACTGTGCCCGATGGAGCTTTTGTGGTGCTTCTTGGACCCACTGGTGCCGGAAAGACTACGACGCTGCGCCTGATCTCGGGGTTGGAGCGGCCCGACACCGGCCAGATCCACATCAACGGTCGCGTCGTCAACAACGAGACCCCGGCACAGCGCAACGTCGCCATGGTTTTTCAGCAGTATTCTCTCTATCCCCATCTTTCAGTGCGCGAAAACCTCGCATTCCCCCTGCGTTCGCCGATACTCAGGACACCCGAAGACCAGATCGCCCGAAAAGTCGGTGAGGTTGCCGAAGTGCTGCAGATCTCGCACAAGCTCGACAACAAGGCGACCGAATTGTCGGGCGGTGAGATGCAGCGGGTTTCCATAGGCCGGGCGCTTGTACGAGACCCTGCCATTTACCTGATGGACGAGCCTCTGAGTTCGCTCGACGCCAAGCTCCGGGCGGATCTGCGGATTGAATTGAAGCGGATCCATGCCAATCTTGGCGCCACGTTGCTCTATGTCACGCATGATCAGATCGAGGCCATGACCATGGCCACCCATGTCGGGGTCTTGGACCATGGTCGTCTGGTGCAGTTTGGGACACCTCGGCAAATCTACGAGAACCCAGCAAGCCTTTATGTTGCAGGCCGTTTGGGCCTGCCCAGAATCAATGCGCTGCCTGCAACGCTCTTTGGTGCCCCACCCGCCGGGGCGAGCACGATCGGACTGAGGCCCGAGCATATCGCGCATGACGGTGGCAAAGAGGCATTGGTCAAGCGCATTGAACATCTGGGCGACCAAACCCGGCTGCATCTTTCACTGGAAGGCCACGACCTGGTCACGCTTACAGATGTCCATACCAAACTGAAACCGGGCGACCGCCTGCCCGTGCAACCGCGTAACCCGCTATTCTTTGACGCTGCCGGCGATCGCGTCGCTTAGGGAGGCCTCGCTATGAGACAATTCATCAACAGCAAAGAAACCCTTGTTACCGAGGCACTGGACGGTGCCCTGCGAATGGCAGGTGGTCGCCTGGCACGGCTGGACGGATACCCCCATATCAAGGTCGCGATCAGGACGGATTGGGACAAGTCGAAGGTGGCGCTGGTTTCGGGTGGTGGGTCCGGCCATGAACCGGCGCATGCCGGCTTTGTCGGGCGCGGCATGTTGACTGCAGCCGTCTGTGGCGACGTCTTTGCCTCTCCGTCGGTCGATGCCGTGCTGGCCGGGATCTTGGCTGTCACGGGCAAGCCCGGATGCCTGCTCATCGTCAAGAACTATACCGGCGACCGGTTGAATTTCGGTCTGGCCGCCGAACGAGCGAGGGCTTTCGGCCTGAAGGTTCGGATGGTGATCGTCGATGACGACATCGCGTTGCCCGAGTTGCCGCAGGCGCGGGGCGTCGCCGGCACACTATTTGTTCACAAAATCGCCGGCGCGCTTGCTGAGCAGGGCGAGGACCTCGAAAAGGTCACCGCCGCCGCGAAGCGGGTGATCGAAGGCGTCGTATCGATCGGAATGTCGCTCGATACTTGCACGGTACCGGGGTCGCCCAAGGAAAGCCGGATCGAGGCTGGTAAGGCGGAACTGGGTCTTGGCATTCATGGAGAGGCTGGCATCGAGCAGGTTGAATACACCAACGCAAGAGACGCCATGTCGATGGTGGTTGATCGGCTTGCGCCGACAATCAAGCCGGGCCCTCATGTTGCGCTGTTGAACAACCTCGGGGGGACAACCCCGCTTGAGATGTCCGTCCTTTGCGAAGAACTCGTCCGATCACGAATTGGCGACCAGATCCGATGGATGGTCGGCCCCGCTCCGTTGATGACATCGCTTGATATGCAGGGCTTCTCGGTCAGTTTGCTGCCGGTCGGTCGAGATGATGAGGCGGCACTATCATCGCCGGTCGCTCCATGGGCGTGGCCCGGATGTTTGCCGGTCTCATCTGTCCAGACATTTCCGCTGCCCGATGGTCTGGCACCCGTACGTCCATTGCCGTCGGACCATCCCGGGCATCGCGACTTCATCGCCAGATGTTGCGAGTTGCTGATCGCCGCCGAGTCGGACTTGAACGCGCTCGACGCCAGGTCGGGCGACGGTGATACCGGCTCGACGCTGTCGACGGCAGCGCGCGCCCTGACAGGTGCGCTCGACAATTTGCCGCTGGCAGACCTGACGCAGTTGTATCGCGCCGTCGGGTTGGAATTGAGCCAGACCATGGGTGGTTCCTCTGGCGTCCTGCTCGCCATCTTTTTCGCTGCGGCAGGGGATGCATCGGCCAACGGCATGGATATGGTCGGGGCGCTTCGTGCAGGCCTTGAAAGGGTGCAGCAGGTAGGTGGGGCCCAACCGGGCGACCGCACGATGGTCGATGCCCTCTTGCCGGCAATCGAGGCGCTTCCAAGCGGGGTCGCGGCGGCGGCTGAAGCCGCACGGAAGGGCGCGGATAATACGGCGACGATTACCAAGGCAAAGGCCGGCCGTGCGACCTATATCGCATCAGACAAGCTCGCTGGCCATAACGATCCGGGCGCCGAGGCCGTCGCACGTTTGTTCGAGGGCATCGCACGCTGACGATTTGTTTTGAAGCCGCTGGAGAATAGAAGTCTGGGCGGCTGCGCGACGGCTCGACGCCACCGAATTCCAGGTCACTGACTTTTCAACCTGTCGACAGTCAATAGAAGTCCTATGCCCTGACATCCGGCCCGACATCCAGTCGCACCTTCACTTTAGGACCGGTGCCGTATTCCAAGGCGCCTTTGCCGCGTGTCTGGCGTCAGACAGGCAAGCCCATTCACGGTGCAAAGCCCCTCCTTCCAGCAAGAAAAAGTAAAATCTGGGTCGAGCCGATAGATGCTTCCCGAGGGTTCGACGTCGCCGCCGTCTTTCATCGACCCGGCCCAGAACCTGCCCTTGGTGTCGGTCGTCGTGTCGTTGAAACGGCTGCGCGGCAAATGGGTTTCGGGATCGCTGATGGCGTCCCTCGTGCCGGTCTTGAGATAAAGGAACCAGAAACCGGACTTCGCGGCCAGCACCAAGCCGCCACGGTCGCGAACGGCAAGGCAGCCGATAGGCTCGCCCCATGCATAGGTCCGGCTTTCTCATAAGCTTGGGTCAAACCGGTGGATCAGGCCCGCGTCTATGTCCACCCACTACAGGAGTTGGTCCCGGTGATCCCAGAACGCCCCTTCACCAAGCGCGGCCTGAAAGGATGTGAGGCTAGGCATTTCTAATGTCATTCTTTCCGTTCCGCTGGCTGGCTTGATAGGGCGAGCCGGTCCGAACACGCCAAACTAGCCAAGTCGACGGTGTGGACTCGCTTTCTTGGTTCAGAGAAATTGCGACACGCAGATGTTTGCCGCTTGCTGAATAAGCATTGTCGGATGTTACCCCAGCGTGGCGCGGATCGACACGAACATCTCGTCAAATGGCGCGGGGCAGAAGGCTTTTCGCCTTGAATCTTCAGCTTTGGCCCGCCGCCGTCAAAGCCGCCTTTAGGTCGGAGTATTCTTCGCAGTTGCCACACAAGGATCTTAGCCTAGCGAGGTTTGCTTTGGCATTGTCAACTGCTCCCAAGTCAATGAACAGCTCGCCTTGATACTCCAACGCACCCAGATGATTGGGGTCGAGTTGCAGGGCGTAATTGTAATACTTCGCGGCGTTTTCATACTTCTTGAGTTTACGGCTCGAATAGCCGAGCAGGTTCCAGGCATCGGCATTATTGGCTTCGGCTTTGACAACTTCCGACAAGATGCTGATTGCTTTCTGGTAGCGCCCTGCATCGGCAGCGGCTTTTCCTTCCGCATAGCCTGGCTGGGAGACGTTAGTGGCGCTGTTGCTTCCTCCGCTGTCGACCGAATGGGCGGGCACAGTGCTGGCGAACAATGCAGAACACAAAAAGAGGACGCGAAGTGCGGAAGAGTCTCTGGCCAATGTCATCGGGAGTATCTCCTGCATGTTAGGGACTCGGATATGCAGGGAGAGGATAGATTCTCGGCAATCCGGATTCACCGGACTTTGGTCCGACGAAAGCCTCGGACCTTGGGTGTATTGTTCAAAGCATTGGTCCGACAGATCAGGGCAAAGGTCGGCGAGGACTATCTGAGGCGGCCACTCCATGAGACGCAAGGTCATTGCCCCGCCAAATGCGGCGAACCCTAAGGTAAGGAACTACGACATGAACTTCACAATGCAATCTTCAACGAGGATTCTATCAGCAGTCTGCGTTGCGGCTCTATTCGCGGCCATGCCTGTGCAATTCGATCTGGGAACCAGCAAGGGATTCATCAACCTGCATTCCTCGATGGCTCATGCCAAACGCGGCGGAGACGATCACGACTCCGATGACCGCGACAATAGTGGCCGCAGCGGTGACGACGACGACGATCGCAGCGGCCATGGCGGTGGCGATGATGACGATGACGATGACGATGACGATCACCGTGGCCATGGCAGTGACGATGATGACGACGATGATGATCATCGTGGACGCGGCCGCGGCGGTGACGATGACGACAGCCATCACTCCTCGGGTGACGACCATTGGTCTGGCAGCAATCAGAGCAGCAATTCCAGCACCATCGGTGGCGGTAACGGCGGAAAAGGTATCAGAGTCGTCAAGTTTGAATCGACTGCCACCAGCATTGAAGTCGTGTACTCCAATGGTTGGAAAGAAGAAGTCGAAAACGGGCGTTATGAACGGAAGAATCCTGCTGGCCGTACCGTCGAGCAGCGCCGTGCGACTCAGGCCGATGTTGACCGGCTCGTGGCGCTGCGCTGAGACGTGAACCACCGCAGTTGCATCTCCCCCGGCGTCCGTTAGCCCGGGGGGATGCAGATTCGGTAATCGGCATTGCGATGACAAACCCGGTCAGGAAGTGGGGGACTAGCAAGGTGACGCGATCTTTTCGGCTTCATGCAGGCTTCCGCATATCGGCTCTGGCCCTTCTTCTGATCGTGGGGTTGCCGATCCTGACTGTGCCTTTCCAGTGGGCAGACGGGACAGCGATCGCAAAAGACAGATCCGATGACGACGCGCGGGAACGCTCAGATTCAGATGATGACGACCGGGATGACGACCGGGATGACGACCGGGATGACGACCGGGATGACGACCGGGACAGCGACAATTCCGGCAGCGGCAGTAGCAACAGTGGTAGCGGCAGCAGCGGTAGCGGCAGCAGCGGCAGCAGCGGCAGTGGCAGCAGTGGTAGCGGCAGTAACAGCGGCAGTGGCAGCAGCGGTAGCGGCAGCAGCAGCAGTGGCAGCGGAACCTCCGGAGGCACTGGTTCGCAAAGCGGTAGCAAGGCTTCCGGGTCGGCCAAGACGTCATCGGGTGGGTCTGACGCTGGCAATATCTTCAGTCGCAACGTGATCGCGCTGTATTTCGTTGACGGCAGTGTCGAACGCATTGCCGGGGGAACCTACGAATCCGTAGGCGCGGATGGGAAGCTGAGAGAGCGGCACAGGGCGAACAGACGCGACCTCAACCGGATCAGGGAACTGCAACGTCTGACTGCCCAGAAGAAGCGTCAGGCTGGCGTCGCCGGATTCGCGTTGGTGAACAGCCAGCAAGCGGCACTTCAGATTACGGACGCAGCCGGTTGGGTGGAAGAGCTTCGGGGCACGAGATACATCCTGCGTGATCCGAATGGCAACACTGTCGTGAGCCGAACAGCGACCGACAAGGACCTTAGCCGCCTTAAAGTGCTCGTCGGCCAGTTTTGAGAGAGACTTTCCCGCGCAGCGCTAGGTTTTCCAGTGATCTCTTGCAAGAACTGCGGCCTCGACCCGGTTGCGCACGTGCAACTTCTGAAGAATGGAGGTCATGTAGTGCTTAACTGTCTTCTCTTGCAGGCGGAGGAGGTTCCCAACCTCCTTGTTGCTCTTGCCTTCGGACACCAGTTTAAGGATGTCCTCTTCTCTTTTTGATAGATCGTCCATCGGGTGCATTTCGCGTCTTGGCGCACCATCTGCGCGCATTGCGCCCAGTATCTTCGCAGCCAAGGTGGGCGAGACATAGGTCTGCCCCCTCATGATGTCCTTGACGACGCCTACCAACTCCCGAGAGCCTACGCCTTTCAGGATGTAGCCCAATGCTCCGGCGCGCAAAGCCTGCATGACATCGTCATCCTCTTCAGAGACCGTCAGCATCGCCACCTTCGGGGGCACCGGAAGTGCCATAATACCGCGCAGCGCTCCAATTCCGCCGCCATGCGGCATAGAGATATCCAGCAAGACCAGGTCTGGGGCCAGTCGTTCTGCTAGTTCCACCGCGCCGCGAGCGTCTTCGGCTTTGCCAATCACAAGAAGTCCGCTGTCATCGGACAAGGTGCGGGCGACGCCTTCACGGTAAAGTGGGTGATCGTCTGCGATGACCACCGTGATCCGCTCCATCATTGTTCCCCTATTTCCAATTCCATCGAGATCTCCGCCCCGCCACCGGGTCGGTCTCTTGCCTCAAAGGTACCACCAAGACTCTCCACCCGGTCCTGCAACCCTTTCAATCCGAGTCCATTGAAGTCATCGGCAATGCCGGGCTGTGTCAGGCGGTCCGAAAAACCTGGGCCATCGTCGTAGACGGACAAGTTCAGCTTACCGTTTTTGCAACTCAACCTAATCCCCTGACCTTTGCCATGAGCATACCGCCATGCATTGTTCAGTCCTTCCTGAACAAATCGGTAAAGACAAATCTTTATGGCCGGAGACAGATCCAACGTGTCCGGAAGGCTGCATTGAAAATCCACGGCTGTCGTGGTCCGGGTTGTATGAGTGTCTGCGACGCCCCGGACCAGCTCGCACGGCGCCCGGCTTTCGATTTCAGGGAGCGACAGGCCGCGCGAAATCGTGCGGATTTCTCGGATCGCATCCTGTACCGCTCTGGCCACCGAAGCCAGGTCCGCTTTCGCTCCCTTGCTCGTGACGGCGTTGTCAAGGCGGTCCATCTGTAGCGCTGCAAATCCGAGAAGTTGAGCCGGACCGTCATGCAGATCCGCACCAACTCGGCGAAGTGCCTGATCATTCATGGCCGAGGCGCGCGCTGCCGCGTTCTGGACCCGCAGCCTAAGTTCCTGATTGCGCTCGGAAAGGTTCGACAACTCTGCAAGTTGCTGCTTGAGGGCTGATCGCTGCCTGTCAATAGTGCGGCTTCCCTGCCGGACGATCGCGTAAAGACTGCCGCCAATCGCAAGCATCAAAAGCGCAACCGCCGCCCAACTACTCCGCCGGGCTTCAACCAGATCCCGTTTCAGATCGGTGGCGACTTCGTAGAATTCCACCACGGCGATAATTCGCCCCGACCAGACTTCGCGGATTGGGCTGTAAATTTCGAGCAGCGGCAGGCCAAGCGCATTTTCGCCTTGATCTTCGATGTCGTTCAAGTCCTCGAAGTCGGCGCGCAACTCGCCGTTCCAGGCCATTTCGAGGTTTTCAGTGACCTCAAAGATCTTGCCGATGATTGCTTTGTCGCTGGCCTCTACAACATGCCCACCTTCTTTCCAGATCTTGAACGAGACAACTCTGTCACCTAACGGGGTGTTGGAAAAAATCTCTTCCAGAGCGCGCTTTGCCCCGGGCGACAAGGTGTCAGAATCCGCTAGATCCTGACTGAGCGGGGAGATGAAACTTTCCATGTATTGGGCGGTTGCATTGGCTGTATTGCGCACGACCCCCTCTTCGATCCGCGCAGAAACCCAGCGCCCGGCCACAAGCATCGCAATCAGCATCACGATTCCACCGATCACCGCGAACTGGGTCGAAAGCGAGCTCTCTCGCCAAAAATGGGTGGCACCTCTGAAGGTCGGTTTCTGGTCTGACATCATGCGATTGTTCTAATGCACTGCTGGGATCACAATAATGGGCTAAGGTCTGACCCATTCCAAGCCGGATTGTACTTGCCCAACTCTTGTTGGTGGTGAGGTATGGGCCCCCATGGCGGAGCATTTTCGGGCCTGTGCATCACCCTCTCCGAATGAACGCGTCGCGGCCTGCCTTTCGCAACATGGGTTATGAGCAAGGTTAGCGAAGGTCGCGGATGATCCGGCGGGCAAGGGTCGTCAGGGTCGCCTCCGTCGCGCCGAGGATCGCGATGCGGTCAAAGACGTTCGGGTCGCGGGCCAACGTTGCGCGAAGGCTGTCACCAAAAGCCAGGCGAAGCTCTGTTCCGATGTTGAACTTGCAGACATTGGACTTTCGCGCCAGTCTGCTGCGCAGATCGCGTGGTAAGCCGGAACCGCCATGCAGGACCAGCGGTGTTTTCGTCATCGTTTCAATCGCTCGCAGTCGCGCTTCGTCAATGCGTCCCTCCGGCGCAGTCTGCAGGTGCAAATTGCCAATTGATATGGCCATGGCATCGATGGCGGTTTCCGCAGCGAAGCGTGCGGCTTCATCCGGGTTGGTGCCGATCGAAGTCTGGCCGTCTTGGTAGCCGACAAAGCCAATCTCGCCTTCGCAGGAAACGCCAGCCCGATGGGCCATTTCCGCGATCCTCCCGGTCAGTTCTATGTTTTCGTCGAGAGGCAGGCGCGAGCCGTCGAACATGACCGAAGTGAAGCCTTCCTCGATGGCAATGCGGCATTCTTCTTCGGACGCCCCGTGATCGAGGTGAAGAACAACCGGAACCGAAGTGCTTTCGGCGAGGCCATGGAACATCGCGGCCCAAACCGGGAGTGGCATGTGCGCGCGCGCGCCCGGACCGGCTTGAAGGATGACCGGAGTGCCTTCGGCCTCGGCGGCTGCGGCGAAGGCGCGGGCGTCTTCCCAACCGAGGCAGACAAGACCAGCGACTGCATAGTTCTGCGCAAGCGCGGGCTGCAGTACCTCGGACAGGGTGGCGCGGGTCATTTGAATTTTGCTACCATATCCATGATGCCGGGGATCGTGTGCAACTGCTCAGCGTGGGTTGGCTGGAAATACTGTTTCAGGCTGCGTTGGCTGAGACCACCAAGAATGGTGAAATAATACATCTGATAGCCCGGCAGAGCGCAGCAGGGATGATACCCCTTGTCGATCAGAACGGTCGAACCATTGACGATGTGATAGGCATCTCCCGGTTCATTGTCGACACGCTGGAGCATCTGAAGGCCGGAGCCATAGTCGGGCTTGAAGCGGAAATTATAGGTCTCATCGTGGCGCGTTTCGTCCGGGAGCCGGTCGGTGTCATGCTTGTGGCTCGGAAAACCCGACCAGCCGCCGGCGCCGACGGTAAACAATTCGCTGACCAGCAGGCGGCCAACGCGGTCGTGATGGCCAGCCCCGAGGATGTGCTTGATCTTTCGGTGTGTCTTGGTGTCGTCGCTGCCATATTGCACGCAATCCAGATCGGCGGCCCTGATCGCGAAAGGCTTCAGCACCTCTGCATACTTGGCCCCTGCGATGAAAGTCTCGGTGTCGGTGCGTGCGGTGATGCGCACGGCTGCACCGCTCGGCACATAGACGCCTTCCGGCTCGCCGTCCCAGACATCCGCGCCGCGATTTCCGATCTCCGCAAAGGTCTCACCGGCCACACTAACTGTTACTGTTCCGGTGGCGGGAACGACGCATGTTTCGTACCCTTCGACCCGGTAGTCGAAAGTGTCGCCTGCTTTCAGCTTTACGATGTTGAAGTAGTTGAGTGGCACCAGATCATGGTCGGCATCAACGATTGGCTGGTTTGCGTTGTCGTAGGGCGGGATGTGCATGGGCTTGTCCTAGTCTGAAGGAAGCATTGTCGTCTGGGCGATCAGCCCGTCAATTTCTTCTCTGGTCGGTGATGCCGGCGCGCAGCCGACACGCGAAACCACGATAGCCGCCGCCGCTGTGCCTCGTTGAACTGCCTCGTCAAGCGGCCGTCCCTCGGCGAGGGAAGCAAGAAAACCAGCCAGGAAACTGTCACCTGCCCCAGTGGGCTTGATGGCCTTAGTCTGAAAAATGCCGGTGCGGGTCTCACGATCAGCCGAGATCGTGATCGACCCTTTTTCGCCCATCTTGTAAATGACGATCTGTGCGCTGTCGCGAGCCAGATTGCGGGCCTCTTGCAGGCCCTTGAGCGGGTCACCTGCCAGGAAACCGAATTCGACGTCATTGCCGACGACGATGTCGGAGCCAGCCGCCGCACGGGTCAGGACGCTGGTTGCTTCCCCGGCAGATTGCCAGGAATAGGGGCGGTAATCGACGTCGAGGATGATCGGCAATTGGGCGGCGCGGGCCAGGTCGAAAGCCCGGAAAGCCGCGCTGCGGGACGGTTCAGCGGCGAAGACCGTTCCGGTCGTTACAAGCGCGGAATAGCCGTGATAGGGCAGGGTGGACACATCATTTTCATTCATCGCGAAGTCGGCGGCGCCGTTTCGATAGATGACCGATTGCGTGTCCTGCGGTCGCGTTTCGACCACGGCAAGGGAATTGCGCGCCTCGCCTCCTTCTGTCCGAACAAAACGGTGGTCGATGCCGAAGGCGTCAAGCTGGTTAATGCAGAACCGTCCGACGGCGTCATCCGAGACGCAAGTTACGATCGCCGCGTCGCAGCCGAGCCTTGTCAGCCCTGCCGCGATGTTGGCGGAAGAGCCGCCCAATGCCGCCGTAAAGGTCGTCGCCCGTTCCAGCCGGGTGCCTGGCGGGTCGGCGTAGAAATCCATTCCCGCCCGTCCGATCACGAGGAAGCTCTTACCCTTCAATCTTTCAAGGTCCGCCATCGGCCATACCGAAAATTGCTGTTGCGACAGATTGACGACGACGATACAGATTTTGCAACCGGTTGCAAGAAAGGCGGGAGGGTGCTTTCTATGGCAGAGATCGGCATCGGAATCGTTGGCGGCGGTTACATGGGAAAGGCCCATTCGGTTGCAATGGCATCGGTCGGTGCCGTGTTCGATACCGCGCTTCGCCCACGACTGGAACTGATTGCCGCATCGAACGCAACAAGCGCCGAACGTTATCGCGCTGCCTACGGTTTCCGTCGGGCCGCGACCGATTGGCAGGCGCTGGTAGCTGATCCTGGGGTAGAGGCAGTCGTCATCGCCTCGCCGCAGGATAGTCATCGCGCCATCGCCGAGGCGGCGCTGGCGCTAGGCAAACCGGTCCTGTGCGAGAAGCCGCTGGCTTCAACGCTGCAAGATGCCCGCGCAATGGTTGCAATGGCCGAAGCGGCGGGCGTGGTGAATATGATCGGGTTCAACTACATTCGCACACCGGCCAGCCAGTTCGCGCGGCAGTTGCTGTCAGAGGGCGCGATTGGCCGGCCCACCTATTTTCGCTGCGAGCATACCGAGGATTTTCTCGCCGATCCCGCCATAGCGTTCAGCTGGCGGTGCGAGGGTCTTGCAAACGGCAACATGGGGGACCTTGCACCGCATCCGATAAACGCGGCTCTTGCCCTGATGGGGCCGATCGCAAGTGTCATGGCTGATGTCGAATGCGTGCACGAAGAACGCCCCGGCGGGCGGGTCAGCAATGATGATCACGCCCAGATCATGTGCAGGTTCAACTCAGGCGTCATGGGGCACATCTATTCCAGCCGTATCGCGACCGGCAGAAAGATGGGATATGCCTACGAGATTTTCGGCACAAAGGGCGCGATCCGGTTCGATCAGGAGGATCAGAACGCACTTTGGCTTTACGAGGCCGACGGCGATGAGGCCCGACGTGGGTTCCGTAAGATCCTGACCGGGCCCGCCCATCCTGATTACAAGTCTTTCTGTCTGGGGCCCGGCCATGGCACGGGCTATCAGGATCAGATCATCATCGAGGCGCGGGATTTTCTGACCGCGATCGAAACCGGCACGGCTGTCTGGCCCACTTTCCGCGACGGTCTGGCCGTAGCAGAGGTGGTTGACGCGGCGCTCACATCCTCACAGACCGGGCGATGGACCCCGGTTGCATCTGACTAGGATCGAGACATGACGATCAATATCGGGAATGCGCCCTGTTCCTGGGGTGTGGAATTTGCAGGCGATCCGCGAAACCCGCCGTGGAAGCAGACGCTGCGCGAATGTTCCGAAGCGGGCTACGAAGGTATCGAACTTGGTCCGGTGGGCTATATGCCGGAAAACCCGGATGAACTGGCCGAGGGGCTGGCAGAGTACCGCCTGAAGTTGATCGGCGGGGTCGTGTTCCAGCCTTTCCACGATCCAGAGCGATGGCGCGACGTCGTCGATGCCGCCGAACGAACCTGCAAATCGCTTGTCGCGCATGGGGCGAGGCATCTTGTCCTCATCGATTCCATTTCGCCAAGGCGTGCTCCAACTGCGGGCCGCTGGGCTGAGGCGGAGCGGATGGAAATCGCCGAATGGCAGGCCTTTCGCAATAGGATCGAAACGATTGCCCGGATGGGGGCGGAAACCTTTGGCCTCACGGTCAGCATCCATGCCCATGCAGGCGGCTTCATAGATTTCGAGCCCGAACTGGAGTGTTTGCTGAACGAAGTCGATCCCGCAGTGCTGAAAATCTGTCTCGACACGGGGCACCATTCCTACGCGGGCTTTGACCCGGTGGCTTTCATGCGCCGGCATATGGACCGCATGGCCTATGTCCATTTCAAAGACATCGATCCAGTTGTCAAACGACAAGTGGTCGCCAACCGGACGGACTTCTACGAGGCTTGCGGTCAGCGGATATTCTGCAACCTCGGGAAGGGCGATGTTGACTTCGCTTCCGTGCGGCAAGTGCTGCTTGATGCCGGGTTCGATGGTTGGTGCACGGTCGAGCAGGATTGCGATCCGACGTTGGATATTTCGCCATTGGACGATGCGCGGACGAACCGCGATTTCCTTCGATCCATCGGCTTTGTTTAGGAGAGACTTGAAATGGCAAAGCTGAATTGGGGTATGGTTGGTGGTGGCGAGGGTAGTCAGATCGGCCCGGCGCATAGGTTGGCCGCCGGGCTTGACGCCGAATTTTCCTTTGTCGCGGGGGCGCTCGACCACCGGCCGGAGCAAGGCCGTGCGTATGGGCAACGACTGGGGCTGGCACAAGAACGATCCTACGGCGACTGGAAGGAAATGCTGCAGTGCGAGCAAGGTCGCGCAGACCGGATCGACCTTGTGACCGTGGCGACCCCGAATGCGACCCACTTCGAGATAACAAAGGCTTTCCTGGAAGCGGGCTTTCACGTTCTTTGTGAGAAACCGATGACCATTACGGTCGCTGAAGGCGAAGAGATCGTGAAGATTGCGCGAGCGACAGGGCGCATCTGCGCGGTGAACTACGGCTATTCAGGCTATTCGCTTGTACGCCACATGAGGGCGATGGTGTCGCGTGGCGATCTTGGCAGGATCCGTCTGGTGAAAGCAGAATTCGCACATGGCCATCACGCTGATGCCGCCGATGCCGAGAACCCGCGCGTGCGTTGGCGATATGACCCGGCACAGGCGGGCGTTTCGGCGCAATTCGCCGATTGTGGCATTCACGCGCTGCACATGGCCTCCTTCGTGATCGGCCAAGAGGTGACGCGGTTGAGCGCTGACACGGTCAGTTGCATCCCAAGCCGTGTTCTGGAAGACGATGCCATGGTTAATCTGCGCTTTGACGGCGGCGCAGTTGGGAGGCTGTGGACTTCATCCATCGCTTTGGGGCGTCAACATGGGCTGACATTACAGGTCTTTGGCGAAAAGGGTGGGTTGCGCTGGATGCAGGAGCAGCCCAATCAGCTGTTCTGGATGCCACTCGGCGGACGACTTCAAGTCATAGAGCGTGGCGAAGCTGGCCTGTCGCCCGAAGCGGATCGGACGTCGCGCGTCACAATCGGTCATGCCGAAGGCATGCCACTGGCCTTTGGCAATATCTACAAGGACCTCGCGGAAGCGATCCGTTCTGGTCGAGAGGGGCGTTTGACGGACTCTGCAGCAGACCTTTATCCGCGTGCCGAAGATGGCCTGCGGTCGATGGCGGCGGTTTACGCGGTAGCGGAAAGTGGCAAGTCAGACGGCAAGTGGATTGATGCGCGTCCGCCCATGTTCCGCTAGAGCAATGGGAGAAGGGTTCCGCGCTCGACGATCTCGCATGGGAAAAGCTGGGTCCTGATCGGCCGTTCCGGGACGTCGATGCTTTCGCGTATCATGGTGACAGTCGCCGATATGATTGCGTCGAGCGGTTGACGTATGGTGGTCAGGTTGATCTGTTGCCAGCCGGCCATGGCCATGTCGTTCAAGCCCAGGAAGCCGATGTCATCGGGTATGCGAAGCCCGACCTCTTTGGCCGCGCTCATCGCGCCGATGGCAATCACGTCGTCGCCGCAGAAATAGGCTTGGGAAGGTCTTCCCCGCAGCAGCAGTTGCTGCATCTCGGTCCGGCCGGCTGCGTAGGAATAGGCGGTGGTGAAAGACAGGCTGACTTCGGCGCCACGCGCCGCTTGAAGAAATCCAGCCAGCCTATCCTGAGTGGTGGCGGCTTCCTTTGGGCCTCCCAAGAAAGCGATCCGCTGATAACCGCGCGCCAGCAAGCTGCGCGCTGCCAAGCGACCGCTTTCAATGTTGTCAATACTGGCAAGGTGATTGCGGGGTGTGGCCGCGGACCAGCCGAAGGCGTGGACGATTGGCAATCCGGCACGGTGAAAGGCGGCCGCAAAGCTGGGCGGTAAGGTCGATGAGGCCACTATGACGCCATCCACATTGTACTGAAGGAGTAGACGCAAGGAACGTTCGGCATCTTGCGCATCGCTGAGATTGACCAGAAGAGGGCGCAGACCGGCGTCTTGCAGGTGCTTGGTGAAGCAATCGAAAACTTCAAGAAAATAAGGATTTGCGAAGTTGTTTGATATGAGACCAACCAGCTTGGTCCGGCCAGTAGTCAGACTCGACGCAAGCACGTTCGGGTTGTAGCCCAGCTCGGCAGCCGCGCGTTCGACCTTCAGGCGAGTTTTTTCTGAGACGGAGGCGCCGCGCGTGAAGGTCCGAGATGCTGCAGATTTGGACACGCCGGCTTTTCGGGCCACGTCCGAAAGAGTTACCGCCATGGTTTCTTTGTTCCTCTGCCAAAAGGGGCACATCGGGCGGCAGTCTGAACGAAATGGTCAAAATTTTGCAACCGGTTTCAATCAGAGGCTACGCAACCTTGGTTCAGCCGCTGCACGGTCTTGATCCGACAAGAAGAGTTATGCGCTGGAAAAACGTCATTCATGATGTAAAGTTTATCTGGGATTTTTGTAAATTGAGGGAACATGGCGCGTCGGCCTACAGTCAAGGATGTCGCCAAAGCGGCAAATGTGAGCGTTTCGACGGTCGATCGAGCGCTGAACGGACGGGTGACTGTCCGCGAGGACACTATACGCAAGATCGCCGCAGCAGCGCACCGGATCGGGTATCATGGCAAAGGGCTGATCAACTCGCGCCTGGTTGAGGTAGTGCCAGAGCGGCGCTTCGGCTTCATTTTGCTCAAGGAAAAGCAGGAATTCTACAAGAACTTCCGTCAGGAGATTGAACGCGCAGTAGCGGCCCGGAGCGACATCAGGGGTCACGCGGTCATCCGTTTTGCGCAGTCTCAGTCGCCGCAGGAGTTCGCCGGGCTGCTGCGCGAGTTGGGCGACAAGGTGGATGCCATTGGCGCCATTGCGGTCAACCACCGCACGCTGGACCAGGTGGTGCAGGATTTGCGTGACAAGGGAGTGCCCACTTTCTCGATGCTCAATGACTTTGCACAGGGAATTCGACGTAATTACTTGGGCTTGAACAACATCAAGATCGGCCGGCAGGCGGCGTGGACGATAACGCGGACCTGTTCAAAACCCGGAAAACTTGCCCTCTTCGTCGGTGGTAACCGCTGGCACGGCCACGATCTGCGGGAGGTCGGGTTTCGGGCCTTCCTGCGCGACAGCGCCCCGGAATTCTCGGTTCTCGATACGCTGGTTAACCTTGAGACCCGCCAGTTGACCTACGAGGCGACGCTGGATCTGATGCACCGCCACCCGGATCTGCGTGGCATCTATGTGGCGGGCGGTGGCATGGAAGGTGCGATTGCCGCGCTGCGAGAGGTCCGTGCGCCTGATGAGGTGGCGCTGGTGGTAAATGAATTGACTGCCGAGAGCCGCGCAGGACTGCTGGACGGCTATGTCCGGATGGCGCTGGTTACCCCCTTGAGAGAGCTTTGCACCGAAGCCGTGAATCTGATGAACGGGGCGATTGAGAACGGTGACGACGGCACCATCGGGCAACATTTTCTTGATGCGCGGATCGTTCTACCTGAAGTCATTTGATGACGTAAAAACATCATTCTTTTTCATTTAAAAGCGTCAGTAATGACTGAATCTCGGTGCCGACTCATTGACGGAATCGGCGGCTGCGGTCAGCTTGCCGCGACAAGGCGACGCATTCGCCTTCGCGGTTTGGGAGGGCTGCGTGAAGCGTGCACTCAATCATATGACGGTCCCGCGGCTGGACTACGAGGCGTTCTTGGATCTGGCTGCAGCGCTTGGTTGCGTCGGCGTAGAGGTCCGCAACGATATTGAACGCCCGCTGTTTGATGGGCTGCCGCCTGCAGTGGCCGGGGCTCTTGCGAAGGACAAGGGTTTGCGGCTGGTCGGGCTTAGCCAGGTCTATCCGTTCAACAGCTGGTCCGATGCGATTGCGGACGAAGTGAAGATCCTGATCGGAATTGCAAAGGCGGTCGGGGCAGAGACAATCAGCCTGATTCCGCGAAATGACGGGACCGGGCTTGGAAACGGCGAGAGACATGCAAATCTGCGGATCGCACTGAAAACCGTGAAACCCATGTTGGAAGATGCTGGGCTGATAGCGCTGGTGGAGCCGTTGGGTTTTCTGCGCTCATCTTTGCGCTCGAAAGTGGATTTGGTTGAGACTATCGAAGCACTGGATGCCTGGAGTCAGTTCAAGCTGGTCCATGACACATTCCACCACACACTCGCCGGAGGCGGGCCGATCTTTCCGGAGTACACCGGAATCGTCCATATTTCGGGGCTTGTTGATCCGGCGCTGGCCATTGAAGAAATGGAGGATGAGCACAGAGTTCTGGTCAACGACCGCGACCGGCTCGGAAATGTCGAGCAAATCGCCGCGCTTTTGGCGGCGGGCTATGACGGCCCGGTATCGTTTGAGTGCTTTTCGCCCGAAATTCATGCTCTGCCCGACCCACAGACCGCGATTGGACGATCGTTCGATTTCATTTCTTCGCGACTGGCGGCACTAGCAGCCTGAAGCGAAGGCAAACCACCCCGGAATATGGGGTCTCCGGCGATGACATTGGTGTGCCGGACACTGCAAAGGGAGAAAACTATGAAGAAGACAATTTTGATTGCTGGTTTTGCCGCACTGATGTCGACTACTGCAATAGCCGAAGACGTCGGCGTGTCGATGGCCCGTTTTGACGACAACTTCCTGACCGTTCTGCGCAATGGCATCCAATCCTATGCCGATGAAAATGGCATTGGGGTGCAAATCGAAGATGCGCAGGATGACGTCGCCAAACAGCTTGACCAGATCAACAACTTCATCGCCTCGGGCGTTGATGCAATCGTTGTGAATCCTGTTGATACGTCCGCTACTCAGGCGATGTCGGACGCTGCCGCAGCCGGCGGCGTTCCTCTGGTCTATGTCAACCGCCAGCCGATCAATTTGGACAGCCTGCCCGACAACCAGGCGTTTGTAGCCTCGAACGAGGTGGACTCTGGATCGCTCGAGACGATGGCGCTTTGCGACAACTGGGCCGCTGAAGGCAAGTCCGAAGTGAATGTTTATGTGATGCAGGGCCAGTTGTCGAACCAAGCTGCGGTCCAGCGGACACAAGACATCTACGACGTGATAGAAGCCGGCAAATGTGCTGTTAAGGTCAACGTCATTGACCAACAAACCGCAAATTGGTCGCGCGACGAGGCTCAGAACCTTATGACTAACTGGTTGTCGACCGGCGCTGCTTTTGACGGCGTCATTGCCAACAATGATGAAATGGCGATTGGCGCAATTCAGGCGATGAAGGCCGCTGGCATCGATATGGCTTCGGTGCAGGTCGGCGGCGTGGATGCCACACAAGACGCACTGGCCGCAATGCAGGCGGGTGATCTGGACGTGACCGTGTTCCAGAACGCGGCGGCGCAGGGATCGGGATCGTTGAATGCAGCCGTCGCGCTTGCCAAGGGCGAAGACGTCGAACAGACTGTATGGGTTCCATTCGAGCTCGTGACCCCGTCCAACATTGATCAGTATCTGTCGAAGAACTGATCTTCGACCCCAAAAGAACTACTCGTCGAGAGCGGCGCGGCAAATGCGCCGCTCTTCACCCCAATGGAATTCGACGCCACAGGGAGCAAGCGGTATGTCTGACAGCGCACATGGCATCGGCGGCCTGAAATACGACCCTAAGAAGAAAGCCCGCCCCCAGGAATTGAACGTGTTCATAGCGCTTGCGATAATCGTTGTTGCGTTCGAAGGGCTTGGGCGAATTCTTTACGGGGATTCCTTTCTGTTCAATACGCGGGACAATGTTGATGCGATCTTCAATTGGGCCCGCCTGAACATCATCATTTTGCAGGTTTCCATTGTCGGCATCATTGCACTTGGCGTAACCCAGGTCATCATTTCAGGGGGTATCGACCTTTCTTCCGGTTCAATTGTCGGGGCCACGGCGATGATCGTGATGAGCTTCGCACAGACCGAACTGGTAAACGGAAATCCCAACCCGAAGGCAATCTTCGGCCCTTGGGCCATGGACCTGCCCGTTATCGTGCCAATCGTAGTTGGCCTTTGCTGTGGTCTGGCTGCAGGTCTGATCAACGGGGCACTGGTCGCCTACACGCGTATACCCCCATTCATCGCGACACTCGGCATGATGGTTTCTGCTCGGGGATTGTCCAAATGGTGGTCAAACGGCAACCCGATTTCCTTCCCGACAGAAAGCTATGCTGCCTTGGGAAGAGGAATGTGGCCGGTTGTATATTTCATTGGCCTTGCCATCCTATTTCACCTGATCCTGCGCTTCACGGTCTACGGAAAGCATACCTATGCGATTGGCTCAAATGAGGATGCGGCGCGGATGTCGGGCATTAACGTGGCTCGGCAGAAGGTACTGATTTACGCGATCGCAGGAATGCTGGCCGCAATCGCTGCTATCGTCCTGTCATCGAAGAACCTGACCGCACAGGCTGGTATGGGGGTGATGTACGAGCTTGATGCCATCGCCATGACGGTAATCGGTGGCGTATCTTTGGCCGGGGGCCGTGGATCCATCATCGGCACGGTACTGGGCGCGTTGATTTTCGGTGTCATCATCTCCGGCTTCACATTTCTCAAACTCGATGCCTACTACCAGGAGATGGTGAAGGGCGCGATCATCGTTGGGGCGGTTGTTCTTGACCAATGGCGCCAGAGCCGCAGTTCGATGCGGTCTTAGGGGAGTGAGCGAAATGAGCGGAATTGAGCTGCAAGACATGGATGACATTGTGCTGGAGACACGAGATTTGACCAAGCACTATGGCGGCGTACATGCGCTGGAAGGTGCGAATTTCATCCTGCACAAGGGCGAGCATGTGGCGATCATGGGGGATAACGGCGCTGGAAAGTCGACCTTCGTGCGTCAGATCACGGGCGTCGAGCAGCGCACCCGCGGCGATATCATTTTCGATGGCAAGTCGGTTCATTTTTCCGGACCGTTGGCTGCCCGTGAGGCTGGGATCGAAGCGGTTTTTCAGAACCTCGCTTTGGCGGATCACCTTGACGTGCCTGACAATCTATTCTTGGGGCGTGAAAAGACAATGTGGAATTGGCTCGGCCCTTTCCGCCGGCTTGACTATAAGGGGATGCGCGACGACACGATTGCAGCGCTGGAAAAAACGGGCGTGAAGATCCCCAATATTCGCAACACCATCCAGAACATGTCCGGCGGCCAACGTCAGTGCGTGGCCATCGCTCGGACAGCCAGCTTCCATTCGAAGCTCACGATCATGGATGAACCGACAGCCGCGCTCGGTGTGCAAGAGACGGCCCAAGTTGAGACTATCGTACGCACTTTAAAGGATGCGGGTGAGCCGCTGATCCTGATCAGCCACAACATGCGACAAGTTATGGATCTGGTCGACCGGATCATTGTCTTTCGCCGGGGTCGGATTGTAGCAAATCTCAATCGACACGAAACTGACGGTCAGGATGTTGTTGCATATATCACGGGGGCCAAGACACAGCCGGAATATGAGATGGAGGGCGCAGCCTGAGAGACCGTTTCTGACCAAAACCGGTCAAAGGGGATGGTTCTTAGCGGGTGCTGGTAGCCCGCATCTTTGGCCCCGAGGACTTTCGAGGAACCGGACGCCAGCCAAACACTCGAAACCAGCGTCCAAATGGCGCCTTGAATACATCGAGCGGCCCGCATCTCTGACAGCAGCGGGAACCCTCACAAAAGGAAGAACAAGAATGACAGTCAGATTTGCAATACTCGGCGCCGGTCGCATCGGCCAAACCCATGCCCGCGCGATCGCGGCCACGGCGGGTGCCAAGCTGGTCGCCATTGCGGACCCCGTAGCCGCCGCCGCACAAAAGGTCGGAAAATCCTACGGCTGCGACATCCGAACGATTGACGAGATCGCGGCGTCGGCCGATGTGGATGCCGTGGCCATCTGCACTCCGACTGACACACATGCTGATCTAATTGAGCAGTTCGCGCGCCTGGGCAAGTCGATCTTCTGCGAAAAGCCGGTCGATCTCAGCGTCGCGCGAGTCAGCCGCTGTCTGGAGGTTGTCGAACAGACCGGCGCGACGCTGATGGTCGGGTTCAACCGTCGCTTTGACCCTGACTTCATGGCTGTGAAGGCAGCCGTGGACGCCGGTAAGGTCGGCGATGTCGAGATGGTAACAATCATCAGCCGTGACCCGGGTGCGCCACCTGCCGACTATATCAAGCGGTCAGGCGGAATCTTCCGCGACATGACGATTCACGATTTTGATGTAGCACGCTGGTTGTTGGGTGAGGAGGTCCACTCGGTCATGGCTGCCGGATCGGTGTTGACTGATCCAGAGATCGGCAAGCTCGACGACTACGACAGTGTCAATGTCATCCTGCAGACCGCATCAGGCCGCCAGGCGATCATTTCCAATTCGCGCCGTGCGACCTACGGTTACGACCAGCGGATTGAAGTTCTAGGGTCCAAGGGAATGGTGGCCGCAGGCAACACCCATGAAAGCACGCTCGAACTTGCGGATGCCAAGGGCTATGCGCGACCGCCGCTGCTCAATTTCTTCATGCAAAGGTATTCCGCGGCCTACGGAAATGAAATCGCGGCCTTCATTGCTGCCGTGGCGGACGGCGGCGAGACGCCGACAACCGGCCGTGACGGCCTGATGGCGCTCGTCCTTGCGGAAGCGGCACTGGCATCGGTCAAGCAAGGTCGCTCTGTGCTGGTCTCCGAGATACTTGGCTGAATGATGAAGAAGGTGCTTGATGTCATCACCATCGGTCGATCCAGCGTCGACCTCTACGGCGCGCAGGTTGGTGGTCGGTTGGAGGATATGGGGTCGTTCGAGAAATATATTGGCGGCTCACCGACAAACATGGCCTGTGGGACAGCTCGGCTGGGACTGAAATCTGCGCTGATAACGCGTGTGGGCGATGAGCATATGGGCCGTTTCATCCGCGAGCAATTGCTGCGCGAAGGGGTCGATGTGACCGGCGTCAGGACCGACAGCGAACGGCTGACTGCACTGGTCCTTCTCGGCATTCGTGACGAAGATCAATTCCCGCTTATCTTCTATCGGGAAAACTGCGCAGACATGGCCTTGGATGAAGAGGATATCGACGAGGGTTTTATCGCTTCAGCGCGCTCCGTCGTGGCAACGGGCACCCACCTTAGTCATCCAAAGACCGAGGCAGCAGTCATCAGGGCGCTGACATTCGCCCGCAAACACAATCTGCGAACGGCGCTGGATATCGATTATCGCCCCAACTTGTGGGGGGTGGCCGGGCATGGCGAAGGGGAAAGCCGCTTTGTCGAAAGCGCCAAGGTGACCGCGAGGCTGCAGGCCAGCCTGCACTTCTTCGACCTGATCGTCGGAACCGAGGAAGAGTTCCACATCGCGGGTGGCAAGACGGATACAGTGGCTGCGCTGCGCGCCGTTCGTGCGGTGTCGGGGGCAACGCTTGTCTGTAAACGTGGGGCTGCGGGCGCAGCAGCCTTTGAAGGGGATATCCCCGATCGCCTCGAAGATGGTCAGACGGGGCCCGGCTTTCCGATTGAGGTCTTCAATGTTTTGGGAGCTGGCGACGGTTTCATGTCGGGGCTTCTGAAGGGCTGGCTGGACGGGGCCGACTGGCCCACGGCGCTGAAATACGCCAATGCCTGCGGGGCGTTTGCAGTGTCACGGCATGGTTGCACCCCGGCCTATCCATCGCTGGCTGAGCTCGAATTCTTTCTGAACCGCGGTGTGAAACAACCCGACTTGCGGAACGACCGCGAACTGGAGCAGGTGCACTGGTCGACAAACCGTCATAGGATGACCGGCGGTGATCGAAAGACGATGCGGGTCTTTGCCTTCGACCACCGCATGCAGTTCGAACACATGGAAGGGTACACGGCTGCGAAGGGCGCCGCCTTCAAGGAATTGTGCCTGAAAGCTGCGCTTGAGGTTATGGGCGACCGTACGGGGTTTGGTGTTCTATGTGACGACAGAATTGGCCGCTCTGCACTGCACAAGGCCTCTGGTTCCGGTCTTTGGATCGGCAGGCCCGCGGAGTGGCCGGGATCACGGCCCCTGACCCTTGAACCCGAGCTTGGCAGCGACTGCGGCGGGCTGGTTCAATGGGCGAAAGAGAACGTGGTCAAACTACTATGTTTCTGCCATCCCGACGATGATGCCGAAATGCGCTCTGAACAGGAGTTGACGGTCAAAAAGCTATTCGAAGCCTCCCGGCGCAATCGCCTCGAGTTCCTTCTAGAGATCATTCCGTCCAAGGTTGGTCCCGTGGACGATAGTACAAGCGCCCGGCTGATCCGCCAGTTCTATGAAATTGGCGTTTACCCCGATTGGTGGAAACTTGAACCGATGAAGACCGCTGCGGCTTGGCAGAATGCTATCGCGGCGATCGAAGACTACGACACAAACACACGAGGGATCGTCGTGCTGGGCCTTGATGCTCCCGAAGCCGAATTGCGGACCAGTTTCGAGATTGCTGCAGGCTTCGACTTGGTCAAAGGGTTCGCCGTGGGCCGCACCATATTCGGCGATGCGGCGCGGAAATGGTTCTCGGGGGTGATCAGCGACTTGGACGCGGTTGAAGACATGGTGATCCGATATTCTCGTCTATGTGAGACTTGGGACAAGGCACGGGAGGCAAAGCTATGACAAAGACGATCAGGCTGACTGCGGCACAGGCACTTGTGCGCTATCTGACGGCGCAATTGACCGAGGAAGGAGAGCCATTTATTGCTGGGGTCTGGGCGATTTTCGGCCATGGCAACGTCGCCGGGTTGGGCGAGGCGCTCTATGCGTCGCGAGAGGCGCTCCAGACCTATCGGGGCCACAATGAGCAGACAATGGCGCATGCGGCGATCGCCTATGCAAAGCAATTGGGCCGAAAACGGGCAATGGCGGTCACGACTTCGATTGGACCGGGCGCTACAAACATGGTGACCGCCGCTGCGGTCGCGCATGTGAACCGCCTGCCGGTCCTGCTGATCCCGGGTGATGTCTTTGCCAGCCGTGCTCCGGATCCGGTGTTGCAGCAAATCGAGGACTTCGAGGACGGTACGATCAGCGCGAACGACTGCTTCAAACCGGTCAGTCGGTATTTCGACCGTATCACCAGACCCGAACAGTTGTTGACAGCCTTGCCGCGGGCATTTCGAACGATGACCGATCCTGCGGATTGCGGGCCTGTGACGCTGGCATTCTGTCAGGATGTGCAGGCCGAAGCCTATGATTATCCTGAAAGTTTCTTTCAACAGAAGGTCTGGCGGGCAAGGCGGATACGCCCCGACGAGGTCGAACTGGCCTCGGCTGTTGCTGCGCTGCGAGCGGCGAAAAGACCTGTGATCGTCGCCGGAGGAGGCGTGCATCATTCCGGCGCGGCAGCGGCCCTCAGGGCGTTTTCCGAGGCACATAATATCCCCGTCACCGAGACTCAGGCTGGCAAGTCTGCACTGCCATGGGATCACGCTCTGAACCTTGGTCCGATCGGTGTGACCGGCGGTGAGCCGGCCAACAAGGTCTGCTCCGAGGCTGATCTGGTCTTGGGGGTCGGCACCCGGTTTCAGGATTTCACGACGGGGTCATGGGGTCTGTTTCGGCACCCTGGCCGCAGGCTTATCAGCCTGAACGTTGCGGCATATGACGCTGCAAAGCACGGCGCGGAACCGCTGCTTTCCGATGCACTGAAAGGGCTTGAAGAATTGTCCACCGCGCTTGGGGCGCATAAATTCGATGCCCCGGCGAAAGACTTGAAAGCCGATTGGTTCGGCAAAGTCGATCCGTTGACCGATGCGCCTGCCGATGGCAATCAGTTGCCCACCGATATGCAAGTGGTTGGAGCCGTGCAGCGATCTGCCAATGCCGAGACAGTCGTGATGTGCGCAGGTGGCACCATGCCGGGCGAGCTGCACAAGTTGTGGAAGTCGGGCAAGCCTGGCAGCTATCACATGGAGTATGGTTTTTCCTGCATGGGGTACGAAATCGCAGGGGCAATGGGCATCAAGATGGCCGAGCCCGGCCGCGACGTAATATGCTTCACCGGTGACGGCACTTACATGATGGCCAATTCGGAAATGGCCACGGCAGCCATGATGAAGATTTGCTTTACCGTCGTCGTTACCGACAACCGGGGTTTTGGCTGCATCAATCGTTTGCAGATGGGCACGGGTGGGGCCGAGTTCAACAATCTTCTGGACCATGCGGTGCACGAGACACCATCGGCCATCGACTTCGCCGCCCATGCGGGTGCGATGGGTGCGACCTCGATCAAGGTTTCGTCCATCGCCGAACTGGAAAAGGCGCTGGCCAAGCGCCACTCCGTCAAGGGACCATATGTGATCGTAATCGACACAGACCCCTATCCCAGCACGCCTTACGGAGGGACTTGGTGGGAGGTCGCGATACCCGAGGTGTCGGGGCGCAAGGAAGTCAGGGAAAAACGCGCAGCCTACGAGGCGGCTGTCAGGGAAAGAAACAGCGAATGAGCGTTAGGATCGGGATATCTCCCATTGCGTGGCAGAACGATGATCTGCCGGAACTGACCGCCGCCTACACGATGGAGCAGGCGCTGCGCGAGGCGCGTTCGATAGGCTATACCGGCGTTGAACGCGGGCGGCGCATGCCACAGGATACCGAAGGTCTGCGCGCATATCTCGAAACCAACGACATCGCGCTATGCGGCGGCTGGTGTTCGGGCAACCTGATGAAGAACACCGTCGCCGAAGAGATCGAGGCGGTCCGCCAGCAGGTCGAACAGTTCGTTGCGCTAGACGCGCCTTGCTTGGTCTACGCTGAATGTTCCAACACTGTTCAGGGCGACATCGGCACCCCGGTCAATAACCGCCCCAGATTGTCACCTGCCGAGATCAGGTCTTACGGGGCCAAGCTGTCGGAGCTGGCGAAATGGATGGCTGACCAGGGCATGGTTCTTGCCTACCACCACCACATGGGTTCGATGATCGAGAGCCAGCAGGACATTGATGCGCTGATGGCCGGGTCGTCCGACGAGGTGACGCTGCTTTACGATACCGGGCACCTGCAGTTCGGCGGCGCAGACGTCCTAGGCACGCTCGATCGCTGGGGCGAACGCGTGCGTCATGTCCATTTCAAGGATGTACGCCCTGAAATCACGGCCATCATACGGGACCGTAACCAGAGTTTTCTTGACGCGGTGATTGCCGGGGCATTCACGGTGCCGGGCGACCCCGAGGGTTGCATCGACTTTCAGTCGGTCACGGACGCCTTGAGAAAGATGGATTATCGAGGCTGGATCGTTGTCGAGGCCGAACAGGATCCGGCAAAGGCGCAGCCCTACGAATACTCCAGAATGGGCTATCGTCACATCGTTGATATTTGTTCGCGCTCCGGTTTGAGCATCGAGGTATGAAGTGAAGTTCTTTGACCTTCGCAATCCTTTCTTCAATCCACTTTGGCGCCGTATCGCTACGGTATCGGTGACGGGCGCTTGGGCGGTTTTCGAACTGGTGAGCGGCAGCCCGGGTTGGTCTATCATGTTCGGCGCGGTGGCCGCTTACTGCGCCTACGAGTTCTTTGTCATTTGGACGCCGCAGAAACAGGAGGAAGATCAATGAAGGACATCGTATATTTCGATGACGACGACTGTGATCTCGAAGCCTTCAAGAAGCAGATCGACCGCAAACTTGAGGCAGCAGATGTGCCGCATGCGGCAGAAATCGCCAAGAATGTCCCGATTTATGATGTCGCAGCGCTTTCCGGCCTCCTCTCCGACGATGTCGCACGCCGAGCGGTTCTGGAGGAATGGGCGCATGTGTTGGGCCGGTCGTCCGGTGTGCTCGTTCTGCGAGGTGCCTACGACGACACAACTCCCGTCGATGATGCCACGAAAGCCTATGAGGCGATCATCGCTGCAGAGCGGGCCGATGGGCGCGCGGCGGACCATTTCGCTGCTGCCGGCGCAAACGACCGAATTTGGAACTCCCTACAAAAACTCTGCGAGGTGTCGCCTGAGATCTTTGCAACCTATTTTGGAAACAGCGCGATTGCGTCGGTCTGCGAGGCGTGGCTTGGACCGGGCTATCAGATGACAGCACAAGTGAACCTTGTCCGGCCTGGGGGCAAGGCGCAGACCGCGCATCGTGACTATCACTTGGGTTTTCAATCCGCAGCCGAGGCGAAGCGTTTTCCGGCCCATGTCCATGACTTGTCCCCGGTAATGACACTCCAAGGCGCGGTTGCACATTGCGACATGCCAGTCGAAAGCGGTCCGACAAAGCTGTTACCTTTTTCGCAGCAATTCAGGCCTGGCTATCTCGCTTACCGCTTTCCAGCTTTCGCTCGACTCTTCGAAGAACGGTGCATTCAGTTGCCGCTGGCCAAAGGCGATGCGGTTTTCTTCAGCCCGGCGCTATTTCATGCCGCCGGAGAGAACCGCAGCGCCGACATAAACCGCATGGCGAACCTGCTTCAGGTCTCCTCGCCGCTTGGTCGGGCGATGGAAGTCGTGGATCGGGAAGGGATGTGCCGGCAGCTCTATCCTGTTGTTCAAGCTCTGCAGGCCGCAGGTAGGCTGAACGCGGCCCAAAGCGCCGCGGCGATCGCTGCCTGTGCCGAAGGGTATTCCTTTCCGACCAATCTGGACAGCGACCCACCGGTGGGTGGTCTGGCGCCGGAAACGCAGGCCGCACTATTTCATCGCGCATTGGCCGAGGGGATGACCCACGCCCAATTCGAAGCAGCGCTTGATGAACATACGACGCGTCGTCGTCCTTAGCCTCACTGGGAGACCTAGATGTCAGATCTGCTCCGCAAGCCTTTCGGTGCCCATGGCAAGGTGCATGAGATAACGCCGGCAAGCGCTGGCTGGCGCTATGTCGGGTTTTCACTCTATCGTCTGCGCCCGGGCGAAGGTGCGGCTGAGGCGACCGGCGGGCGTGAGGTCATTCTCGTCATCGTCGAAGGCAAGGCGGCGGTCACGGCGGCCGGTAAGGACTGGGGCATTCTGGGCGGCAGGATGAGCGTGTTCGAGAAAACGCCGCCTCATTGCCTCTACGTCCCGGGGGGGCAGGACTGGTCGCTGGTGGCCGAGACTGATTGCACGGTGGCGGTCTGTTCGGCACCGGCAGTGGGCGCGCACGCGGCGCGCAGGATCGGGCCGGACGGAATCACGCTGACCCAGCGGGGCAAGGGAAGCAATACGCGGTTCATCAACAATATCGCGATGGAGAACGAGGATTATTGCGACAGCCTGCTGGTGACCGAAGTTTTCACCCCGGACGGGAACTGGTCGTCCTATCCAAGCCATCGGCACGACGAGGATGACTTTCCCCGCATCACCTATCTGGAGGAAACCTATTATCACCGTCTCAATCCGGCTGGCGGGTTCGGGATTCAGCGGGTCTATACCGAGGACGGGTCGTTGAACGAGACAATGGCCGTCGGTGACGGGGACGTGGTTCTGGTTCCGCGCGGGCATCATCCTTGCGGGGCGCCCTATGGGTTCGAGATGTACTATCTGAACGTGATGGCCGGGCCACTGCGGAAATGGAGGTTCCAGGCTGATCCGGCGGTTCAGTGGATCATGGACCGGGACGCCTGAACGGACTTTCGAGCGGGCGGCGTGTCCACATGTGGACAGAGTCGAATATTGCGTTAAATCAATGGAATACTGATTTCCGTTAGGAATCTGTTAGGTGTTTCCAGTGGCGTGCGCGTGGGGTTGACACGAAATGCTGATTACGGCTGAGCTGCTACGGTCACTTGGAATGAGGACGGCGTGGCGGGTGAATTGCCTTAGCCGGTCAGCTTGTACAGTAACTCGGCATGGCAGGTCGTTTCAGTCTTCATGTAAATCGACCGCAGGTGCGACCTGACCGTCGAATCCTTGATGTTGAGCTGCTGTGCAATGGATTTCGCCAGCTGGCCTTCGCGTATCAGGGTGCAAATCCGAAACTCGCACCGGCTGAGGTCAAACGGGTTCGACGGAACAAGAATTGACACGACCTTGTCCTGATCCGGGGAACGCCCGTTCCGCGATCGGTGCTTCAGGATCGCTTTCTCTGCGGTCCCGGGAAGCCGCGCGCACCATGCCTTGGCCAGTGTGCTTGCGATCATCTGGAGCAAAGTCTTGTTGCTTTCCAGAATCCCGGACCTGAAATGCAGTTCGAGATAGTCCATATGGCCGCTATTTCGGGCCAAGGGCACAACGACGATGTCGTGAATGTCGTAGATTGCGATACGCCGGCGGATGTCCTTGATGCTCTCGCGGTCAATAGTGCCTTCTCGGGAGGCTTCGTCCAGAGACAGGACCGACCCGATGTGCATCACCGAGAGGTAATCCGAAAACAGGTCAAAGCCGAACGAGTGCCGCTTTTGACCGGTTGATTTATGAGCTTGCAGGTCGAGCTGCTCGATCTGTTGGGGCTGGCGTCCTGCGTCCTTGTAGGATCGCATAAGGAGCGCGGCATCCCCGGCGATGAGCCGAAGCAATTCGCTCAGGGCGGTTTCGATCGAGCCCTGGCCGTGGAGGGCCTGAACCCAGACGGCGATCATGTCATGACTCTTCGTCTGGCTCTGTGGATAACGTGCGGACTGAAAGCTAATCATCAAAAGTTCACCGGTTGGGTCAGAACGAATTCTGACGACGTCTAAAAACCACCCAGTGAAGTATTTGCCCGCCACTAAATTGCCTTAATTGCTTTGCTTTTGGAATTCCTTGTCTGCGATCTCCGTTCGGGCCACTTCGGGTTTCGCAAAGAATGAATTTGGTTAACATTCTGTAAATAAATACAGAAATAGGATTCTGTGCCGCCGGGAAAGCTGTTGGGCGGATCAAGAGTGGCAGGTCTGGTGCAGGTTTCGCGGACCGGATATCGGAACAATCACGCCATTTATGGACGATCTTCTGCCCAAATGTTGACAGATTTCCGATTCAGCAGAACCCGAAAGTGATTCGGGTCGCTGCCGCGAACATCCACAAATCGTCAGCTTTCTCTTGCTGTGGATAAGTTCGCAAAATGAAATGCAACCTAAGCGATAAAATCTCATCCGTTTGCATGAAGAAAGTGTGTGGCCCGCTTTCCTAAGATGATCGTGATTTCGGGGTTCCAGTTCGAGATCCCGTCGGTGGGCATCTGCTTGGCGGAAAATCCTTAAACTTTCTATGAGGGGAAGTCTCAATGATTACCAAGATCTTTGGCGCAGTTTCGCGCTTTTCGAAAGAAGAATCCGGCGCAGCCATGGTCGAGTACGCAGTTGCACTGCTGGTCGTGACCGCAATTGGTATCGGCACCATGTCTGCCATCGGCGGCAACGCTTCTGCGCTGACAGATGCAACCTGTACCGGTCTGAGCACTGGCGTCACGGATGCGGGACTGACTCCAGAAGCTTGCTGATCACCAGCCGGCAAATCTGAGAATGCTACGCCGGTCGCAATTTGCAGCCGGCGTAGCATACCAGCAGACGAAAATCGGGCGAACTGCTTTCACCCGACTCCGCCAAATTCACATAGGGAATATCGATATGGGTATCAGATCCTTCGTAACAACTCTCATGGGTGTCGCCTTGGCTGGTGGGTCGGTCATGATCGCGAAAGACTATCTGGACGATACGCGCAATGCAGCGATTGCATCGACGCCGTCCGAAATCTCGCAGATCGTGGTTGCCCGTTCCGATATTGAATTCGGTCAGCCGCTGGGGTCGCACATGCTGACCACCCAGCCCTGGCCCAGTGGCGCCGTCCCTTTGGGCGCTTTCACTGATATCAACCAGGCCGTTTCCGCCAAGGTCGGCGAAGAGCGCCGCGTCCTGACGCATATCTATGCCGGCGAGATGATCCTGCAATCGAAGCTGTCGCAGCCCGGTGAAAAGGTGACACTGGTTCAGAAGCTGGGCGCGAATGCGCGGGCCGTGGCCATCAAGGTTGACGCCGTGACGGCTGTTGGCGGCTTTGTCACCCCCGGCGATTTTGTCGATATCGTCCTGACCCAATCATCGGGCGGGATGCGCGCGGGCACGATCTTGCAGAACATCCGTGTCATCGGTGTTGACCAGCAGTCCGGCGAGAATACCGACCAGCCGGTCGTCGCGCGCACCGTCACTGTCGAAGTTACGCCGGATCAGGGCCAGCGGCTTGCGCTTGC
>JAHEAO010000020.1 GCA_024642725.1 Paracoccaceae bacterium | reverse complement strand
GATCCTCGCTCTCGCCACCTAGGAACACCCTGCACCAAAGTGCCAACTCGACGCAATGATCCGGCGCGGCCCCAAATTGGCCCAATCTCGATATCTGGAGGAGAATTTGGTGCGGTCGAGAAGACTCGAACTTCCACGGGTGTTACCCCACAGCGACCTCAACGCTGCGCGTCTACCAATTCCGCCACGACCGCACGTCAAGGCTTGGTGACGCGCTACATAGCGAAGCGATTGACGGATGTGAAGCACAAATTCTGCACTTACTTCACCAAGCTTGACTGGCGGATTTCCCAGGCCCCGCGGTCTGCGGCGCCCGCCCAGCCCATACCTAATGAGCGACCGAAAAGACCGGCAGAGCGGCGGGTTCGGCTTCCGTCCCGGCGCCCCCTGCGGCGCTGCCATTCATGATGAAGGCAGCCTGCCGGATCAGGTCGTTGCGTTCAGGCTGACCGGGGGAAAAACGGCCTCTGATTCGATTGCTGTCGCGTCCAGACCCATTTCATATCATGCAAGCGCCAAACCCGGGCGGCGGCTGGTGCCCCATCAATTCCCCTTATGCACCTTTGCCCAACACCGCCAATAACAAAGACGATCCGATCGCAACTTCCATGTTGTCCGTCCGATAACCGACCGAAAGACAGATCTTTGCCGTTTCGGTAACTTGAGCCGGCGACAAGCCGCTCTGCAGGATGAAGCTGCTCACGTCTTTCTGCACTTCGGCCTGCGATTTCAGCAATAACGCCGCAACCTGATCCTTCAGTGCCGGGCCGAAGCTTTCGCATGGCGATGCAATTTGTTGCGGCGTGAAGCCCCTCACTTTGCAGACAATCTCTTCGCCTTTTGCAATGGCGTATGTCCGCGCCAGACAAGATTGCTCATTCAACGCAAGATTGGGATCGGTCATCGAGGTCAGCCAATTGATCGCGATACTCCGGCAGCAGACCCTTCGGCCCCATCGGGTTGGCCGCAATCTGTTAGCTCGTTACCGGACCGCCGGCCTGCGCCCGCGGGAACGAGGTCAGAAGAAAGTCTTTCTCATAAGCGGTCAGTTGCCTTGTCGACGGGTAGCCCATGTGAAGCTGGCAGGATGCAATCGCAATCTGGGAATTGCTTCCAAGTCCAAGGACGCTATCGGGCGGTCCCACCGGAAACCCAAAGTAGTTCAGCGCCATCGGTGTCTCGCGCCGTTCCGCTCGTTCCGCGCTGGAGACGCTGTTGGAATAGTAGACGGTCCTGGACTGGCGCTTCTTGTTCGCTTCGTTGACGATCACGCCGCCGAGCAGGTCCCCACCATCTGCGGCGACGCGGGTCACGGGGGCGGCCACGAGGCCGAAACTCAGGCAAACCATTGTCAATTGCTTGGAAATCATGTCAGTCCTCCGAAAAACCAATTACGTTGATAATCAAGAACACTCTCATGTCCGGGCATCACGGCGAAAAAGTTTGTGCCCGGCCTTCAGCCACGCAGCGACGGAACCGCGATGACCAGACCAGAATGGAAGATCAGCGAAGGTCTGACCGAATATGATGATGCTGTCGCGCTGATGGAGGCGCGCGTCACCGCGATCTCTGAGGGCCGCGCCGGTGAATTGATCTGGCTGGTGGAGCATCCGCCGCTCTACACCGCCGGGACAAGCGCCGATCCTGCCGACCTGAAGGACCCGGACCGCTTCGCGGTTTTCCAGAGCAAGCGAGGCGGACAGTATACCTATCACGGGCCCGGTCAGCGGGTGATCTACACGATGCTCGACCTCAACAAGCGGGGCCGGGACGTGAGGAAGCTCGTCTGCGGGCTGGAAAACTGGGTGATCGCGGCACTGGCCGAATTCAACGTCACGGGAGAGCGGCGTCCGGGTCGGGTCGGGGTCTGGGTCGCGCGGCCGGAAAAGCCGCCGCTGCCGGACGGGAGCCCCCGGGAGGACAAGATCGCGGCGATCGGGGTGCGGCTGAGGAAATGGGTCAGCTTTCACGGCATCTCGATCAATGTCGAGCCGGATCTGGAACATTACGAGGGGATCGTGCCCTGCGGAATCTCGGGGCACGGGGTCACGAGCCTCGTCGATCTGGGGCTGCCCGTCACGATGGCGGACCTTGATCTGGCGCTGGACAGGACCTTCGCCCGAATCTTTGACTAGGCCCCGCGTCCACATGTGGACAGCAGCCGATTTTCTTATATTTCAATGGGTTGCGAATTTCCGTTCAGACTTTCTTAACCCCTGACTTGCGGCGCGCGGTGGGGATTGACACCATCGCTCGACCCCACCGCGTTGGGCAGCAGTGCCGGGCCATCATCTCGACCTAAAGCGGGGCGGAATCCTCGGGCAACAGCGGAATAAGGGGCGCGGAATTGCAATCCCGGAACCCCAGACAGCGCTGCACGCCTCCGCGCGCGTTATGTTCGGGTGAGCCATGACAGCCGCGGCAATGCCACTTGTCCTGCAGCCCTTTCGGAACCTGCCAGACATTGTCGATCTGATTGATGCTCACCCCTTGGTTGGAATAATGCAGAACCTGGTTGTTCATGTTCGCATAGAGGTCGCGCCGCGCAGCGTGCAGCTGTTATGCAGTGTCGCGGTGAGGTTTTCGGAGATCGTGAACTGCATGAAGTCACTATGAAGTCACTGGGCGCGATGATCGCGACGCGGCCCTCGGCCATGATCTGACGGGCGGGCATCTGGGCATTCAGCCCGCGCGCCTGTTCCTTGAAGTCCCTGGTGTCGTCGACGGGCAGCGTGCCCTTGGTCGCCTGCAGGATCTTGATCGAGTGGTCCGGCGGGGTTGCCTTTTGGGGTGGATCACGGTTTGCGAGGCGGTCCCGGCCGGTCACCAAGATGGGTCCGTTTTCGCACGGGTTCAAAGCGGACACCCACCAGACATGACCCAAGACCGCAACGCCGTCTGTGCCAAAGTGCTGGCCCCTGCCGGGTGCTCTTTGGCAATGGTCCCGCCAAGCCCCGCACGATGAGACTGCCTGCGACAAATCTACGCTCGAAACCTGAAGCGATCACTGTATGATCGCGTGAAACTCATCAGTTTGCCCAATGGAGTATCTTATGAAAGCCGTGCTACTGACCGCCGCTCTGATTGCCCTCGCGTCTCCCGTGCTTGCCTCTGGCGATGCCGCGGAAGGCGAAGGAGATTTCAAGAAATGCAAATCCTGCCACACGATCGCCAACGGTGACGATGTGATCGTCAAGGGCGGCAAGACCGGCCCGAACCTGTTCGGCGTGGTCGGCCGCGCGGCGGCAAGCGAGGAAGGGTTCAAGTACGGCGCGTCGTTGATGGCTGCCGGCGAGGCCGGTCTGGTCTGGGATGAAGAAAATCTTGTCACTTATCTTGCCGACCCGACCGCTTTCCTGAAGGAAGAAACAGGTGATTCCGGCGCAAAATCGAAAATGACATTCAAGCTGAAGGACGGCGAAGACGTTGCCGCCTATCTTGCCAGCCTGCAATAAATTCGGCGCGCTGCGAAAAGAAATGTGCCGCCAACAGGCTTTGCGGCACAACAGAGTGTTGAGCCGCCCGGTTTGATCCGCTAAACGGGGCTGGAAAATACGGGCGCAGGCCCGCCCGACAGGGACGCATCAGGAGAGAACCATATGGCAGATGCAGCCGCACACGGACATGGACACCACGACGAGCGGAGCTTCTTCACTCGTTGGTTCATGTCGACCAACCACAAAGACATTGGTATCCTTTACCTTTTCACCGGCGGTCTCGTCGGTTTCATCTCGGTCGCTTTCACCGTCTACATGCGGATGGAGCTTATGCATCCGGGCGTGCAGTACATGTGCCTTGAAGGGGCGCGGATGACGGCAGCGGCAGCTGGCGAATGCACGCCGAACGGCCATCTGTGGAACGTGCTGATCACGGGCCACGGCATCCTGATGATGTTCTTCGTGGTTATTCCGGCGCTATTCGGCGGATTTGGAAACTATTTCATGCCGTTGCACATCGGTGCGCCGGACATGGCCTTTCCGCGGATGAACAACCTGTCGTTCTGGATGTATGTCGCCGGAACCTCGCTTGCGGTGGCTTCGGTGCTGGCGCCGGGTGGCAACGGTCAGACCGGATCGGGCGTCGGCTGGGTTCTGTACCCGCCGCTGTCCACGCGAGAAGACGGTATGTCGATGGACCTTGCGATCTTCGCGGTGCACCTGTCGGGTGCCTCCTCGATTCTGGGTGCGATCAACATGATCACCACTTTCCTGAACATGCGCGCGCCGGGCATGACCCTGTTCAAGGTGCCGCTGTTCGCATGGGCGATCTTTGTCACTGCATGGCTGATCCTGCTGTCCCTGCCGGTTCTGGCGGGCGCCATCACGATGCTGCTGACAGACCGCAACTTCGGCACGACCTTCTTTGATCCTGCCGGCGGCGGCGATCCGATCCTGTACCAGCATATCCTGTGGTTCTTCGGTCACCCCGAGGTTTACATCGTGATCCTGCCGGGCTTCGGCATCATCAGCCACGTCATCGCGACCTTCTCGAAAAAGCCGGTCTTCGGTTACCTGCCGATGGTCTGGGCGCTGATCGGGATTGGCGCGCTTGGCTTCGTCGTCTGGGCGCATCACATGTACACCGTAGGCATGAGCCTGACCCAGCAGAGCTACTTCATGCTGGCCACGATGGTGATCGCGGTGCCGACCGGCATCAAGATCTTCTCGTGGATCGCGACGATGTGGGGCGGTTCGGTCGAGTTCAAGACACCGATGCTCTGGGCGTTCGGCTTTCTGTTCCTGTTCACCGTCGGTGGCGTCACCGGCATTGTGCTGAGCCAGGCGGCCATCGACCGCGCCTATCACGACACCTATTATGTCGTGGCGCATTTCCACTACGTGATGTCGATTGGCGCTGCCTTCTGTATCTTCGCCGGGGTCTATTACTGGATCGGCAAGATGTCGGGTCGCCAGTATCCGGAATGGGCAGGCAAGCTGCATTTCTGGATGTTCTTCATCGGCACCAACCTGACCTTCTTCCCGCAGCACTTCCTGGGTCGTCAGGGCATGCCGCGCCGTTACATCGACTATCCCGAGGCGTTCGCCTACTGGAACTACTGGTCGTCGCTTGGCGCGTTCCTGTCCTTCGCCTCGTTCCTGTTCTTCATCGGCGTGGTGTTCTACACCATCCGCTACGGCAAGCCGGTGAATGCCAACAACTACTGGAACGAACATGCCGATACCCTGGAATGGACCCTGCCCTCGCCGCCGCCCGAACATACGTTCGAAACGCTGCCCAAGCAGTCCGACTGGGATCACAGCCACGCCCACTAAGGCGATTGTGAATGCCATTCGAATGGGATGACAGAACTGAAGGGGCCCCGGCAAAAACCGGGGCCTTTTCCTTTGCCGAGGGCAGCGACCCGGCGGTTCAGGTCACGCTGTGGCCGCATCGGTCGCTGCCGCGGCGCGGCTTTGCGGCGTTCATCCTGATCACCTTTGGAATGCTCATGGTGCCGCTTCTGGCGCTGCTGGGCACGCTGGCGCTTTGGGGCCTGCTGCCGTTCCTTCTGGGGGCGCTGGGGCTGATGTGGTATTTCCTTGAGCGCAGCTACAAGGACGGAACCCTGACCGAAGTGCTGCGGCTCTGGTCCGACCGTGCGGAACTGGTGCGCACCAATCCGCGCGGGCCGCAGCAAAGCTGGGAGGCCAATCCGCATTGGGTCCGGGTCGGGATACGCAAGACCGGCGGACCCGTGGAATACTACCTGACGCTATCGGGAGGCGGGCGCGAGGTTGAACTGGGCGCCTTTCTGAGCCCAGAGGAGCGCGCCGATCTTCACGACCGGCTGGCAATGGCGCTGGCGCGTCTCTAGTTTCGGGCGCGACAATCCGGGTCTTGCCGGAACCCGTGCCGTCACAAGATCATTGCGGACGAGCAAAGCCAGACTGTATGTGGGGCGCAGAAACACAGCGAACAGGAAGGCCGCGGGATGAGAGTTGTTGTCATGGGGGCCGGTGTCATCGGCGTCACCACCGCCTATTATCTTGCACGTCAGGGCGCCGAGGTCACGGTGCTGGACCGTCAGGCCGGGCCGGGGCTTGAGACGAGCTATGCCAATGCGGGCGAGCTTTCCTATGGCATGACCTCTCCCTGGGCCGCGCCTGGCATTCCGATGAAAGCCATCAAATGGTTGTTCATGAAGCGCCGTCCGCTGTTCATCTGGCCGCTGATCAGCCCCACGATGTGGAAATGGGGCGCGCAGATGGTGATGAACTGCAACGAGGAAAGCTATGCGATCAACAAGGCCCGCATGGTCCGGGTATCGAATTACAGCCGCGACTGCATGCCCGACCTGATCGCCGAAACGGGCATCGAATATGATGGCCGCGAACAGGGCACCTTGCAGCTTTTCCGAACCGAAAAGCAGTTGAAAGGGTCAAAGGCGGATCAGGAGATTCTGGCCCAGTTCGACAGCCCCTACGAGGTTCTGGACCGCGACGGCTGCATCGCCGTTGAACCGGCGCTGGCCGAGGTGAAGGGCAAGTTCGTCGGCGGTCTGCGGTTGCTGGCCGACCGCACCGGCGACTGCCGGATGTTCACCATGGCGCTTGCCGACAAATGCGCCGAGATGGGCGTCGAGTTCCAGTATGGCCAGTCGATCCGCGGCATCGCGGTCGAGGACGGCAAGGTTATCGGCGTCGATACCGAGATGGCGGGCCGGATCACTGGCGACAAGTATGTCTGCGCCCTTGGCAGCTATGCCCCGATGGTGCTGAAACCGGTCGGCATCCGGCTGCCGGTCTATCCGGTCAAGGGCTATTCGGTCACCCTGCCCGTCACCGACGATGCTTTCGCGCCGCAATCGACGATCATGGATGAGACCCACAAGGTCGCGATCACCCGGCTTGGCGACCGCATCCGCGTCGCAGGGACGGCCGAGATCGCCGGATACAGCGGCCGTCTGGGGCCGCATGCCACCGATACCGTGCGCCATGTGATCAGCGATCTCTTCCCCAAGGGCGGCGACATCAGCAAGGCCGAAGGCTGGACCGGGCTGCGCCCGATGACGCCGGACGGCACCCCGGTGATGGGGGCGACGCGCTATGACAACCTGTATCTGAACACCGGACATGGCACGCTGGGCTGGACCATGGCCTGCGGATCGGGCCGCGCTGTCGCGGATGTGGTCTGCGGCAAGGAGCCCGAGATTTCCTTCGACGGGCTGACAGCGGCGCGCTACGGGCAGTAAGCCGGGCGGCGCGCCGCGCGCCGATCCTCAGCCAGCCTTCAGATAGGGAATGGCCCCCGCGATATCGGTGTCGTCGATGACATGGAAGCGACTGACGCTTCCGGCCTGACGCGCTTTGCCGAAGGGCGCGTATTCGGGGTCGGCGGCAAATCTGTCGATCGCCTCCATCGAGGGAAACTCAAGCAGCGCAATCAGCGTGCTGTCCTTGTCCGGCCCTTCAAGGGTGCGGATATTGCCGCTTCGCGACAGGTATCTGCCGCCATGCTTCTTGACGAGGTTGTGGACATGGGTCGCATAATCGGGAACCCAGCTGTCATCGGTGACTTTGATATCCGCAATAAGAAAAACGCTCATCGGTTTCGCCCTTCGCTTTTGGTGTCCTTGACCCCAATGGTCCGGACCTGCCCTGTCACCATCGGGCAAGGGCCGCACCCGCATCCAGTTCCGGGACTGAACCACCGGATTCAGTTTCTGAACTAGCCCGGCGAAGGCGGGTGCCTTAAGGTCGAACGACATGACAGGAGGATCTGATGTCTCAGGCGGGCTACAAACAATTCTGTCCGGTCGCGATGGCCGCGGAAGTGCTGTGCACAAGGTGGACGATGGTTCTGATGCGAGAACTCGTCGCCGGGACCACCCGGTTCAACGACTTGCGCCGCGGCGTGCCCAAGATGTCACCGGCCCTGCTTTCGACGCGCCTGAAGGAACTGGAACAGGCAGGCGTGATCGAACGCCGCGCCCTGCCCTCGGAACGCGGAATCTACGAATATCACCTGACCGAAGCTGGCAAAGACCTGCGTTCCGTGGTCGAGGCAATGGGGGTCTGGGGCCAGAAATGGGTCGAATCGTCGCTTTCTCTGCGCAACCTCGACCCGTCGCTGCTGATGTGGGACATGCGCCGCAACCTCAACCCCACGCCGCTGCCGGACCAGCGTACGGTGGTTCAGTTTCTATACTCGGATCTGCCGTCCACCAAAAACCTGTGGTGGCTGGTCATCGAGCGCGACGGGGCGGTCGATCTGTGCTGGTCGGATCCCGGGTTCGAGATCGATCTCTACGTCAGCACCGACCTGCGCACGATGACCGCAATCTGGATGGGCCTTGCCACTGTCCAGAGCGAAGAGGAAAAACTGGAACTGATCGGATCACGCGCCGTGGCCGACACGATGCAGGTCTGGCTTGGCCTGAGCCCCTTCGCGAAACAGAAAAAGCTGGTGCCCTAGCCGAGCCGGTCCTTGATCATCGGGCCGACCGCGCCGAAATCCATCTGACCGGTATATCTGGCCTTGAGCGCGCCCATCACCTTGCCCATGTCGCGGATCGATTCGGCTTCGGTTTCCTTGATCGCGGTCTCGACTGCGGCCTCGACTTCATCGTCGTTCAACTGTCGCGGCAGGAATTCTTCGATCACACCGATTTCGGCGCGTTCCTTGTCCGCCAGTTCCAGCCGGCCGCCCTCTTCATAGGCGCGCGCGCTTTCGTTGCGCTGCTTGACCATCTTGCCAAGAATCTGAAGCACTTCGGCGTCTCCGACCGTGTCGTCGCCGCCGTCGCTGCGCAGGGCAATGTCGCGGTCCTTGATGGCCGCATTGATCAGGCGCAACGTCGAAAGACGTTCGGCCTCCTTCGCTTTCATGGCAGATTTGAGTGCATCGCTGATGCGGCTGCGCAGATCCATCGGTTGTCCTATCCCCAGGGTTTTGCCGAAGTCCCGAACATATCGCGCCATGACAGCGCTGACAACAGGGGATATTTCCTATAAGTTATTGAAATCGTTACGTAAGGCAAAATTACTCGTGGCCTTGACCCGCACCCGCCCTTTCCCTAGGTTCCGTCCAATTCAGCCCCGAGGAGTCGCTCATGCCATCCGCAGCCGCAGTCCGGAAACCGACAGCCTGCCTTGCTTTGGCAGATGGCACCCTGTTCTACGGCGAAGGTTTCGGCGCAACCGGCCAGACCGTCGCGGAACTGTGCTTCAACACGGCTATGACGGGCTATCAGGAGATCATGACCGACCCGTCCTACGCCGGTCAGGTGGTGACATTCACCTTCCCCCATATCGGCAATGTCGGCGTTAATCCCGAGGATGACGAGACCGCCGAACCGGTGGCGGCTGGGATGGTCGTGAAATGGGACCCGACCGAGCCAAGCAATTGGCGTGCAACAGAAAACCTGACCGCGTGGTTGGCCCGGCGGGGTCGGATCGGCATTGGCGGGCTGGACACGCGGCGGCTGACCCGGGCCATCCGGCAGCAGGGCGCGCCCCATGTGGCGCTGGCCCATGATCCCGAGGGCAATTTCGACATCGAAGCGCTTGTTGCAGCGGCGCGCGGGTTCCCCGGTCTGGTCGGCCTTGACCTTGCAAAGGACGTCACCTGCGCCCAGTCTTACAGCTGGAACGAGATGAAATGGGCGTGGCCCGATGGCTACAGCGCCCGAAAGACCAAGGGGCATCGCGTTGTCGCGCTGGACTACGGCGCCAAGCGGAACATCCTGCGCTGTCTGGCTTCGGCGGGCTGCGATGTGATCGTCTTGCCCGCGACCGCCACCGCCGACGAGGTGCTGGCCCATGATCCGGCAGGGGTCTTCCTGTCGAACGGCCCCGGCGACCCGGCGGCAACCGGCGAATACGCGGTGCCGATGATCCGCGAGATCCTGGATCGCACCGACCTGCCGGTCTTCGGAATTTGCCTTGGACATCAGATGCTTGCGCTGGCGCTTGGCGCCTCGACCATCAAGATGAACCACGGTCATCATGGCGCCAACCATCCGGTGAAGGATCTGGAAACGGGCAAGGTCGAAATCACGTCGATGAACCACGGCTTCACCGTGGACAGCCAGACGCTGCCGGACGGGGTCAAGGAAACCCATGTCAGTCTCTTTGACGGATCGAACTGCGGCATCCGGATGACAGACCGTCCGGTCTTTTCGGTCCAGTATCATCCCGAAGCCAGCCCGGGGCCGCAGGACAGCTATTACCTGTTCGAGCGTTTCGTGGAAGCCGTTGAAAACCGGCAATAAAGTAGCGCAGACTTAACCTTGCGTTAACCCTGAACGGCGGAGGGTGGCGGCTGAACCGCAACCCTTGGGCCGCTGCCATGAACACCCGAACGGATCCCGATCGAATAACGGCTTTGCCGCTCTCGCCTCTGGTCCTCTTCCCGGGCGACCGCAAACGGCTGCTGGGCCAGATTCTGGTCGAACTCGGTGAACTGTCCGCCGGTGATCTGATCAAGGCGCTGGCGCTGGGCGCGCGCGAAGACGCAAAATTCGGCGACATTCTGATCGCCCATGGCATGGTGTCCGAATCCGGGCTTTACCGCGGGCTTGCCGTTCAGTTCGACTGTCAGGTCGCAGATTTCGAGGCCACCCCTGCCGATGCCCGTCTCATCGATCGGATCGGTCCGGACTTTTGCCTGCGAGAAGGCATCGTTCCATGGAAGCCGGTTGGCGGCGCGATCGTCATTGCGTCGAGCCGACCGGAGGATTTCGGGCGCCTGCGTGCGGCGCTGCCGGAAAGTCTGGGGCGCGTCCTGTTGGCCGTCGCGCCCGAGCGCGATATCCAGTCCGCGCTCCTGTCCGTGCGCCGTCGCCGCTTGGCAACGCGCGCAGAAACCCGCGTCGACGCCAGTGAAAGCTGCCGTGACTGGAACAAAACCTCGATGGGATTGCTGGTCTTTGCAGCGCTGCTTGCGCTTGTGATCGGCGTGATCGTTTCGGCGCAGACCACCCTGCTTTTGCTCAGCCTTTGGGCGGTGGCCGCATTGGTGATGAACACCGCGCTGAAGACCGCGAGCGCAATCGCATCGCTGCGTTCCGGCGATGAAGAAACCCCGCGCTTCGTATCGTGGCGGCATCGCGGCAAGGCGCGGCGGTTGCCGATGGTTTCGATCATGGTGCCGCTTTTTCGGGAACGCGAGATCGTGGCGCGGCTGGTTTTGCGGCTATCGAGGCTGACCTACCCCAAAGAACTGATCGACATCTGTCTGGTCGTGGAGGAGGACGACACGATCACGCAGGCTGCCCTGAGTTCCGCCAACCTGCCCCGCTGGATGCGCCAGATCATCGTGCCCCGCGGCTTGTTGAAGACCAAACCCCGCGCATTGAATTATGCGCTGGATTTCTGCCGCGGCTCGATCATCGGCGTCTATGACGCGGAAGACGCCCCCGAGCCGGACCAGATCCACCGGATTGTCCGCCGGTTCCACGACAGTGGTGACGATCTGGCCTGCATTCAGGGCATTCTCGATTTCTACAACCCCAAGGCCAATTGGCTGTCGCGCTGCTTTACCATCGAATACGCCACCTGGTTCCGGGTCGTGCTGCCGGGGTTGGCGCGGCTTGGCTTCGTCGTTCCGCTCGGCGGCACGACCCTGTTCCTGCGCCGTTCGGTGCTTGAAGAACTTGGCGGCTGGGACGCGCATAACGTCACCGAAGATGCAGACCTCGGCGTCCGGCTGGCCCGCCATGGCTACCGCACCGAACTGATCAACAGCGTCACCGCCGAAGAAGCGAATTGCCGCCTGTGGCCCTGGATCAAGCAGCGATCGCGCTGGATCAAGGGATATGCGATCACCTGGGCGGTCCATATGCGATCCCCCCGAAAGCTGCTTGCAGACCTTGGCTTGCGTCGGTTCGTTGGCGTGCAGTTGCTGTTTCTCGGGACCTTGTCGCAGTTCGTTCTGGCCCCGGTGCTCTGGACCTTCTGGGCCATTCCGCTGGGGCTGCACCATCCGCTGAGCGCCAGTCTTGGTCCCTTTGGCCTTGGCCTGCTGACAGGGCTGTTTCTGATCGCAGAGGCCATCACTCTGGGCATCGGCATTCTCGGGATCGCGGCCACCCGTCACCGGGGCCTCTGGCCCTGGGTTCTGGCGATGCATGTCTATTTTCCCCTCGCGGCGGTCGCCGGCTACAAGGGCATCTGGGAAATGATCGTCAAACCGTTCTACTGGGACAAGACCGCTCATGGTCAGGCGATGGCCGGGACCGGCCTTGCCCCGCAGGCCCGCAAACCGGCCCCGGGGTCAGTCCGATCCCACTTTGAGGCGCGTTTCGAAAGCCTGTGAGATGTGATCCTTGAGCGCGCGATAGGCGGCATCCCCGTCACCGGCCTCGATCGCCGCGACGATCTTGTCATGTTCGGTCAGTGCCGCCGCCCCCCGCCCTTCGACGGCAAGCGAGGTCGTCGCCAATAGCGCCATCGACCTGTGCACGAGATCGAGTTGCTGCACCAGGTAGCGGTTATGGGACGCGAGGTGGATCTGCTTGTGGAACCGACGGTTGGCGCGCGACAGGGCCTTTGGGTCCTTCACGATCTTCCGGTCATCTTCGACCATGCCGCGCAGCACCCGGACCTCTTCCGGGGTCGCGTGGCGGGCGGCAAGCCGTGCGGCCAGCCCTTCAAGCTCTGTCCTGACGACGTAAAGTTCGGCCAGCTGGTTATGATCGAGCGATGCCACGATCAGGCTGCGCCCGTCGCGGGCCAGCATGGACTGGGTTTCCAGCCGCTGCAGGGCTTCGCGGATCGGCGTGCGCGAAACCCCAAATCTTTCGGCCAGTTCGCTTTCCACAAGGCGATCACCGGGGCGGTATGTCCCGGTATCGATTGCGTCAAGGATCAGCTGATAGGCATCCTTTTGACCGCTTTTGATTTCACCCATGCAGATCTCCCTTCGGCGCCGGTGAACCCTAGCCACGGCAACGCGCCGCAATCAAGCTTTCGTTATGGCCGAAATGCCGCACCATTTCCGTCTCCAGTTCCAACCCGTAGAAATTGGGGTTAGGCTGGGACCCATGGTAGCCGCCGCATTCAATCATGTCCGAGCCTGGGTTTTCGACCTGGACAATACGCTTTATCCGCCGTCCGCCCGGCTGTTCGATCAGATCGAGATCCGGATGACGGACTGGGTGATGGAGGCTTTGGGCGTCGCACGGGATGAAGCCGACCGGCTGCGGCGGCATTACTGGGCAACCTATGGCACGACGCTGGCGGGGCTGATGTCTGAACATGGCGTCGATCCCGGCCCCTACCTGACCCATGTCCACGAGATCGACATGTCGCACCTTGTGGCTGACCGCGAACTGGCGTCGCGTATCCGCGCCCTGCCCGGCCGCAGGATTGTCTACACCAACGGGTCCGCCCCCTATGCCGAAAGGGTGCTGGCAGCGCGCGGGCTGGAAGGCATTTTCGATGCGGTCTACGGCGTCGAGCATGCCGGATTCCGACCCAAGCCTGAACGCGCGGCCTTCGAGACCATTTTCGCGACCGACGGGATCGATGCGAACGCCGCAGCGATGTTCGAGGACGATCCGCGAAACCTTGCAGCACCCCATGAAATGGGAATGCGCACCGTGCATGTGGCGCCGCTTGCCAGCCCTGCGGCCCATATCCATCACCATACCGATGACCTGACGCATTTCCTGTCGGGTCTGCATCCGGCGACGAAGGCCCGGCAATGACGGATGAGAGCTGCGATATCCTGATTTCCGGCGGCGGCATCGCCGGGCTTGTTGCTGCGGCAGCGCTTGGACATGCGGGTTATTCGGTCGTGCTGGTCGATCCTGCCCCGCCTGTCACCGATGGCACAAACGCCGCCGCCGACCTGCGGTCAACCGCCTACCTGCGACCCGCACAGGCGCTTTTCGCCGAGATCGGTCTTTGGGACCGGCTGACGCCTTTCGCGGTGCCGCTTGATGCGCTGCGGATCGTGGACATGGCCGGAGACCCGCCGGAGTTGCGGGGCGAGCGGCTGTTCAACTCGGACGAACTGGGAGACGCGCCCTTTGGCTGGAACTTCCTGAACTGGCTGGTGCGACGCGAAATCCTGGCGTTCCTGAAACGCCATACCGGGATCGATCTGCGCTTTGGCACCGGATTCCGGGGCATGCTGACCCGCACGACCGGCGCGCTTGTGACGCTGAGCGACGGCAGCACGATCAGGACCCGGCTGGTGGTTGGCGCGGACGGGCGCGGATCGGCCGTTCGTGACGCAGCCGGGATTGCCGCGCGCACAACCCGCTACGGGCAGAAATCACTGGCCTTCACCGCCACCCACGCCGAGCCGCACAACAATATCTCGACCGAGATCTACCAGGTTGGCGGACCGTTCACGATGGTTCCGTTGGCTGATATCGGTGGGTCCCCGGCCTCGGCGATAGTCTGGATGAATGCGGGCCCCCGGTCCGACGCGCTGCTGGACATGCCGAGCGCCGATTTCAACGACGAAATGACAAATCGGTCGGGTCATTTGTTTGGCTCGATGGAGCTTGCCAGCCGCCGGGGTATCTTTCCGATCATCACGCAACGCGCGGAGCGGCTGACCGCGGAACGCACGGCCCTTGTCGCAGAGGCCGCCCATGTGCTGCCCCCGATCGGAGCCCAAGGGCTCAATACATCGCTGAACGATATCGCGGCGCTGGTCGAGGCGGCGCGCGCCCATCCCGGCGCCTTGGGAGATCCGGCGATGCTGACCGCCTATGCCCGCGCCCGCCATGGCGACATCGCGCGCCGCGCCCGGGCCATCGACCTGTTCAACCGGATCACCCGGTCGGGCGATATCGGGCTGCAGACGCTGCGGCTGGCCGGGCTCAAGGCGGTCCATGATTTCGCACCGCTGCGCAGGGGCATCATGCGGGCCGGAATGGGTCCGGTCTGATCGGTCCGGGCACAGGGCCGATGCCCCGCCGCCGGCGATCAGACCGCGCCAAAGACCTTGTCGATCGCCGCTTCGAGCCGGGCAACACTGGCATCGACATCATAAAGCTTGTCGAGACCGAAGAGCCCCAGACGGAAGCTACGGAAATCCGGGCCTTCGTCGCATTGCAGCGGAACGCCTGCGGCGATCTGCAGGCCGAGCGCGGCAAATTTCCTGCCGGTCTGAACGTCGGGATCCGACGTGTAGCAGACAACGACTCCGGGAGCCCCGAAACCGTCGGCTGCAACCGATTTGATGCCATGTTTGGCAAGCATGGCGCGCACACGGTTTCCCTGTTCCCATTGCGCGTCGCGGAGCTTTTCGAAGCCATAGGCCCTGGTTTCATCCATCGTGTCCCGAAAAGCGCGCAAGGCATCGGTGGGCATGGTGGCGTGATAGGCGTGACCGCCGGCTGTATAGGCTTCCATGATCGAGAGCCATTTGCCCAGATCGATCGCGAAACTGGTCGAGGTCGTGGCCTTGGCCTTGGCCAGCGCCGCTTCGCTGAGCATCACCAGCCCCGCCGAGGGCTGCGCCGACCAGCCTTTTTGCGGTGCCGAGATCAGCACATCGACGCCGGTCTTCTTCATATCGACCCAGGCACAGCCCGAGGCGATGCAATCGAGCACGAAGAGCCCGCCGGTTTCATGCACCGCATCCGAGATGGCGCGGAGGTAATCATCGGGCAGGATCATGCCCGAGGAGGTTTCCACATGCGGCGCGAAAACCACATCCGGCTGCGCCTCGCGGATCCGGGACACGACCTCTTCGATCGGCGCCGGCGCGAACGGCGCGTCGATGGCATTGCCGGCCCGGCGCGCCTTCAGGACGATCTCTTCGTTCACAATCCGCCCTGCTTCGAAAATCTGGGACCAGCGATAGGAGAACCAGCCATTGCGGATCACCAGGGCCTTCTTGCCGGTGGCGAACTGTCGCGCGACAGCTTCCATCCCGTAGGTTCCGCCCCCCGGAACGATAACCGCGGTCTCGGCATTGTAGACCTCACAGAGCATGGCATGGATGTCACGCATGACCTTCTGGTAGGCCGCGCTCATGTGATTGAGCGAGCGGTCGGTGAAAACGACCGAGAATTCAAGCAGTCCGTCGGGATCGATATCGGGTCTGAGGGCAGTCATTGGACACTCCGTCTGGTTCGTGCACTGGGTAGCGAAACCTGCGCGGCGGCGCAAATGGCAAATCGGCGCAGCGTGAAGGTGTGCCGGGCCGGGCCCGCCGCCCAAGGGCGGGGGCCTGCCCCCGCACCCCCGGGATATTTGCCAACAGAAGAAGGTCAGAGCGGTCCGGGCAGGCGTTCTTCGCTGAGCAGCACGTTGGCTTCAACATCGCCGACGCCGGGCAGAGTCATGATCCGGCGGCGCAGGATACGTTCGAAATCGGCCAGATCGCGGGCGATGACGCGCAGCCGGTAGTCGTAAAGCCCGAGCACATGCTGGACGCTCTGCACTTCGGGGATGGCCGAGACCGCGCGCTCGAAATCCTCGAGGCTGACACGGCCCTTGGTGGCGAGCTTGACGCCGAGGAACACGGTGACGCCGAAGCCCAGTTTCTCGAGGTCCAGATCGACCCGGCGGCCGGCGAGGATGCCGGCGTCGGTCAGCCGGCGGATGCGCCGCCATGTTGCAGGCTGCGACAGGCCGAGGGTCCGGCCCAGTTCCCCTGCCCCGGTCGTTGCATCACTGGCAAGATGGCGCAGGATCTGCCGATCGGTATCGTCGAGCGCGATCATATCGGCACCGCGTCATTGGCCTTGATCGTCGCCACATGCATCAGCGCCTCGATATCCGCGATATGGGGCAGCGTGAGGATACGGGTCCGGTAGATCTGCTGGTAGTGCTTCATGTCCCTCGCGATGACGGAGAGCCGCAGATCGACCCGACCGAGGAACGTCTGCAGTTCGGTCGCTTCGGGGATTTCGCGGGCGGCGGCGAGGAATTCATCGAAGGCCCGGGGGTTGGTCTTGTCCAGCGTGATGCGCAGCGAAACTTCGACGGCATACCCCAGCGCCTGCCAGTCGACGATCGCGCGCTGTCCTTTCAGGATGCCCTGCGCCGTCAGCTTTTCGAGCCGGCGCGCGGCGGTAACAGCCGTTGTCCGGCTGCGTTCCGCCAGTTCGGCCACCGGGATGGATGGGTCGTTCTGCAGGTTGCGAAGCAACCGCCGGTCAATATCGTCAAGCATGAAAATTGCGCCAATCGACAAAACAGCAAATCAATCCATCACATATTTGAAAAATAATGTCCATCTGCCTCTCTGATTTTGGTCGGATTTGACTATGCTCCGCCTCAATCGAAACGCATCTGAAAGGACTTTCCATGCGCGTTTACTATGACCGCGATTGCGACATCAACCTGATCAAGGACAAGAAGGTCGCCATCCTTGGATACGGCAGCCAGGGCCATGCCCATGCTCTGAACCTGCGCGACAGCGGCGCCAAGAACCTTGTCGTCGCCCTGCGCGAAGGGTCGCCGTCGGCCAAGAAGGCCGAAGCCGAGGGCCTGAAGGTCATGGGCATCGCCGAAGCTGCAAAATGGTGCGACCTGATCATGTTCACCATGCCCGACGAGTTGCAGGCAGATACCTACCGCAGATATGTCCACGACAATCTGCGTGAAGGTTCGGCGATTGCATTCGCACACGGGCTGAACGTGCATTTCGGACTGATCGAGCCGAAACCGGGCGTCGATGTGATCATGATGGCGCCCAAAGGCCCCGGCCACACCGTGCGCGGCGAGTTCGTCAAGGGCGGCGGCGTGCCCTGTCTGGTCGCTGTGCATCAGGATGCATCCGGCAAGGCTTTGGAACTGGGCCTGTCCTATTGTTCCGGTATCGGCGGTGGCCGTTCCGGCATCATCGAAACCAACTTCCGCCAGGAATGCGAAACCGACCTGTTCGGCGAGCAGGCCGTTCTGTGCGGTGGTCTGGTCGAGTTGATCCGGATGGGTTTCGAAACGCTTGTCGAGGCCGGTTACGAGCCGGAAATGGCCTATTTCGAATGCCTGCACGAGGTCAAACTGATCGTCGACCTGATCTATGAAGGCGGCATCGCCAATATGAACTACTCGATCTCGAATACCGCCGAATACGGTGAATATGTCTCGGGACCGCGCATTCTGCCATACGCCGAGACCAAGGCCCGGATGAAAGAGGTTCTGTCCGACATCCAGACCGGCAAGTTCGTGCGCGATTTCATGCAGGAAAACGCCGTCGGCCAGCCGATGTTCAAGGCAACCCGCCGGTTGAACGACGAGCACCAGATCGAGCAGGTCGGTGAAAAGCTGCGCGCCATGATGCCTTGGATTTCTTCCGGCAAGATGGTCGACAAGTCGAAGAACTGATCCTGAGCGATCACGGGGAGGCCCATGCGGGGCCTTCCCACCCCAAGCCAGCCCGCGTTCCCGGGCACCAGGGCAACCGCAGATGACATCGCACCCGACCCCGGCGAACTGGGCCTCTATCGCGGCACTGGGCATCATTTGGGGCGGCACATTCATGGTCGTGAGCATTGCCCTGCAAGGGTATGGCCCCTTCACGGTCGCCACAGCGCGGACGACGTTGGGGGCAGTCGCACTTGTGCTTCTTGCCTTGATCCTGCGTCGGACGCTGCCTTTCGGCGACCGCAGGTACTGGCCCTACATTGTCCCGATCGGCGTCTTGTCGACGGCGCTGCCCTTTTTTCTCTTGTCTTGGGGGCAGCAATACGTCCCTTCGGCTTTTGCAGGGCTTTCCATGGCCGCCATGCCTTTGGTTCTGTTTCCCTTGGCGCATTTCTTTGCCCACGAGCCGATGACATTGCGGCGCAGCATCGGGGTTCTTGTTGGCTTTGCGGGCGCTGCGATCCTTATCGGTGCCGGTGCCTTTCAAACGAACCAAAACTCCTTGGAACTTTGGGCAAGGCTGGCCTGCCTTGGCGCGGTTCTGTCCTATTCGGTTTCTTCGATCACCACCCGCCGCTGTCCGTCTATCGACCCCATTGCACTTAGCGCGTTGGCCCTGTGCGTGGGATCAGTCGTGCTCATCCCAATGATGCTGGTCATCGAAGGCGTTCCTGAGTGGCAAACCGGCACGTCCGGGATCGCGATCGTCTTTCTGGGGCTCGTGCCGACCGCACTGGCAACCCTGCTGCGCGTTTCGACCATCCAAAGCGCAGGGCCGGTTTTTCTTTCACTGGTCAACTATCAGGTGCCGGTCTGGGCGATGGTTTTTGGCGCTTCGGTCCTCGGGGAGGACCTGCCTTTTCGGTTCTATCTGGCGCTGATCCTGATCCTTGCAGGTCTTGTGATCAGCCAATATGGCGCGATGAAGCGCCTTTTTTCTGGTTAACAGATTTGTTTATTTACAACCTTCTTAGCGCGAAAACGCTATAGGACGCGCCAAAAATACTACTTTTCCAACATCCAATGGCGGAGACCCTTAGCGGATCGCCAGTTCCACGGCATCCACGATCTGATCGACGGCAGCCCGCAGCGCGGCTTCGTCTTCGCATTCAGCCATCACGCGGATCAGCGGTTCGGTGCCCGACTTGCGGATCAAGAGCCGCCCTGACCCCGCCAGCCGGATTTCTGCATCGCTGATGGCGGCGGCGACGGCCGTGTTGCCCAGCGGATCCTGGCCTGCGCGGTAGCGCACATTCTTCAGAAGCTGCGGCACGGTTTCGAAATTCCGGGTCAGCGTCGAGGCCGGCTGGCCGGTTTCGACCATGGCGGCAAGGAAGTGCAGCCCTGCAAGCAGGCCATCACCGGTGGTGGAAAAATCCGTCATGACGATATGGCCGGATTGTTCGCCGCCGAGGTTGAACCCGCCTTCGCGCATCCGCTCGACCACGTAGCGGTCTCCGACAGCGGTGCGTTCCAGGCGCAAACCCAGACCCGACAAATGCCGCTCGAGTCCGAGGTTCGACATCACTGTGGCAACCAGAGCACCGCCCCGCAACTGGTCCTTTCCGGCCCAACGCCCGGCCAAGAGCGCCATGATCTGGTCGCCATCGGCAACCTGCCCCTTTTCATCGATGATCATGACGCGGTCCGCATCCCCGTCGAGGCAGATTCCGACGTGCGCGCCATGTGCGACGACCGTTTCCGCTGCGAGCTGCGTGTTGGTCGATCCACATTTATCATTGATATTATAGCCGTTTGGCGACACGCCGATCGGTATCACGTCCGCACCCAGTTCCCACAAGACCTCGGGCGCGGTCTTGTAGGCCGCGCCATTGGCGCAATCCACGACGACCTTCAGCCCATCCAGCCGCTGGCCATGCGGAAAGCTCGACTTGACCCGCTCGATATAGCGGTAGCGGCCATCGTCGATCCGCTTGGCCCGGCCAATGCTGGCCGCTGTGGTCGGCTCCACGCCTTCATGGACAAGGCGTTCAATCTCGGCCTCTGCCTCATCTGACAGCTTGAACCCGTCGGGACCGAAGAACTTGATGCCATTGTCATGGTGGGGGTTGTGACTTGCCGAGATCATGACGCCCACATCGGCACGCATCGATGTCGTCAACATTCCCACGGCCGGGGTTGGCACCGGCCCAAGCAGGAACACATGCATCCCGGTCGAGGTGAAGCCGGCCGTCAGAGCATTTTCGAACATGTAGCCGGACAGCCGGGTGTCCTTGCCGATGACAACCCTGTGTTCGCGGTCGTTTGCCTGCCGGAAGTACCGCCCTGCCGCCGCCCCGAGGCGCAGCGCCATTTCCGCAGTCATCGGATGCGCGTTGGCTGTTCCCCTTACACCATCGGTGCCAAACAGCTTATCGGTCATGTCTCGCGCCTCATCCCTGTTGCGGCCTGCCACAAGGTCAGGGCCTGCCGGTTCTCATCGATATCATGAACACGGTGGATCTGAACACCCTGCGCCACAGCCGCAAGCATCACGGCGATCGAGCCCGGCGCGCGCCGGTTGGCGTCCGGCGCATCCGCCAGCGCGCCGATGAAACGCTTGCGCGAGGCGCCAAGCAGGATCGCGCAGCCAAGCGAATGGAACAGGCTGATCTTGCGCAAGAGCGACAGGTTGTGGTCGGTTGTCTTGCCAAAGCCGATGCCGGGGTCAATGACAATCGCGCTGCGGGCGATTCCCGCCGCGACGGCAGTTTCGATGCGCCCCGACAGGTAGTCGTAGACGTCCAGAAGGACATCATCGTAACTGGGCGCCTTCTGCATTGTCTTGGGGTCACCCTGAGCATGCATGAGGCAGACGGGCACCCCTGTTTCTGCAGCAAGCCGCATCAGCGCCGGATCGTATGTCAGCGCGGAGACATCGTTTATCATCGTCGCCCCGGCCTTGAGAGCGGCGAAGGCAACATCCGTCTTGCGCGTGTCGATCGAGATCGGCAGGTGGGTTTCGCCCCTCAGTGCTGCGATCACGGGTTCCGTCCGTGCGATCTCTTGCGCAACGGGAACCACCTCGGCACCGGGGCGCGTCGATTCCCCGCCGATATCAATGATGTCCGCGCCGGTCGCGGCCATCCTGACGGCTTGGCCATGCGCAAGATCGGGGGTCGCAAACTGGCCGCCGTCGGAAAAGCTGTCGGGCGTGACGTTCAGTATCCCCATCAGGCGGGGTTGACCGAGCGACATGCCCGCAAGCGGCGCGCGCGGTGCGATGATCCGGTCCAGAGCAGCCGCCGGGACGTCGTCTGCGGCCAGGATGGTCGGCTCCCTGCCCCGCTCGATGCGCTCCGCATGGGTAAACCATGTCCAGCCGCCAGCGATCCGTCTGGCCCCGGCGGGCGCGGCGTGATCCGTTTGGACAAGGGGTCGGTAATAGGCGGTCATGTTATGGCTATCGGCGATTGGCACAAACTTGGCAAGGGTCAGAAGAGCGCCGTAGCCCCGACCGGCAGGCTCTTGACCGGGATTTTCAGGCCCGCAGGCGGCGCAGCACCGATGGAAATGAGCGTTCCGGCCTGCATATGATCCGCCAGCCAGCCGATCAGGGCCGTCGGATCCTGCGCGCTGCCCGAAGGCCCGTCGACCGCGTCGAGCACCATCTTCGACGGCGCCCAGACCGACATCTGCCCATTGCGCAGGGCCCAATCGAGTTCGGTCCGGCTGCCCATGACACTGCAGCGCCCGTCACGCGACGCCAGAACCCAGGCGTTCTGGTCGATTGCCAGCAGGTCGATCCGGCGCTGCGCCGCGGCTGCCGAGGCGACAGGAGCGGGGCAATCTGCTTGTCCGACACACAGGACCACCGGCAAACCGGTGGCCTGCAATTCGTCAAGCCACTGCGTCAGATTGGGGGAAAGGATTGCCTCATTGGACAGGAACACCACGCAAGGATGCGGCGCGTCCTGCTCTGCATCCCCGGGAACCTGCGACGCCCGGCCCTTGGTCCGGACGATCTCAACGCCCAGCGCACCGGGCCCCCTGTCGAGCTTCTCGATCCGCAGGAAAACGCGCTCGGCCTGCGGCTCTGCAAGGATGCTTTGGGCGATCCGTTCAGCAAGCGTTTCAAGCAGATTCAAACGCTCGGCCGCGAGTTCGTGGTGAATGGCCTGTGTGATCGTGTCATAGGACAAGATCCGGTCGACATCATCATTGACCGGCGTTGCCGTCGGCTGCACTTCGACCACAACGCTGAACCGGACCCGTTGGGTCTTGCCGCGCTCCGACTGGAATGCGCCAATCTCGACCTCGACAACATAATCGCGCAACGAGATCCTGTCATGCGGATCGCGCCCGCCGGTCGCGGCGGCGCGGGCATCGAGATGTTCGAATGCAGTGCTTTTCTTGGTGCTCATACGGCCCTTTAGCGCAGGATCGAGGCAAGAGCCATCGCGGTCTGCAGCGGCGGGCCTAATGGAAGCGATCGGGCAGGCGTCAGCCGTTTGACGCGGTTCGGGTCGGCATCCGGTAAAAATGATGCACGCCGATTGTCGTGGTCCGCGCGAAAGTCCGCGCCCAGCGGGGGTTCACGGCCTTGGTGTGATAGTGCGTCGCCCCGGAGGTCAGGGCGCGCGGTGCGCCGTCAAGCATCAGTTTGGCAACCTTGCCGACACGAATCCAGGCCGATTTTTCTCTGATGATTTCCTTGTAGCCATCGCAGTTATAGGTGAACTGACACTGATAGCGCTTACCCGTGCCCTGATGCACGACACCGCAAACGGAATTCGGAAAGCGACGGCTGGCGACTCGGTTCAAGATGACCTCGGCCACGGCAAACTGACCTTTCACGCTTTCACCGCGCGCCTCGAAATAGAGCGCTTCGGCCAGACAGCGCCATTCTTCACCGCCCGTCGCTGCAGGACGTCTGGCCAGAAATTCCTTGCTGTAGCTGAGGACCGGCATCTTCGTGGTGGCCGGGGGCGCGTCAGGAACCGTCCTGAGCCGGTAAATATCACTCGGCGCGACAGAATTCAGCGCGACCCGTTCGCCGCCCAGAAACTCTGACATCTCGGAATTGATGACCGCACGAGGGTCGTTCGAGGTGCTGACCGCCACGTCCGCCGAGGCCGTCCCGGCAAACGCCAGAACTGCCAAAAGGCAGACCGCTTTTGTCAGCCGAAGCCGCATAATGCCCCCACAAATCAAGTGCCGAACGGTGTGACCCGCCAGCGAACCCGGAGGCAATTACGTCAAGAATGTGGCAGCGTCCACCCCAAGAAATGATTCGAAAGCGAATAGCCGCCATGCATTTGGCGATTTCAAGCACAATCATAAGTTTAACAAAATTTTCTTTACTTACGATTCAATGCTTTAAATGTTTCGGTTCACGAAACGGGTTGTTTCAGCGCAAGATGGGCAGCAGCGAGCCGAGCGACCGGGACTCGGTATGGTGAACAGGAAACATAGTCGAAACCGGCGGTCCTGCAAAAGGCGATGGATTCGGGATTCCCGCCATGTTCGCCGCAGAGCGAAATTGAAATTGCGGGTCGGGCCTTGCGCGCCCTGTCCGCCCCAATCGTCAGCAATTCACCAACGCCTTCGGCATCAAGGATGTGAAACGGATCCTCGGAAAAGACCCCTTGGCTTACATAGCTGCTCATGAAGCGGCCCGCATCGTCGCGCGACAGACCATAGGTCATCTGCGTCAGGTCGTTTGTTCCAAATGACAGGAAATCGGAATGCTGAGAGATATCGAAGGCGCGCAGCGCCGCTCTGGGCGTTTCGACCATGACGCCGAGGCGATAGTCGAAATCGACGCCGCGTTCGGTCCTGACCGCTGCGGCCACCGCATCGACCCGCGCCTTGACGATCTCGACTTCGCGGCGCGCGCTGACGAGCGGGATCATGATCTCGGGGACTACAGGATCCCCCTGCTTGCTGGCCTCGATCGTCGCTTCGAAGATCGCGCGCGCTTGCATGTCGTAGATTTCCGGCACGGTTATGCCGAGGCGCACACCGCGCATGCCAAGCATCGGATTGAACTCCGACAGCGACTCTACCCGACGGGTGACGTCGGAAAGCGGGACAGCCAGCGCCTCTGCCAGATCGCGCATCCCTTCGCGGTCGGACGGCAGGAATTCGTGCAACGGCGGATCAAAGAGCCTTATGCAAACAGGTTGGCCCTGCATGATACGGAAAAGCTCGGTGAAATCGGCCCGCTGCATGGGCAGCAACCGGTCCAGTGCCGCCGCGCGATCTTTCGGATCGTCGGTAAAGATCATCTCTCGCATCACCGTCAGGCGGTCTTCATCGAAGAACATGTGCTCGGTTCGGCAAAGCCCGATGCCTTGAGCGGCAAAGTTGCGCGCCACCTGCGCTTCTGCCGGCGTGTCGGCATTGGCGCGAACGCCGATGTCGCGCACGGCATCGGCCCAGCCCATCAATGTCTGAAAGGCGTCATCAAGAGCAGGGTCGAGCATGTCAGCAGCGCCTGCGAGGACCTGGCCGGTGCTGCCGTCGATGGTCAGGATATCGCCTTCGCGGATGGTCCGGCCATCTGGGGTGACGAGGGTCTTGTTCTTGTGATTCAGCCGCATGTCAGACGCGCCGACGACGCAGGGCAGCCCCAGTCCGCGCGCGATCACGGCAGCGTGGCTTGTCACGCCGCCGCGTTCCGTCAGAACACCAACGGCGGCATGCATGCCGCGGATATCCTCTGGCGTGGTTTCCCGGCGCACGAGGATCGATGGTTCGCCGCGAGCAGCCCCGGCCTGCGCATCCGACGCCGAGTAGACAACCCGGCCAACGGCAGCGCCCGGACTGGCGGCAATGCCGGTCAGAATGACGTCGCGTTTGCCGCGCGGGTCGACATGGCGGTGCAGCAGATCCGACAGGGACCGGGGTTCGATCCGCAAAATCGCCTCGTTCTTCTCGATGATGCCATCGTTGGCCAGCGCCACGGCAATACGCACAGCCGCGCGGGCCGATCTGGTGACCCGCGTGGCATCCAGAATGTGCAAGGCACCATTCTCGACGGTGAATTCAAGCTGCATTTCCTCGCGCAGCTTTGTGCGGCAGGTGTCGCCGATAGATTTAAGCTTTTCAAAGACTTCCGGAAGCTGACCTTCAAGAGACGGACCGCGCGGATCGTTCGTCAGATAGATTGCGCCATTGGTCGCTCGCAAGGCGTCGCGGCCCTGGCTCTGGCCAAGATAGCGCCCGGTGATGCCGCTCTTGCCGGTCGTCGAATCCGCGAATTGAATCACGCCTGAGCCGCTTTCTCCCGGCCCGACGCCCAGCACCATCTGTTGAACGACAAGGCCAAGACCGGCATCCGCCGGGGCGCCACGCGCTTCTCGGAGCAGGCGCGCGCTGGTGCCTTCCCAGGCGCGGGCCATGGAGCGCAGGACTTCGAGGAGTTGTGCGGCGGGGTCCTGGGGGAAATATTCGTCGGTTTCGTATTCATAGGCGTCGAGCGCGGATTTCAGGGCGGCATTGTCGAGACCCTTGCCCATTTCGAACATGTCGGGATCGAGTCTTGCGACATTGATCGCGTAGGATTGCACAAATCGAAGGTAGATCGCGTTGGCGGCTTCCTCGCCATGGGACTGGGTCAGTTCCGCATGGCGGGCGTCGTTCATGCCGATGTTCAAAATCGCACCGGGGCCGCCCCAGTCGGGGTCCTGGCTGGAGGGGCGGACAGAGACGAGCGGCGTATCGAAAGTTTCAAGAAGTCCTGCAACATCAGGCAGTTCACCTGACGCGATGCGATGCACGCTATCGAAAGACACGGCCACCGTCGCGGGCACCGGGAAGTCGAGCCGGATCAGCCGCTGCAACGCCTTGGCCCGGCCGCCATGCGTATCAATGGCGATCGGCGCAACCCGGCGAATGCGGGTAAACCCTTTGAATTCAACGTGTTTCTGCACTGCGGCACCTAGGAGAAGCGGATGCAGCATAGCGCGGAACCGCACCGGCGCAACTGAAAGGTTACACTCCCATGACGGACAACCGCTTTTGTACGGTTGGGATCATCGCTTTCGGACAGTCCGTACGTCACCGTCCTACCGGTTTTGGACGTCGGCCGGCGCGCCCCTGCCCGCCCTTCGGCGCGCGCCCCCGGTCGGGAGCCTCCGGCGGGGATATTTCCCGACGAGCGATGCGGTGGGCGTTCAGCCCTCGATCTTCGTCAGGTCGGCGGTCGAGAGGCAAAGGGTGCGGATGCGGCTGAGCAGGTTGAGCCGGTTGCGGCGGAGGATCTGGTTGTCGGTATTGACCTGCACCGCGTCGAAGAAGGCATCGAGCGGGGCGCGCAGCGCGGCCATGGCCGACATGGCGGCGGCGAAATCCTCGGATTTCATCGCCGGGGTAATTTTCGCCTCGGCGGCGTCTAGGGCGGCGAAGAGCGATTTTTCCTGATCCGTTTCCGCGAATTTGACATCGGCGCCGAAGGAATATTCGACACCGTCCTTGTCCTCGGCCTGTGTGAGGATGTTGTTGGCGCGTTTGAACCCTTGCAGGAGGTTGTTGCCATCGTCGGTTTTCAGGGTTTCCGAGAGCGCTTCGGCGCGTTTGACGAGGAGGGTCAGGTCGTCGTTGCCTTCCATCGCAATGCAGGCGTCGATGACGTCATGGCGGATGCCACGATCGCGAAGGTAGACTTTCAGGCGGTCGTGGAGGAAGGCGAGGAGGTCGTTTGCCAAGACAATCGCGCAGCGCTGTTCGATTTCCTTGTTGGACAGGTCTGGTACCGCATCTTCGGGAAAGGCACCGGCCTTGAACATGGCGGCACGGTTCGCCCAGATCGGTTTCAGAGAAATCGATCCGATCTGCAAACGGGTGCCATTCTCCAACACCAGCCGGATCACGCCCAGCGCCGCCCTTCGCAGCGCGAAGGGGTCCTTGCTGCCAGTGGGTTTCTCGTCAATCGCCCAGAAGCCGGTGAGCGTGTCGATCTTGTCGGCCAGCGCCACGGCGACCGAGACCGGGTGGGTTGGCACGGCGTCGGAGGGGCCGAGCGGCGAGTAGTGTTCGGCGCAGGCTTGCGGCACGCCGTCATCATGGCCGGCGGCCTCGGCGTAATACTTGCCCATGACGCCCTGCAATTCGGGGAACTCGCCGACCATCTGGCTGGTCAGGTCGGCCTTGGCGACGCGGGCGGCCTCGGCTGCGAGGTCAGGCTTGGCGCCGACGAGCGGGGCGATTTCACGAGCCAGCGCCTCGATCCGTTTGATGCGCTCGGCCTGGGAGCCAAGCTTGTTGTGGAAGGTCACCTGTTCCAGCGGTTTGGCCATGCCCTCCAGACCGATGGATTTCACCGTCCGCAGGTCGTTTTCCCAGAAGAACTTGGCGTCCGACAGCCGCGCCGACAGCACTTTCTGGTTGCCTGCGAGGATGGTGGCGCCGTGGTCGGCAGTCTCGGTATTGGCGACGGTTACGAATTTCTCGATCCGGCCGGATTTGGTGTTCTTGACGGAAAAGAATTTCTGATGCTCGCGCATCGAGGTTTGCAGCACTTCGGGCGGCAGCGACAGGAAGTCAGCACCAATGGCCCCCATCAGCACCACGGGCCATTCGACAAGGCCTGCGACCTCTGCCAGTAGCGCTGTGTCCTCGACCAGTTCCAGCCCTTGCGCGAAGGCCATGTTGGTGGCGTCGTGCCAGATGTGATTGGCGCGTTCCGCGGCATCGAGAATGACATGGGCGCGTTTCAGTTTCGCCGCGTAATCGTCAAAGCCGGTGACCTTGATGCTGCCTTTCGACAGGAAGCGGTGGCCGCGGGTCGTGTCGCCCGCCGCGATGCCGTCGATGGTCAGCGGGACAACCTGCGCGCCCGCTTCGTCACTGAGGATGCAGAGAATCGAATGCAGCGGGCGGACCCATTTGAGCGCGCCCGTGCCCCAGCGCATGGATTTCGGCCATGGAAAGCTGCGGATCGTGGTTTCCAGCACCTCGGCGATGATTTCAGAGGCCTTGCGGCCGGGCTTGTCGAAGACGGCGAAATAGACCTGCCCCTTCTTGTCGTCGCGGATCTCAAGCTGCTCCAGCGTCAGGCCGGTGGACCGCAGGAAGCCCTGCACCGCCTGTTCGGGCGCGCTGGTCGACGGTCCCTTGCGTTCCTCGCGGGTGGCGCGGCTTTCCGGGGTCAGGCCCTCGAGATGCAGCGCAAGGCGGCGCGGCGTGGCGAAAGCACCGGCGCTGGCATAGGTCAGCCCGGCCCCGACCAGCCCGTCGGTGACGAGCTTTTTCAGGTCCTCGGCGGCGCGGGCCTGCATCCGGGCGGGGATTTCCTCGGAAAAGAGTTCGATCAGGAGGTCAGGCATGGAGGTGCCTTTCGGAAAATTTGATACTTGGTGCGGAGAGGATGATGCCCGCCCCGGGATAAGAGCCGGCGTGGGTCATTGCGCGGTCCCTTCGCGCGGCGGGCAGTCTTCCCCTTCGGGGGTGCCGGTATAGTCGGTCTCGCCACAATGGTTGAGCTGGTGCCAGGCATAGGCGCGGCCGTCGTCGAAGATCGCGATGACGCGGTCGACGCCGTAATGGATGTTCTTTTCCGACAGAAAGGCCGTGGCCTCGCCGGTTTCCAGCGCCCGGGTGATGGTGCCCGCGTCGTAGCAATCGAACCAGCCGGGGCCGGTCAAGGGCGTCGGGTCGGGGTAGGTCTGGTAGGTCTCGGTGAGCATCGCCATGGATTGCGGCGTGGTGAAACAGGCGCGGAAACGGATCGGCGAGGAATTGGCGTCGATGCCTTCGAAGCCCTCGGTCAGGATCGGTTCCGGGGTATCGGAGGCGATCGTTGTCAGCGTGACCGGGGCGCTGGCGCTGACGGTTTCGTAATAGGCATAGACCTGCAGGTAATACATGGCCGCACCGGCGGCGAGGGCTGATATCACGATGGCCCCCACGAGGATCTTTCCGGTCTGCATTCAGGCCGCCCAGCCGCCGGCGGCGGTCTGCACGAAAGCGTCGGCGCATTGCTTGGCCAGCGCGCGGACGCGGCCGATATAGGCCTGGCGTTCGGTGACCGAGATGACGCCGCGCGCGTCCAAGAGGTTGAACAGATGCGAGGCCTTGATGCACTGGTCATAGGCCGGGTGCGCCATGACGATCCGCTTGCCGGTTTTCGGGTCTTCGGCGGGCTGCGCCAGGATGCGCTGGCATTCGGTCTCGGCATCCCTGAAGTGCTGCAAGAGCGTGTCGGTATCGGCCACGTCGAAATTCCAGCGGGAATATTCCTCTTCGGTCTGGCGGAAGATGTCGCCATAGCTGAGCGGGATCGGCGCGGCGGGATCGTTGAAGGGCATGTCCATGACGTGATCGACGCCAAGGACATACATCGCGAGCCGTTCGAGACCGTAGGTCAGCTCTCCCGAGACCGGGGCGCAGTCATGGCCGCCGACCTGCTGGAAATAGGTGAACTGGCTGACTTCCATACCGTCGCACCAGACCTCCCAGCCCAGGCCCCAGGCGCCGAGCGTGGGGCTTTCCCAGTCGTCTTCCACGAAGCGGATATCGTGCAGGCTGGCATCGATGCCGATCGCCTTGAGGCTGCCGAGGTAGAGATCCTGAAGGTCGGGTGGCGAGGGTTTGATCAGCACCTGATACTGGTAATAGTGCTGCAGACGGTTCGGGTTTTCGCCATAGCGCCCGTCGGTGGGGCGGCGCGAGGGCTGGACGTAAGCTGCAGCCCAAGGCGTGGAGCCGAGCGAACGCAGCGTCGTGGCGGGGTGAAAGGTGCCGGCGCCGACTTCCATGTCATAGGGTTGCAGCACGGCGCAGCCCTGCCCGGCCCAGTAGCTCTGAAGCCGGAGGATGATCTCCTGAAAACTCTTCGGTGCGTCGGTCATCCGGGACCCCTTGGCAAGTGCGGCTTCTCCATAGGCACTGGCGCGGGGAGGGTCAATTGCCCGATTGGGGGAGGTCGCGCCGGGAGCGCGGGTCGGGAGCCTCCGGCGGGGATATTTGCGGACGACTGATGGGGAGGAGCAGACTGAATTGCGGGCGGCGCGTGGTTCGGGCCGTGCTCAGGCTGCCCTTGGCCTTACTTCGGCGCGCGGCCGCAGGTGTCGTGGTGTTGTCTGGGCTGCGCGTAAGGGTCGATATAGGCCATTTCCACCGAACGGGCGACGGCGCGCAGCATCGCGACAAGTCCGTGTCCGCAGCCCCGGACCAACAGCCCGACCCGGCCGAGGGCAGCTTTGAGACATATGGCTGCTTTGCCAAGGGTGGACTGTAGCGGGAGCGAGGGCTGGACGTGAGGGTGTGACATGTGGGTCATGGTGGTTCTCCTTCCTGAGCGAGCATCCGCCTTTGGCCCCTGAAAGTCCTTGGGCGAAGTCTGATGAAACCTGAAGAAACATGATGTTCGCTTGGGCGGCGCAATTGGGTTAGGTTTCGGCATCGGATGCCGGAGGGTCGATGGATATTGAGTTTGGCGACTTTATGCTGTCCCGGCGGGACCGGCAGTTGCGTCGGGCCGGGAGTGCTGTTGAAATGAGCGCCCGATCCTTTGATATCCTTGTACTGCTGCTGGAGCGTGCTGGCGAAGTTGTCAGCAAGGACGAGTTGCTTGAGACCGTCTGGCCGGGTCTGGTGGTCGAAGAAAACACGCTGCAGGTCCATGTCTCGGCGTTGCGAAAGGTTCTGGGAGCTTCGGCGATCCGGACCGTTCACGGTCGGGGATACAAATTTGCCGGGCCCGATCCACGGAGCGTTCCGCAGGCTTCGGCCGGGCCCGGAACCGGCGCAGGCGTGGCCAAGCCGGACGCCAGGAACGAGCAGACAAGTATTGCGGTCTTGCCGTTCAGGACGCAGTCGGGCGATGAGGCCAGCCACCTGCTGGCCGATGGTCTTGCCGAGGACATCATCACCGAGCTTGCCCGATACCGGAATCTGGTGGTGACCGGGCACCGGATCAGCTCGCAATTCGGCGAGCGGCGGCGCGATCTTGCGGAGATTTCGAGAGAGTTGGGCGTCGATTTCATCCTTGACGGATCGGTCCGCATGTCCGGACAGGCGATCCGCGTCGTGGTCGAACTGATCGACACCGAGACCGGCGCGCATGCCTGGGGCGACCGGTTCGATTGCGAGATGACCGATATCTTCGCTGTTCAGGATCAGATCGTTGCCGCCGTCATCGGCCGTCTGGCGTTCAGCCTGACCGAAGCGGCGGGCCGCAAGCGTGAGCGCGATCCGACGTCATCGAGCAGCGCCTATACCCATTTCCTGCAGGCGCGCGTGGCATGGCGTGCCGGTGACGGGCCGCGCGCGACGCAGTCGGTGGAACGAGCGCTTGAGATCGATCCGGATTATGGCCGGGCGCATGGCTATCTGGCATTCTTTCTGGCCTTCAGCCTTTTCGGCCAGTGGAACGATTTGGCGGACGATGAAATCATGCTCCGGTCCCGCGCGGCGATCGACCAGGCCCTGATCATCGACCGCAGCGATCCGTTCATTCTGCAACGGGCCGCCATGACCCTGTTCCTGCTGGGCGAACCGGCAGCCGCACTGCGCTATGCAGAGATTGCGGCCTCGGTCAGTGCGCGTGACAGCGAGATGCTGATGATCCACGGCATGATCCTGGCCTATTGCGGCGAACACGCGAAGGGCTCTGCCATGCTCGAAAGGGCCATGACGCTTGAGCATCAGCTTTCGCCCGGCCTGTACCTGAGCCTGATGGAGGTGCGCCACCTGATGGGGGATTATGCCGGAAGTCTGGCCGTCATGGAGATGATGCCCGACCCGCCCTATGTGGTCCGGCTTTACGAGGCCGCCGCGCTTGCGCGACTGGGGCGAACAGATGAAGCAAGGCGCATTCTGGATCAGGCTCCGGAAGGCTTTGATCATGCCAGGTTTGTCCGTGCGCATGTGCGCTCCTGCGCATTGGCCAGGGATGCCGAGAACTGGAAGGAAAGCTTCCGCTTGGCTGGTATTACGGTCTGAGGCCCGGTTCCGCGTCTGGCGGGAACCGGGAGCCTCCGGCGGGGATATTTGCGGACGACTGATGGGGGATGCCAGCCCCGCCCGGTCACGCCGGGCGGGATGCGGCCCCCGGACGCCCGACGAGATAGAGCCAGATGAAACCGCTGACCCCGGCGATGAACGAAGCGCCGAGCACGCCGGTCTTGGCCATGAGCAGCAGTTCGGGCTGGTCGCCAAAGGCAAGCTGCGCGACGAAAATCGACATGGTGAAGCCGATCCCCGCCAGAAGCGATGCCCCCATGATCTGGCTGAACCTTGTGTCGGTGGGCAATTGCGATATCCCGAGTCGGAGCACGATGTAGCTGGCCAGCGTGATGCCGAGGAGTTTGCCGAAGATCAGGCCGAGCGACACGCCAAGCACGACCGGGTGGCTGAGCGTTTCACCCAGCGAGCCGAAGGAGATCGGGATTCCGGCATTGGCCAGCGCGAAGATCGGAATGATCATGAAGGCCACCGGACCGTGCCAGACATGTTCGAGCCTTTGCAGTGGCGCCTCGACCCGCAGAACGCTGTTTTCGAGCGCCTGAACCTGGGTGCGCAGGGCAACGTTGGTCAGGATGCTTTCGCCGGGCTTGTGGTTTTCATCAAAGGTTTTCATCAGCTTGCGCACATGGGCGCTGAACCTTTCGGGGTCGTATTTGGGGATCGCGGGAACGGTCATCGCCCCAAGAACCCCGGCGATGGTCGCATGAACGCCCGACAGGAGCATGAAGTACCACATCGCCACGGCGAGTATGAAATAGGGGACCGAATTGCGGATGCCGCCGAAATTGAGCGCCAGCAGCAAACCGAAAACCAGGAAGGCGGCGCCGAGCGGGGCAAGGCTGATCGAGCTTGTATAGAAGATCGCGATGACGATCACCGCGCCGAGGTCGTCGACGATGGCAAGCGCGACGAGGAACGTGACCAGTGCGGGCGGCACCCTGTTACCCAGAAGCGCGATGGCGCCGACCGCGAAGGCGATGTCGGTTGCCATCGGAACGCCCCAGCCCGCCGCCGCAGGGCCATCGGGGTTCAGCATGAAATAGAACAGTGCGGGCACGACCATGCCGCCGATGGCCGCGGCAATCGGCAGGATCGCCTTGCGCAGGTCGGCAAGCTCTCCGACAAGAAATTCCCGCTTGAGTTCAAGGCCGACCACGAAGAAGAACACCGCCATCAGCGCGTCGTTGATCCAGTGATGCAACGACATCTTGATCGACCAGTCGCCGAAGCCGACGGTCGCATAGGTCTTGAGGATCTGTTCGTAATGCGGCGCGAGCGGGCTGTTGGCGATCACCATGGCCAGCACCGCCATGCCCATCAGCAGGAGCCCGCCGGTGGTCTGCCGATGCAGGAATTCCTCGAACGGGGTCAGGATCTTGCCGAAGCTTTTTTCCCAGGGGGCGACGTATTCCCTGCCCTTTGACTGGACTGCCTCGGCCTGCTGGCTGCTCATTGATACCTCTTTCCCTCTTGTTTCTGCTGTTGGGGCTGCCGCCCGTACCGATACACAGATAGGTGAACCTCGGGATCGGACAAGTCCACCGGGCAGGTCGCGGCCCAAACGCGTCCCGGTGCCGCAGTTGCGCCGATAATCGACGGCAATTGATTTGCGCCGGGTGCATGCGCTATGTGTTACGGGATTGGCGCGAATTGTATCCGAACGGTTCGCAGAATCTCATTGTCCTGTTGTCGAAAGGTCCCACTATGCGCAATGTAAGAACATTTATCGCTATTCCGATCATCGCTCTGGTTGCAGGGTGTTCCAATACCGGTGCCAATTTCCAGCCGGTCATCGATGGTCCCGTCGGACCAAACTACAACCAGGACCTTGCGGCGTGCCAGAACCTCGCTGCGAGACAGGGTGCCTTTGATTCCAACACCGCCGGGGCAGCGCTTGCAGGTGCCGGGATCGCCGCGACGGGCACGGCCATTTTCAACAACAGAGGCACCAACGTGCGTGATGCGGCCGCCGTGGGCGCGCTTGCCGGGGTGACCGCCGGGGCGCTCCAGCAGAATTCCAACAAGGAAACGATCATTCGCAACTGCATGCGCCAGCGCGGGTATAACGTCGTCGGCTGAGGCTGATCTGCGGCCGGGCGCGCCAGATGGCGCCCCCGGCGTTTCACGGCATTTGGATCGGTCGGCTGACGCAGCCTGAGCGATCAGGGCGGGCCGCTGCGCCCTAGGAGGTTGCGTCGAGGCTTGTCCGCCAGTCGTTCCAGCCGCCATCAACCGATGAGGGCGCGGCATGCCATTCTGCCATCGGCTGGCCCGTTGCGGGGTCGAGGCCGGGAATTGGCAGCATCATGATTCGCTTGCAGGCGCGTTTGTAGTCCTTGTCACTCAGAAAAGCCTCCTGGATGTCGTCCCAGTCGCGGCCGTCGGGATATCCGCCGCACATGTGGATGTCATCCGACTGGCTGAGCATTTCGTGGCTGACACCAGCGGGCATGACAATCACGTCGCCTGCCGCGATGCGCAGGTGCGTCCAGCCGCCTTCACCGACGGACAGGCTGAATTCCATCCAACCGTTCGCGCAGCCAAGGCATTCATGGGTTGTCGAATGGAAATGGGCATAGGTGTAGACGCCGGGATAATCCCAGTTGTTCGACCACCCGTTTTCCCGGAACCGCGCCTTTACCGCCTCTGCCCCACCGCCGGGGATTGCATTGCGATGCACCAGCAGCGGAAACCGGCTGTTGGGAATTTTTCCCTGCGGGCGAGATGTGTAACTTTCAGTCAGCATGTCCAACCTTTCATTTTGCATGGCATTCGCGGGCCCCATGTGGCCGTTCGACAGCCCCGGTTTTCCCTGCTGCCCTGCCGGTGGCGCAAGCGCCTTGGCGATCCAGGTCGTGGTGCCTGAACGAAGGCTAATGCAAAACCGTCCGTGGCTCTATCGAATTGATGCAGGCCCGCGCTGGCCGGTCATTGCGTGCCGAGTTCCCCGCCAAGGCGCAGGACTTCCGACAGCAGGAGGTCGAGGTCCGGCCGCGTGGTGCGGTGGTTTGTCAGGTTCACGCGGATCGCAAGTTTGCCGTTGATCCGCGTGGTCGAGGGCGCGGCGGTGCCGCTTTCCTGCAGCGCGATGACGATGGCTTCATTCAGCGCATCCGGGTCCGCTGTCCCGTCGGCGGTGTAGCGGAAACAGACGATGTTGAGCGTCGCCGGTGCCAGCAGTTCGAGCCCGGGGGTGTCGTCGATCTTGGCGCCAAGCCATGCGGCCTGTTCCACGTTGCGGGTGATCGCGGCGCCAAGCTTGTCGGTGCCATGTTCCAGCAGATGCGCCCAGATCTTGAGTGCGCGGAAGCCGCGCGACAGTTCGGGGCCGAAATCGACCGGCCACGGGTTGCCGGCGGCCAGACCGCGCGCGGAAGGCGCGAGGTAATCGGGGCGTTCGGAAAAGGCGCGCAGATGCGCGTCCCGGTCGCGGATCAGCACGCAGCCCGCGTCGTAATTGACATGCAGCCATTTGTGAAAATCGAAGGCGAGGCTGTCGGCCCGTTCCATCCCCTTCAGGCGCGGGCGGACGCGGTCGGACAGGATCGCGGTGGCACCGAAGGCGCCGTCGACATGGAACCACAGGCCCTTGTTGGCTGCGATGTCGGCAAGGCCCGAAAGATCGTCGATGGCGCCAAGGTTGACCGATCCGGCGGTGCCGATCAGGGCGAAGGGGGTCAGACCGGATCGAGTATCCTCTGCAATCATCCCGCGGAGCGCGCGGAGGTCCATGGTGAAATCTTCAAGGCAGGGCACGATGCGCAGGGCGTCCGACCCGAGGCCCAGCATGTCGAAGGCCCGAGCGACACAGGAATGCGCCTGAGCGGACGCATAGCCGGTCAGGCGCACCCCCCCTGCCCCTTTGGTGCGGCTCTCGGGGCCGATCCTTGCGTCACGCGCGGCTTTCAACGCGATGATGGTCGCCATGGAGGTTCCAGACACGATGAGCCCGCCGCTGTCGGCCGGGAAGCCCATCATCGCGCGGCACCAGTCGAGCACCTGCTTTTCGACATAGATCGCCCCGTGGTCGCGGCCGCCAAGGTTCGCATTCATCGCCGCGGCCACGATCTCGGCCAGCACGCCGCCGGGGTTGCCCGCGCCATGGACCCAGCCGAAAAAGCGCGGATGCGTGTTGCCGACCCCGTAGGGAAGCAGCGAGGCGAGCCGTTCGGCCAGTTCGAAATGCTGCATGCCCTCGGCGGGCAACCCCGCTTTCAGTCCGGCCTTCATGCCGTCGGGCAGCGGCGTCCAGACGCGTCCATCCCGGGCCGACTGCAACCGGTCAAGCGACCGGTCCAGAAGGTCGTGGGCGGCATCACGCAGAGCGCCCCAGTCGGCGGGGTCCAGTGTAGGGTCGGGCATCGCTGTCTCCGGCGGATCAGATGTGAAAGCTGGTGGCGGGAGTGTTAGGGACCGGGGTCGCAAGCGTCAATCGACACGGCGCAAAACCGGCGTGCAATCCGAAGCGCCTCCCCCTAGACTCTGCCCCGGATTCGAAGTTTTGGGACAACGGGCAGTGAATAAATGATGAAGTCTTTACTTGGTATACTCTTTCTGGCGGTCTCTGTTCTGGCAGGCAGCGCATCGGCGCAGGCAACCTGGGTGCAGATCGAGGCAAAGCGGAGCCTGAGCGATGCGCAGGATCGTATCCGCGACTATGCAAGCGGCCTGCAATATGTGAACGGCTTTGCGTTGAATTCTGGCTGGTATGCCATTGCCCTTGGACCGTTCACCCCCATCGATGCCGAAGATCAGTTGTTGCGTCTGCGCGCGTCGGGCCGGATTCCGCGGGACAGTTTCATCGCCGATGGCAGCAATTTCCGGCAGCAGTTCTGGCCGGTGGGTGCAGTCACCTTATCCGCGCCGTTGCTGTTGCCCGATGCGCAGATCGAGGAAACAGCCGCCCCCGCCCCGCTGTTGCCGACCGAGGAAAGCATCGCCGAAGCGCGCGACGGAGAGCGGCTTTTGTCACAGGCAGAGCGCGAGGACATACAGCGGGCGCTACAGTGGAACGGCGTCTACAGCGGCGGCATCGACGGCGCGATCGGACCGGGCACCCGCACTGCGATGGCAGCGTGGCAGGATGCCAACCGGTTCGAGCCGACCGGCGTTCTGACCACCGCGCAGCGCCGCGATCTGGTGACGAGTTACCGCGATGTCCTGAATTCCGTGGGCCTCACGCGGGTCCTTGACGCGAAGGCCGGGATCGAACTGGACCTGCCAATGGCGATGGTCGAATTCGAGCGTTATGACCCTCCCTTCGTTCATTACCGCGCGAAGGGCGACAGCGGCGTGCGCGTCCTGCTGATCAGCCAGACGGGGGATCAGGCGACGCTGGCCGGGCTCTATGACATCATGCAGACGCTGGAAATCGTGCCATTGTCCGGCCCGCGCGAGTTGGGCAAGTCGAGCTTTACGCTGGAAGGCAGCAATGCCGAGATCAGTTCCTACACCTATGCCGCGCAGGCCGACGGCCGGGTCAAGGGGTTCACGATACTCTGGCCCGCCGGCAACGACCGCCGCCGCGACATGGCAATCGGCGCGATGCAGGCGAGTTTCCGGCCAACCTCGGACGCCGTCCTGCCCGATGTCATGGACGGCGGCACGGCGCAATCGCGGGACCTTCTGTCCGGGCTGGATATCCGGCAGGCAGAGCGGGTGCGGTCGGGCTTTTACGTTGATGGCGCGGGATCCGTGCTGACGGCCGTCGAGGCCGTTGAAGGCTGTGGCCGGGTCACGCTGGACGATGAGTTCGAGGCCGAAGTCGTGGCGCGGAACGACACTCTGGGCCTTGCGCTGTTGCGCCCGCGCGAGCCGTTGGTGCCAATCGCCTTTGCCCGGTTCCAGCCGCATGAACCACGTCTGGACAGCGAGATCGCGGTGTCCGGCTATTCCTTCGAAGGCCAGCTTGGCGCGCCGACGCTGACCTATGGAACGTTGCAGGATGTCAAGGGGCTGAACGGAGAGGCATCGCTGACCCGTCTGGCGCTGACGGCAACGATGGGCGACGCCGGCGGGCCGGTCTTTGACAGCACCGGTTCGGTGATGGGAATGCTGCTGCCGCCCCTGCGGACCGGTGGCCGTGTCCTGCCCGAAGATGTGAGTTTCGCCGCAGATGCCGTGGCGATTGTCGAGTTTCTGTCGGCCAATGGCATCGCCGCGGCCGCATCGGACGCCACGTCAGGCATGGCCCCCGAGGACCTGACAACCAGCGCGGCAGATATGACGGTCGAAGTCAGCTGCTGGAACTAGTGACCGGCGTGATGTGAATGATTGTCGGGCCGTCCGCGTCAAGGGCGGCCCGAATGTCATTCCGGAACGCCGAGATGCTGCCGGGCCGGCAATAGGCAATGCCATAGGCCGCCGCGAGCAGGCCGAAATCGGGATTCTGCGCCACGACCGCATTCGGTGCGATCTGATGGGCGACCATGCAATCCTCGATCTCTTTCAGCTTGCCATTGTCCCACAGGATGATCGGCAGCGGGAGCTTGAGTTCGGCGGCGACGCCAAGTTCCTGAATCGTATACTGAAACCCGTAATCTCCGGCGATGGCGACAACCGGCAACTCGGGGCGGCCGATCTTGCCGCCGATCGCTGCAGGCAGCGCATAGCCCAGCGTTCCGAAGCCGAAGGGGTGATGCCAGTGGCCGGGGCGGTCCATCGGGCAGACCTCTTTCGCAGTATAGGCAAACTGGGTCATGTCGGAAAAATACATCGTCTCGGGCGGCAGCGTGGCCTGCATCGCTTCGGCCAGCGGCGCGATGCCGGGGCGTTCGGCGTCCGACTGGGCGCGGAAGACCGCGCGGGTGCGGGCGACCTCTGCCGCATCCCATCTGGCGGGTTGCGGTTCAAGGCATTCGGCCAGCATCGCCATCGCTTTCGCCGCGTCGGCGCGGATGCGGATGTCGGCGGCGCGACTGTCATTCAGAACCGCATCGTCGATGTCGATCCGCACCAGCGTTCCGCCATGGCCAAGCTGGTCGCGCCACAGGTCCACCTGCGCGATCTCGGTCGCCACGGCAACGACGAGATCGGCCTTGGCGAAGATCGCGGCACTGTCGGGCCGCGCAAGATAGCCGCCGAAATGCAGCGGGTCGTCCGGGCCGATGACGCCGCGCCCGGCGTAGCTGGTGAAACTCGCCGCGCCCGCCGCCCGCGCCGCGCGGCGCGCGTCCTGACTGGCGTGCACCGCGCCACCGCCGAACAGGAAAAGCGGCTTATTCGCCTTTGCCAGACGGTCCGCAAGATCTTCGATCTGATCGCGGTCCGGATCGAAGGCCAGCGTCGCCGGGCTGAATTCAGGCGCGGCGACGGCGGGTTCGCCGAGAATGTCGATGGGAACGGTCAGGTGCTTGGCGCGCTTGCGCTGGCTGGCGAATTCCGTGAAAGCGCGGTCGACCGCTGCATAGGCGGCATCGGCGTCTTCTGCGAGAACCGACCAGTCGCAAACAGTCGCCGCGGCCCCGGTCTGATCCTTCATCTGGTGCAGTTGGCCGGGGATCTGGCTGTCTGGCGGCAGGCAGGAGGACAGGACTAGCACGGGCACCGAATCCGATTGCGCCTGCCCCATCGGCGTCATGATATTGGTCAGCCCGGGGCCGGTGATGATATAGGCCACGCCCGGCCTGCCGGTTGCACGGGCATAGCCATCGGCCATGAAACCCGCGCCCTGTTCATGGCGGGTCAGGATGTGACGGATGCCGGCCTCTTCGATGCCGCGGTACATCTCGACGTTGTGGACTCCGGGGATGCCAAAGATCGTGTCGACGCCACGCGCCTTCAGAGCGTGGGACAGTTCCGAACCGAGCGTACGTTTGGGCATCAGCCTCTCCAGAATTTGGGGGTGAGAAGAACGAAGACGACCATCAGTTCAAGCCGCCCCAAGAGCATTGCGAAGGACAGGATCCATTTCGCCGTATCGTTGATCGTGGCGAAATTGCCGGTCGGTCCAATGGTCGGGCCAAGACCGGGGCCGACATTGGCCAGCGCCGTCGCCGCCCCCGAAACCGAAGTGATGAAATCAAGCCCGGTCATCGCCAGAAGCACCGAAACGACACCCAGCGAGACGACGAACATGACGAAGAACGCCATCACGGAAAACAACACGTCCTCCCCGATCGGTCGACCTTCGTAGCGTGGGGTGAAGACACCATGCGGCGAGTGGATGTTACGGATCTGGGCCCGGATCGAGGCGAAAAGAATCTGGTAGCGGAAGACCTTGATCGAACAGCAGGTCGACCCCGCGCAGCCGCCGATCAGACCGACGAAAAAGAACAGCGCCACCGGGAAGGCCCCCCAGAGCTGGTAGTCGACCGAGGCATAGCCGGTCCCGGTGATGATCGAGGTGACGTTGAACGCCGCTTCACGGAACGAATGTTCGGGCAGGTCGCCATTGACGGCGACCCGGTACCACGCGAGCACCACGATCAGGACGAAGTTGATCAAGAGATAGGTGCGGACCTGACTGTCCTGCAGAAGCGGCCGGGCCGTTCCTGCGGCCAGTTGCACGAAACGCACGAAGGGCAGGCTGGCCAGAACCATGAAGACCGAGGCGACATATTCCGGCGGCCCCTGATAGGCGCCGAAAGAGGCGTCATAGGTGGAAAATCCGCCCGTCGAGACCGTTGTCAGCGCGTGGTTGACCGCGTCGAACCCATCCATGCCGACGACAAGATAACAGATGATGCAGGCCGCCGTCAGCGCGAAATAGATGACCGAGATGCGGCTGGCGATTTCTGCGGCGCGCGGCAGAACCTTGCCCGAGGTCTCGAAGGCCTCGGAGCGAAAGATCTGCATGCCGCCGACCTTGAGTTCGGGCAGAAAGACCATGGCGACGACGATGATTCCGACGCCGCCGAACCATTGCAGCATCGAGCGCCAGAACAAGAGCCCCCGCGGCAGGTCGTCGAGGCCCGAAAACACCGTTGACCCGGTCGTCGTCATGCCCGACATCGCCTCAAAAAAAGCGTCGACAAATCGCGCATCGGTGGCCCCCATGACAAAGGGAATCGCGCCGAAGACGGGCAGCACCACCCAGACGCTGGTGGTCAGCAGGAAAGTCTGCTGAATCGACAACCCGGACTTGACGCCATTGGCGCAGGCCAGCGCGATCAGCCCGCCGGTCGTGGCCGTGATCACGGCGGATTCGAAGAAAACCTGCCAATGCGCGCTGGTGTGGGCGAAATCGACCAGAAGCGGAAACAGCATCGTCCCCCCCAGGGCGGCGACGAGCAGGCCGATGACATATCCCACTGGGCGAAGGTCGAACATGGCGCAAGGCTTGGCGTGCGGGCGCTAAGCTGTCAAGCGGTGACCCGGCGCCGCCCGGCCCCATTGCGCGCGGACGAGGCAATATTCCGTCATGCCGATGCGTCGGACCGGGCATGCCTCCGGCGGGGATATTTCAGGACGAATGATGCGGGAAGAGCGTTCCGATCTTCTGTTTCAAAATATCCCCGCGCGGAGCGCAAGACAGGGCCGCCCCCGACCGGGGGCGGCGGTTATCTCTTGCGCCGCAGGCGCGCAATGGGATCGGAGTCAGCCGGTGTGGAAGAGCGTGTTGAAAAGCTTCGGGTCGAGGCTTTCGCAGGCAAAGGTTTCGCCCTCGGTCAGCACGGAGACCGCGTCATGGCTGTGCAGGCTTTCCTGATGGCTGGCGACGATGCGGAAATCCCGGACCCGGGGGTCGTTCTGCAGCGCCTCGCTGAACAGCCGCGCGGCATCTTCGACGAAGATCGGATGGGCGGCGTTGAGTTCGGCAAAGGCCTGTTCGTCCTCACGTTTGACCATCACCTGCGTTTCGGTGGGCACTGCCCTGCGGCACAGCTCGATCAGATCCTCGAACCAGAGGCAGGGCTGGGTCATGTCGATCTCGACCGAAATCCGCGCGACGGAGCGCTGCGAATGCGGCGTGGCCAGCTGGCCACGGGCCTGGCGCGCATGTTCGCTGAGTTCCAGCGAACAGGGGCAGGTCGAGGAGTAGACGTAATCGAGATGCATGATCTGCTTGCGCCTGCCGCCCTGCTCCACGAGTTCAAGGGCGATGTCGTAATACTGGTAACCCTCCAGCCCTGACCGCAGGGATTGCACCCGGACCGGAAAGGAGAACCGCATCTGGATACGCGCGTCGAAACTGTCGAGATCGGATTTGTAGCGGTCGAGCGCGTTCTCGATCACGTGAAAGCTGAAGGTCTCCTCGGCATGCCGATAGAAGCTGCGCATGATCCGGGACATGTTGATGCCCTTCTTGCCGGCATCGAGGCTGACGGTGCCAGTCACCGACGTTTCCAGCGTCAGGTCGCCGCCGTCGCGGGTGTGGAAGCGGATCGGCAGGCGGAAGTTCGATATGCCCACATGTTCGATATGCCGCCGCGCGCCCTTGATCAGGCTTTCAGGGCCATTCTGAAGGTCCGGCAGGCTGGCGCGGTAGGCCTCATCCGCCTCGAATTCCTCGGGGTAGGCGCGCGCCAGCGCCGGGTAATTCTGCAATTCCTGCCCCGGCAAGAGGCGCGAAATCATCGGGTTCAGCGTGGCCACCTCTGTCGGGGTGGCGGAGAGCGCCCATGCCCTGAGCACCTCGAGCGCGCGTTCTGCGTCGTCGCGGTGGGGCTGCGGCTGCAGGTCCTTCGGCTTCACATTCATCGCGCGTCCTCCACGTATCAGGCTACAGATGTAGGAGCGTTCCGACAACTCTCCAACTCCGTACCACTGAAGGCTGGCAAATCCCTTGTCAGATTGCGTCCAGCGCCTGCATCATATCGGCGATCAGGTCATCGGCATCTTCAAGCCCGCAAGACACGCGAATCAGCCCCGGCGTGATGCCGAGCGCGGCCTTCTGGTCGTCGGGCAGGCGTTGGTGGGTGGTGGTGGCGGGATGTGTGACGATGCTTTTGGCGTCGGCGAAATTGTTCGAGATCGTGAATATCTCCAAGGCGTTCAACACCTTGAACGCCGCGTCCTTGCCGCCCTTGACGTCAATGGCGAGCACCGTGCCCCCCTCTTCCATCAAGTCCTTGGCCAGAGCGTATTGCGGGTGGCTGGGCAGGTGCGGGAAGGACACGCGGTTCAGCTTGGGGTGGCCATCGAGCGCCGCCGCCAGCCGCGTCGCGGTTGCCGTCTGCGCGCGCACCCTGAGGTCCATCGTTTCCAGCGATTTCAGCATCACCCAGGCGTTGAACGGGCTCATCGCGCCGCCCGTGTGCTTGAGATAGGGTTCGATGGTCTTGCGGATGAGGTCTTGTGTGCCCAGCACGACACCGCCCAGGCAGCGGCCCTGCCCGTCGACATGCTTGGTTGTCGAATAGACGATGAGGTCGGCGCCACAATCGCGGGCATAGGAATAGATCGGCGTGGCAAAGGCATTGTCGACGACAACCCTGGCGCCAACGGCATGGGCCAGATCGGAAACCGATTTCAGATCAATGATTTCCAGCGTCGGGTTCGAAATCGACTCGAGAAACACGACCTTGGTTTCTGGTTTTATTGCCTTTTTCCATTGATCAAGCTCGGTGCCATCAACGAAGGTCACATCGACCCCGAAGCGGGTCAGCACCTCTTCGAGGATATAGAGGCAGGATCCGAAAAGGGCGCGCGACGACACGACATGGTCGCCCGCTTTCAAGAGCGCCATCAGTGCCGCGTTGACTGCTGCCATGCCCGAAGCGGTTGCGAAGGCGTCTTCGCAACCTTCAAGGGCTGCGATGCGCTCTTCGAACATGCGAACGGTCGGGTTGCCGTAGCGGGCATAGATGAATTCATCCTCGCCGGCCTTGATAAACCGCGCTTCGGCCTGTTCCGCGCTGTCGTAAACGAAGCCCTGCGTCAGAAAGATCGCCTCTGACACTTCGCCATACTGGCTGCGCCGAACGCCGTGATGGACAAGCTTCGTCCGTTTGTTCCAGTCTTTCGCCATATCGAGCGCCCCCTTTGACGCAATAAAAAACCCCCAGACCAGAGAGGTATGGGGGCGACCGGCCCTGACCTCTTTAGCGGCATGTTTAACGTGGCCCGCAATCCGGAGACAAATCGCCACGGGCAAGGCGATACTCCTGTTGCGGGGACAGGTCAACCACCGTCACAGGGCTGTAACGCGCGCTTCACCTCTTTGTCGTATGGTTGCGTTATCTGCCACCCACAAGATGTAGTGGAGGCCGGGATGCCCCTTTTACAGGTCAACGCTGTCGGATCCCGCCCGGAGCTGTCCGGCGCGATGCCGCTGTGCCGCTCGCTGGCCGCGCATATCGAGGCGCTGCCGCCGGGTGCACCCATTGTCGTGCTGATCCACGGCTACAAGTTTTCGCCGTTTCATGCACGACGGGACCCGCATGACCATATCCTGTCGCTTGCGCCGCGCCGGTCGAACGGCGTTCCGTCATGGCCGAAACATCTGGGCTTTGGGCGCGGACGCAAGGACGAAGGTTTGTGCATCGCGTTCGGCTGGCAGGCCTTTGGCACATTCTGGACGGCCTACCGAGAGGCGGAGGCCGCCGGAGAAGCTTTGGCGGAGATGTTGCAATCGATCGCCGGGATGACGGCGCGCCCTGTCGACATTCTGGGGCACAGCCTTGGCGCGCGGGTGGCGCTGACGGCGGTGGCACGGGCCGTGCAGGGCAATGTCGGCCGGGTGATCCTGATGGCAGCGGCCGAGTTTCAGGGACCGGCGTCACGATGCCTGAGCAGCCGGGTCGGTCAGGGCGCTGAATTCATCAATGTCGCAAGCCGTGAGAACGATTTCTTCGACCTGCTGGTTGAACGGCTTGTCCATCCGTTTGGCCGGGCGCGCCGGACCTTGGGAGAAGGTCTGGCGGCGGCGCATCCGAACTGGCTGGATATCCAGATCGACCATGATCCGACGCGAACGGCATTGGCCCGGTTTGGCCACCGGATCGCAGCGCCCAACCGCAGGATCTGCCACTGGTCGGGTTATCTGCGGCCGGGCATGCTGGCCTTTTACACCGATCTGATCCGTGACCGCGACCGGTTGAGTTTCGCCCGGCTGCAAGCAAGCCTGCCACAAAGCCGCGATCCGCGTTGGTCGCGGTTTTTTGGCAAGAAATGGCCAAAGCCCCCCTTGCCCTTCCTGCGAAAACCCTCATTTTGACCTTCGGACTGGAGGGCGTCATGGCACAACCGATCGACTTTTATTACTGGACCACGCCGAACGGCTGGAAGATCAGCATCGCTTTGGAAGAGATGGCCCTGCCCTACAATCTGCGGCTGGTGAATATCGATGAGGGTGAGCAGCATGAGCCGGCTTTCTTGAAGATATCGCCGAACAACAGAATGCCCGCGCTCGTCGATCCCGACGGTCCGGACGGCCAGCCGATCTCGATCTTCGAATCCGGCGCGATCCTGCAATATCTCGGCCGCAAGACCGGGCTTTTCTACGGCAGCACCGAGCGCGAGCGTGTCGCGGTCGAGGAATGGCTGATGTGGCAGATGGGCGGCGTTGGGCCGATGGCCGGGCAAGCGCATCATTTCCTGCGCTACGTGCCGCGGGCCAAGCCCGATCTGGATGTCAGCTATTCCCAGAACCGCTACCGCGATGAAGTGGCGCGGCTTTACGGCGTGCTGGACCGGCAGTTGGAGAAATGCGAATTCATCGCCGGCGACTTCCTGTCGATCGCGGATTTCGCGACATGGCCCTGGGCATCGCAGTGGATTCGGCAAGGCCAGACTCTGGACGACAAACCGCATCTGAAGCGCTGGCTGTATCAGCTTGGCGCACGTCCGGCGCTGCGCCGCGGGCGTCTGGTGCATCCGGAGTTGAGGTCCGAAACGGCAGAGGAACTGGCGCACCGGATGGAGGTTGTCGGCGGCTGACCGACAGGCCCCGTCAGGTCTTGTCGTCTTCCTCGACGCTGTATTTGGTCAGCAGACCGCCTTGTGTCATGAAGAAGACGAACACCGCAGCGGTCAGGCCGAAGGTCTTGAAACTGACCCATGCGTCGGTCGACATCGTGCGCCAGATGACCTCATTCAAGATAGCGAGGGCGAAGAAGAATGCGGTGATCCGGCGTGTCAGGATCATCCATCCTTCGCGTTTGAGCGGCATGACCTCTTCCATCATGTATTGCAGGTAGGACTGCCCGCGCAGAAGCCCGAACCCCAGCGCGCCGCCAAAGAGCAGGTAGATCATCGTCGGCTTCATCTTGAAGAAGCGTTCGTCATTGAACCAGATCGTAAGGCCACCGAAGACGATGACGAGCACAAGCGTCGCAACCTGCATTTTCGCCAGCTTGCCGGTCAGCCGGTAGAGGATGAAGGTGGACAGCGTGATCAGCGGAATGAAGATCGCCGTGACGACAATGAAACCGGAATAGTCATTGCCGCCGATGACGAGATGATCATCGCGCAGCCGGAAATAGAGGATGAAGAACAGCAGGATCGGACCCAGTTCGAGGGCCAGCTTCAGCATCGGGTTGATCTTCTTTTCGGTCATGTCGGCTTTCTCTTTCATCCGCCCATCTCCACTATCACAGCGCCAGCCGCGATCAATGCCATCAGAAACAGACGTCGCGGCCCGACGGGTTCCTTCAGCACTACCCAGCCGATGACGGCGGCGAACACGGTCGATGTTTCGCGCAGCACCGCCGCCTCGCCGACCTTGTCAAGCCGGGTCGCGAGCATGACGCCACCGAAGCTTACATAGGCGATGACGGCCCCCACGAAGCCGCGTAGCAGCAGCGGCATCGGCGACGGTGGCGTTGCCATCTGCCGATAGCGCAGCCCGGCAAGGATCGGGAAATCGAGCGCGGTGATCAGGAAGAACCACGCGAGAAAGGTGAAAGGATCGGCGGAGGACCGGATGCCGAAGGCGTCATAGGTCGTGTAGACCGCCACCAGAACGCCGCCCAGAAGCGCCCATGACAGGCCGATCTTGAGCGACCGGGGGTCGATGGTTTCCTCGGTCAGGTTGCGCAGCGCCAAAAGCAGGATACCGCCCGACAAGAGCCCGACGCCCAGCCATTGCACGGGTGTGAAATGTTCGTGGAAGATCACCGCAGCCGCCGCAACCGTTACCAGCGGTCCGGTGCCACGAACGACCGGATAAACCACTGTAAAGGCGGCTTTTTCATAAGCCAGCGCCATCGTAAGCTTATACCCGAAATGGATCACCAGCGCACCGGCGAGGATCAGCAACGTCTGCGCTGACGGCCACGGCACGAGGAAAAGCGCGATCGGCAGCGACAAGAGCGCCAGCCAGATATCGATGGCACCCCGCGTCAACCAAGGATCGTGGCGGCCCTTCTGCAGGGCACCGAAAATGGCATGCGCCACGGCGGAGATCAGCGCGAGGATCGTCGCCAGCCGTGCGCCCTCTGGCGTTCCCGCGATTGAGACGAGCCAGTCGCTCAACGGCGCGGGCTCATTCCGCGGCCCCGGTCAGGGCGCGGGCGAAATCCTCGGGGTCGAAGGGGGCGAGATCGTCGATCTGTTCGCCAACACCGATGGCATGGATGGGCAGGCCGAACTTGTCGGCCAGCGCCACCAGCACGCCGCCCTTGGCGGTGCCGTCGAGCTTGGTCATGACAAGGCCCGACACATCGGCGAGTTTCTGGAACACCTCGACCTGATTGAGCGCGTTCTGCCCCGTGGTGGCATCCAGCACCAGCAAGGTGTTATGCGGTGCGGTTTCATCCTTCTTGCGGATGACACGGACGATCTTCGACAGTTCCTCCATCAGGTCGGCGCGGTTCTGCAGCCGGCCTGCGGTGTCGATCATCAGAAGGTCGGCACCGTCGGCCTGCGCCTTCGTCATGGCGTCGAAGGCAAGGCTGGCGGGGTCAGAGCCTTCGGGCGCGGTCAGCACCGGCACTCCTGCCCGGTCACCCCAGACCTGCAACTGTTCGACGGCGGCAGCCCGGAACGTGTCGCCTGCCGCGATCACAACCTTCTTTCCGGCGGCGCGGAACTGGCTGGCGAGCTTGCCGATGGTCGTGGTCTTGCCCGATCCGTTGACACCGACGACCAGCACGACCTGCGGCTTTCTGGGGTAAAGCGGCATCGGCTTGGCCACCGGTTCCATGATCCGGGTAATCTCTGCCGCCAGAAGCGACTTGATCTCGTCCGCCGAGAGTTTCTTGCCAAAACGCCCCTCGGCCATGTTCGCCGTCACACGCATCGCGGTATCGACGCCCATATCGGCTGAAATCAGCAATTCTTCGAGCCGTTCGAGCATATCGTCGTCAAGCTCGCGCCGGACAACGGTTTTCTTCTCGGTCCGGCCCAGCAAGCGACCGAGGATGCCGGGTTTGCGGGCCTCGGGGCCCGGGGCAGCGGCGGGCATTGCCGCGGCAACCATGTCAGGCGCGCGGGTCGGAATTTCGGACGGTGTCGCGGCCGGGATTTCCACGGGCGCGGGTTCGGGACGTTCGACGGGCGGCGCCTGCGGAACCTCGACCGGCGGCGGGGCCGGAAACTCTGCCGGCGGCGCGGGAATTTCGACCGGCGGCACCACGGGTTCTGGCTCTGGCTCTGGCTCTGGCTCTGGCTCTGGCTCTGGCTCTGGCTCTGGCTCTGGCTCTGGCTCTGGCTCTGG
>JAHEAO010000019.1 GCA_024642725.1 Paracoccaceae bacterium | reverse complement strand
ATCCTGCATCGGGCAAACCGGCCATCATCAGTTTCCTGTTTTCGGCATAGACAGCAAGATTGGCCTGCAATTCGGTATCGCAGTCCATGGCAGCAAGGGCCGCAACCTGGCTGGCGTGGGAAGGACATATGAACAGGTTCTGCGCCAGCCTTTCGATCGTGCGCACATGGTCTTCCGGAACGACCATCCAGCCGACCCGCCAGCCGGTCATGCTGAAATACTTGGAAAACGAATTGATGACATAGACGTCGTCACTGATCTCCAGCGCCGAAACCGGGCGGTCACCGTATTGGATCCCGTGATAGATCTCATCGGAAACGAATGAAGCACCTTGGCCATGACAGGCCCTGATCAACTCAGACAGCGCGGTTCTACTCAGCATCGTGCCCGACGGGTTCGATGGCGATGCGACTATCAGCCCGCTCAAGTCACTGGGAAGATCGGATGGCACGGGCTGCAGGCGATTTCCATCGGCAGTCGGTATTCCCACGGGCACCAGATCCAGCGCCTTCAATATCTGACGGTAAGATGGATATCCCGGCTCCCCCAGACCGACCCGGTCACCTGCATCGAACAATGCCGTGAACGCAAGGATGAACCCTGCCGAAGATCCCGAGGTGATCACCACCCGCTCCGGGTTGATGGTCAGGTCATACCAGTCTTTATATAACCGGGCGACCCGGCTGCGCAGGCTTGGCAGCCCAAGCGCGACGGTATAGCCGAGCGGACCGGCCTCCATCGCCTTTGTCAGTGCGGTGCGCGCGGCGGCAGGTGCGGGCGTGCCGGGCTGACCAACTTCCATATGAACGATGCTTTGTCCGTTTTCCTCGGCCTTTCGAGCGGCTTCCATGACGTCCATCACAATAAAGGGATCAACTTCACTTCGTCTTGAGTTGCGCATGATCCATTCCTTATCCTTTGCTCTGTGTCGTGCACCGGGTAGCTTCGAAGGTCAATGTCGGCTGGACGCTGGCGCGTGATATGATAGATGCGGCGAAAGCCACAGACCGGAGATACCTATGAACCGCCTAGCAACAGCTGTTTTGCTCATGTCCCTTGCCATACCGGCTGGCGCTACGGATTTGAGTTCTTTGACAGATGCAGAACGTCAGGCATTTCGCGATGAAGTACGCGCATACCTGCTCGACAATCCGGAAGTATTGATGGAAGCCATCGGAGTTCTGGAAAAGCGGCAGGCCGAAGCGCAGGTTGGGAACGATCAGGCGCTGATACAGGCAAATGCCGACGCGCTTTTCGACGATGGCTATTCGTTCGTGGGGGGCAACCCGGAAGGTGACGTGACCGTTGTCGAATTTCTCGACTATCAATGCGGCTATTGCAAAAAGGCTCATCCCGAAGTCACGCAGTTGATCGAGGGCGACGGCAATATCCGCTACATCGTCAAAGAGTTTCCGATCTTGGGAGATGCTTCGGTCTTGGCCTCTCGCTTTGCAATTTCGGTCAAGCAGGTGGCCGGCGATGACGCCTACGAGCAAATTCACAATGAATTGATGACTTTCCGCGGACAGATTTCGACTGCATCGCTCGAAAATCTGGCCGAGTCCCAAAATCTGGATGCCGCCGCAATCATGGCACAGATGGACAGTGACGCGGTCAGCGACGTAATAGCCAAGAACCATGCCCTGGCACAACGCATGCAGGTCAACGGCACACCAGGTTTCGTGATTGGCGATCAGATGCTTCGCGGCTACGTGCCGCTCGACGGAATGCAACAGGTCGTTGCTCAAGTCAGGGGCGAATAGCCCCTACTCGGCGGCCTGTTCGACGGCCTCAAGCTCGGCTGCGCGCTTTTCGACAAGTTCGACGATGTGATCGACCATCTGCGCGTTTGACAACTTGTGGCTTTGCTTGCCCGCGAGATAGACCATGCCTGCGCCCGCGCCGCCGCCAGTGAATCCTACATCGGTCATCAAAGCCTCACCGGGCCCGTTCACCACACAGCCGATGATCGACAGGCTCATCGGTGTCTTGATGTGCGAGAGTCTCTGTTCCAGCTCTTCGACCGTCTTGATTACGTCAAACCCCTGCCTCGCACACGAAGGACATGAAATGATGTTCACACCCCGGTGGCGCAGCCCCAGCGACTTCAATATCTCGTAGCCAACCTTGACTTCCTGAATGGGGTCGGCCGAAAGGCTTACACGGATCGTGTCGCCAATTCCCATCCAAAGCAGGTTTCCAAGACCTATGGCTGATTTGATTGTCCCCGTCATCAGGCCACCGGCCTCGGTTATTCCAAGATGGATCGGAGCGTCCGTTGCGTCGGCGAGTTGTTGGTAGGCCGCCGCTGCAAGGAATACGTCGGAGGCCTTCACACTGATCTTGAATTCGTGAAAGTCGTTATCCTGCAAGATCTTAATGTGGTCCAAGCCGCTTTCGACCATCGCGTCGGGACAAGGCTCTGCATATTTTTCCAAGAGATGCCTTTCAAGCGACCCGGCATTCACTCCAATTCGGATTGAACACCCATGGTCCTTGGCTGCGCGGATCACCTCGCGGACACGTTCCTTCGAACCAATGTTGCCGGGGTTGATACGCAGACAAGCCGCTCCGGCCTCGGCCGCTTCAATTGCGCGCTTGTAATGAAAATGGATGTCCGCAACGATTGGCACCGGACTTTCGGCCACAATATGCCGCAGCGCAGTCGTCGAGGCTTGATCCGGAGTAGAAACGCGCACGATGTCAGCCCCTGCCTCAGCCGCAGCCAGCACTTGCAAGACCGTCGCCTTGACATCCGATGTATCTGTGTTCGTCATGGTCTGAACCGAAATCGGGGCGTCGCCACCGACCGGCACATTGCCGACCATGATCTGTCGCGATTTGCGCCGGTAAATATTGCGCCAGGGACGAATGGAATTCAGCGACATTGTGCGCCTTGCATCTGAAATGAGTTCAGGGATCAAATAGAGGCCGCGCCGCCATCTGGCAACCAGAGGCCCGCGGTTATTCCGTGGCCGGCTGCTGTTGGTCGGGCAGCGCCTGCACCTCTGCAACCGCGACGAACTTGGCCAGATCACTGTCCTTGGTCAGGTCCGCAACGGTGTAGTTTTCCTTGAGTTCAGCTTCCGCCAGAACCACGTTTTTTACGACAGAAGGTCCGGTACCAGCGGGTCCGTAGTTTTCGCCATTGACGGTGAAATAGACTGATCCCGCATTCCCAGCCCGCAGAACCGGAGGTTCTTCGGACTTTGGCAGAACATATTTCTCACCGGCATCAAGTATCTTTTCGAACAGCACGGTTCCGTCCGCCGAATTGACCCGGACCCAAGACGGACGGACGGCAAAGAGAACGACCTCCGTAACGTCGGCAGCGACGACCTGAACCGGAGCCTCGATCGGGTCCACGACCTCTGTAAGATTGCGAACCGCCAGCATTTCATTCGGGCGCTCAAGAGCGAGAGTCCCCACCGCTGAGGGGTCAAGTGTGGAAATCGGGCCATCGCGTGCAACCAGAACCGGCACGTCCAAGGCCTGTGGACGATAAAGCCTGTCCAATGCATCCGAACTCGGAGCCATAAAATCAGACTGCTCGCCAGCATCGGCCAACCGCGTATCGCTCTGCGCAAATGTTTCAAGAGTTGAGGTCACGCCCGGCGTCTGCTCCACCGGGGCAAACTGGACCTTCTGGATTTCCTGCAAGACTGACCAGCCGCCGTAGCCGATGACACCGATCAGAGCCAGCAGCACCAATGAGGACCCTACCGCGCCGGGTTCAATCCTGGAAACGAGTGCTTCGCCGCGCGGTATGAAGATCGCATCGGGGTCTGCAAAAGGATCGCGAATCCTCTTGGCGACGGCTGCTTCGGATTTCGCCGCCCTGCTTCCAGACGCCGCGGGAGACATGCCATGTGCGGTCGCAAAGTTCCCTTCTTCGCAGAAACGTGCATAGGCCCATTCAGGATCAAGGTTCAGGTAGCGCGCATAGGAACGCACATAGCCCGCTATGAAACCTTGTGTTTCAAAGGCCGTAGGATCTGCGTTTTCAATTGCGGCGATGTAAGTCGCCTTGATCTTGAGTTCACGCTGGACGTCAAGAAGGGATTTGGCCATCGTCGCGCGCTCACCGCGCATGATGTCGCCAAGGCGCAAGTCAAAATCGTCAAAGCCCCTAGGCTTTGCCGGTTCTTCTGCCGGTGGAGTGGACCTCCGCCCGATCATGCGTCCTGCCCCATATCACCTGTCCCCAAGCGCCAACGATTCGAGAGCTTCGCTAGCCTATTGAGCAAAAGTTTATCATACTACAAGCGGGTTTGCACCCGACGAAAAATCACGCTGACAGGTCAGCGCGATTTAGCGCACAATGCGCCCAAAGCTGGTCCAATGCCTTGACCAATTTGTCGACTTCGTCAGATCCATGAACCGGAGACGGGGTAAAGCGCAAACGCTCCGTTCCGCGAGGCACGGTCGGAAAGTTGATCGGTTGCGCATAAATCCCGTATTCGGCAAGCAACATATCCGAAAGCATCTTGCAATGAACCGGATCGCCGACATGAACCGGCACGATATGGCTGCCGTGGTCAATGATCGGAAGTCCAAGTCCTTTCAAGCGCATCTTGAGAATTCGCGCCTGCATCTGGTGGCGGTCCCGCAGGCCCTGATCGGTCTTGAGATGCCGGACCGACGCCGCCGCTCCGGCGGCCACGGCGGGCGGGAGTGAAGTCGTAAAGATGAATCCCGGCGCATAGGACCGGATTGCATCGACCATCTTCGTTGTCGCGGCGATGTATCCGCCCATGACTCCATAGGCCTTGGCCAGTGTTCCGTTAATGATATCGATCCGGTCCATCAGCCCGTCCCGTTCGGCGACGCCAGCGCCGCGCGGGCCATACATGCCAACAGCGTGGACCTCGTCGATATAGGTCAACGCGCCGAATTCATCCGCCAGATCGCAAATCTCCTCAATCGGGCCAAAATCACCATCCATCGAGTAGATCGACTCGAAAGCGATCAACTTCGGGACCTCCGGGTCATCCGCTTCAAGCAATTCGCGCAGGTGAGCAACATCATTGTGCCGGAAAATGCGTTTTGCTCCGCCGTTGCGGCGAACCCCTTCGATCATCGAGGCGTGGTTCAATGCGTCGGAATAGATGATGAGGCCCTGAAAGAGCTTGGGCAGCGTCGAAAGCGTCGCGTCATTCGCAATATAGGCGCTGGTAAAAAGAAGTGCCGCTTCCTTGCCATGAAGGTCTGCAAGCTCAGCTTCAAGTCTCTTGTGATAAACCGTTGTCCCGGAGATATTCCGTGTCCCGCCAGACCCTGCACCCGCGGCATCCAGCGCCTCATGCATGGCGTCAAGCACGACGGGGTGCTGCCCCATGCCGAGATAGTCATTGCCGCACCAGACGGTCACCGGCTGTTCCTGTCCATCCGGGCGACGCCAAACTGCGTGTGGGAAGGCCCCTTTGCGGCGCTCGATGTCGATGAAGGTCCGGTAACGTCCTTCGTCATGCAACCGCTGAAGTGCTGCGTCGAGTTGCAGGTCGTAATTCAAGTGTCTGTTCCCCCCCGCGGGTCTGGTTTTAGGCTCTTAGCACCCATCGACCGGCCATTTCCATACATATTCAAGAAACGTTACATTTTGACGCGCAGAACCCCGCCCGCGCAACGATACCAAACGCTTCCTGCATGACTAGACCTTTGGCGGCGCCCTGATACTGTCTCGGGCAACCTGGCTAGTTGAAGGAATACCGCGCCATGTCAGTCAAACCTGTCCTCGACCGCATCGACCATGATCTGGATCAAGCAATTGAACGGTTGAAAGGGCTGCTGCGCATACCTTCGATCTCGACGGATCCTGCATACAAAGAAGATTGCAAGGACGCAGCCGAATGGCTCGTCCGGGAACTGAGAAGCCTCGGAGTGAATGCCGAAAGTCGGCCGACCTCTGGTCACCCGATGGTGGTCGGACACGTTGGCGACAGCGGACCTCATCTAGTTTTCTATGGCCACTATGACGTGCAACCTGTTGATCCTCTTGACCTTTGGAAACGCCCACCTTTTGAACCTACCGTCGAGGACACAGTTGCAGGAAAGGTGATAAGGGGGCGCGGCGCGGCGGACGACAAGGGGCAACTGATGACATTCATCGAGGCGTGCCGGGCCTGGAAAGAAGTACACGGCTGCCTGCCGGCGAGGATCACGTTCCTCCTGGAAGGTGAAGAAGAATCTCAATCGCCCTCTCTGATCCCGTTCATGAAGGAAAATGCTGCCGAGTTGACCGGCGACATCGCGCTGATCTGCGACACCGGGATGTTCGATCAGAACACCCCTTCGATCATCACTTCGCTGCGCGGGCTTCTAGGTGAAGAAGTCACCATAATCGGCCCCGACAAGGACCTTCATTCCGGACTCTACGGCGGCGCCGCGATCAACCCGATCAGGGTTCTGTCGCGCATCATCTCGGGACTACACGATGACACCGGGCGAATTACGCTGCCCGACTTTTATCGAGGCGTGCCAGAAACCGATCCGGCGATATTGGCCCAGTGGGATGCGCTGGGATTCGATGAAGAGGCATTTCTGGGCGACGTTGGCTTATCGCATCCTGCCGGCGAACAGGGGCGCACCACACTTGAAATGACTTGGGCGAGGCCGACTTGCGAAGTCAACGGAATCTGGGGCGGTTATACCGGTGATGGCTTCAAAACCGTTTTGCCGTCCAAGGCACACACGAAGATCAGCTTTCGGCTGGTAGGCACCCAGGATCCCGAAAAAATTAGGGAGACCTTTCGGGCCTATGTTCAGGCAATGTTGCCGCCGGACTGCCGCGCCGAGTTCAAGGAACATGGGGCAGCGCCAGCTTCGCAAATGACGATCTCGGACCCGGCCTTTGAAAGGGCCCGGCAGGCCCTGTCCGAGGAATGGCCAAACGAAGCGGCCTTTATCGGTGGCGGCGGATCAATTCCAATCGCCGGATATTTCAAGGAAATACTTAACATGGATGCGATGCTGATCGGCTTTGGACATCCCGACGATATGATCCATTCACCGAACGAAAAATACGACTTGCGGTCTTTTCACAAGGGTATCCGCAGTTGGGCTAGGGTGCTTGATGCTTTGAACCGCTAGCGGGTCGTTGCCATCCGGATCAGCTTTGCCGCAAGGAATATCCACGGTGTGGCATGCAGCAGCAGATCAAAAACATCGATCGGCTTGGAAAGTGTGCCAGAGAACAGCATCTTAAGCTTTTCCCAGAGATGCGGTTCGGGGAAAAATGGCGCTAAACCTAGTGTTAGCGCCGCCAGAATCAAAATCTGAAGGGGTATGCTGTCAAGAAATTCCATACCCTTGAAGACACCGAGCGTTCGGAATCGTCAAGAACAAATTCACATTTTGGAATAAATGGCGCGGTTGACGGGGCTCGAACCCGCGACCCCCGGCGTGACAGGCCGGTACTCTAACCAACTGAGCTACAACCGCGCATGGGTCTCGGGCAATCTCGGACGGGGCAGCGATGGCGCGGTTGACGGGGCTCGAACCCGCGACCCCCGGCGTGACAGGCCGGTACTCTAACCAACTGAGCTACAACCGCCCGCTGCCCGCCCGGGCAATGCCCGAACGTGAAGGGCCTTCTATGACGGACCCCCTGCCCCGTCAAGCGGCAAAGGCAGGAAAACATCAATCGAAAGCAGAAGAAAATGGTGGGTGATGAGAGACTCGAACTCCCGACATCTTCGGTGTAAACGAAGCGCTCTACCAACTGAGCTAATCACCCGTGAGGCAGGGCTTTACCCTGAGCGGCGGCACGGTTCAAGCCCTGAACTGAAGCGGTCTGTTCAATGGCTCTGCGAAGATGAAAAGCCACCTTCTTTAATGCGTTCGTCAAGGTTTAGGGCAGAACATGCATGTGTCCTTTAAAAAAAACCCCGCCCACGCCACTCGCAGCCCAAATACAGGGCACGCGGGCTGTTTACCGTCGGATACCGTCCGGACGTCGTTGGCGGTCAGGCTTCTAGTCGGCGGTGAACACCATCGCGCACGTGATAGACCACCCCCTGCCCTCCCGGTAGCTTGGCTATGCCATCCGGCCCGAGACCGAGGACCAGCCCGCGCAATACGCCCGAGACCATGCCATGGGTCACGACAACGGCCGGTCCGGTGATTTCTTCCAACCAATCCGAAATGCGCGACTGAAAGGCTTCGAAGCCTTCGCCGCCAGGTGAGCGGTAGTGCCAGCTGAACGGAGAGTCTTGCCCCATCAGATCCGGCCAATCGTTTTCCAGATCCTTCAGAGTCATGCCCTCAAATTCGCCGACAGAGACCTCTCTCAGCCGGTTGTCGAAGCGGGGAGTATCGGTAAGACCGGCGAGCGCGAGTTCCGCGGTTTGGCGCGCCCGACCCTGAGGCGAGCAATGATAGGTCGTCTCTGAGGAAAGCCCTGCACTGCGCAAGATGCGACCCTGCATCGCCGCCTGTTCCCGACCCAGCCGGGTCAGCGGTGAATCCATGCTACCCTGCATCCGGCCAGCGGCATTCCATTCGGTCTGTCCGTGGCGCAGAATGTAAAGCTCCGGGTAGTTTCGACGAGGTCTGCCGGTCTGTTCAATCATCTCTTGACCTAAAGTATGGTTGAGGTTTTAGGGTCCGAATCCTCAAACGAATGAAAAGGACCAGAACCATGTACCAGATCGATAGACTCCCAGCCATCCCACGGCGGCTAACCCCGACGACGGTTGCCCTTTCACTGCCCCGCTGGATCAGACTTGCCCTTCGGAAGATGGCGGACCGCAACAAGGCACGCCGCGACATGTGCAGGCTTCTCGAAAGGCCGCATCTGGCCCGCGATGTCGGTCTGGACATGGACCGATTGCATCGCGAATTGATACGGCTTCGCGGGAGGGTCTGAACATGCAGCGCGACCTGGCCAAGAGCGTGCGGGCGCTGCTGCGCCTGTCCCGCCATGCCGAAGGCGACGACGTGCTCTGTCACGACTGCCTTCAGAACCAGATCCGCGAGGAACTTGCCAGCCTGTCCTGGGCACAGGATATCGATCTGCAAGCCTTTGGAAAAACGAATAAAATGGGCGCACCGCACTGAGCGGCGCGCCCGACCGATGAATTTCTTTTGGGGATATGACTTTGCGACGTGCCGCACCCACCGGGGTTGCGGCAGTCACTGAAATTCATCGATGTCAGCTACAGACATTGCCCTGTACAATAGTGCCTTGCGCGACCATCCAGCCATTGCTGGCGTCGAGGAAGGTCACGCGATTGCCCTGAACCCTTGCACGCTGGCAGTCTTCACCGGCGCCCGGATACCAGTAGCAGATATAGTTGTTTCGGACGCCCCAGTTGCCAGCGTAGACTTCGAAGTCACGACCAAATACCGCGCTATTGGGGTCGTGGTATTCGCAATAGCTTGACCCGTCGGACAGCTGGCCGATAACGGAATTTCCTGAAATGGCGCGCACCACCGTGTCACCGTCGTTGTAGCTCCACTTCGTACCCGCGGCGGCGTTGGTCGTAACGGTCAGGGCAAGGCCGAGCCCCGCGACGGCGGTCAATGCGATGTTCATTGTCGTTCCTTCCATCAGCTCTGCCGATCCCGGGACCGGCGTTGATACTGGAAGGACCATAGCGGAGCAAAGCCTGACCGTTCGGGTGTCGTATCGAATGCGCCATCCCGCGATCGGGGGCTACGGATGCGCTGAAACAAGAAGCGCGCCGGTGGTGCGGCGCGCCTGGTATGATGGTGGGTGATAAGGGATTTGAACCCCTGACATCTTCGATGTGAACGAAGCGCTCTACCACTGAGCTAATCACCCGACGGCGCGGGTCTTACCGCTCCTCGTCCACCTCTGCAAGGGTCGGCTGGATTTTCTCTGCTGGCCGCGAGCGGCGCAGTTTGCAAACGAGAACCTCTCCGTTCTTGATGTCCTTCTTTCGATTGACGCTGAGCTTGCCCAGAGGCGGCAAGTTGAGGGACTCGCCCTTGGACAGAGCGTCGCCTATTTCATGCAGAACGGCATCGAGCGTCGATTTGACGGCATTTGGCTTCATGCCGGACGACGCGACAATCCGGTCTACGAATGCTTTGCGGCGGATAAAGTCAGCCCCCGTTTCAGAGCCATTCGCTTCGGTGGCTTCAGCGTCACTTTTCGCTGTGGCCCTTTTGACCGGCGCGACGGATTTCAATGCTGGCTTTGATTTTGCGGACGTCGAGGAGTCGGCTTTGCTGACCATGCTGGTCCTGCCTTTCATTGTTTCTGCTCTGCAATCAGACTAGCTGAATTTTCACCAATTATCCACCAGTCTCTCATCGTTTGTGTCGTCGCCGCCCGCAACAAAAAAGGGCGCATCCCGAGATGCGCCCCTTATGGGTCTGGAGGTCGCCCCGCCTAATGCGCGGTCGCGCTGGGGCTTTCCGGCGTGGCCAAAGTCGACTTGGCCCGCGCCGCTTCTTCTGCGGCCTCGTCCCATTCGATGGCAACCGGCGGCCGTACCAGTGCATGCTTCAGAACTTCGGTGACATGGCCGACCGGAATGATGGTCAGGCCTTCCTTCACATTGTCCGGAATTTCCGGCAGGTCCTTGGCATTTTCTTCCGGGATCAGAACGGTCTTGATGCCACCTCGTAATGCGGCCATCAGTTTTTCCTTCAACCCGCCGATTGCCAGAACGTTGCCGCGCAGGGTGACCTCGCCTGTCATGGCGATGTCCTTGCGGACCGGTATCTGCGTCAGGACCGATACGATCGAGGTCACCATGGCGACGCCGGCCGATGGCCCGTCCTTCGGAGTAGCGCCTTCCGGAACGTGAACATGGATGTCGATGGTTTCGAATTGCGGCGGTTTGACACCGATCGAAGGGCTGATCGAGCGCACGAAACTGGACGCCGCATCAATCGATTCCTTCATCACGTCGCCAAGCTTACCCGTGGTCTTCATGCGCCCCTTACCCGGGAGCCGCAGCGCCTCAATCGACAGCAGTTCACCGCCGACAGAAGTCCATGCCAGACCTGTCACGACACCGACCTGATCCTCTTTCTCGGCGAGTCCGTAGCGGAACCGCTTCACGCCAAGATAGTCTTCGAGGTTTTCCGGCGTGATCACCACTTTGGTGCCGGGCTTTCGGACGATCTGGGTCACGGCCTTTCGGGCAAGTTTGGCAATCTCGCGTTCAAGATTCCGAACCCCCGCCTCACGGGTATAGGTCCGGATAATCTCCAGAAGAGCCGCGTCGGTCAGTTCGAATTCGCCCTTTTTCAGCCCGTGGTTCTTGATCTGCTTGGCGATCAGGTGCTGTTTGGCAATCTCGGATTTTTCATCCTCGGTATAACCTGCAAGCGGAATGATCTCCATCCGGTCCAAGAGCGGTCCCGGCATGTTGTAGGAGTTCGCCGTGGTCAGGAACATGACGTTCGACAGGTCGTATTCAACCTCGAGATAGTGGTCGATGAACGTCGAGTTCTGTTCCGGGTCAAGCACCTCGAGCATGGCCGACGCCGGGTCGCCCCGGAAATCCTGGCCCATCTTGTCGATCTCATCGAGCAGGATCAGCGGATTGGTCGTCTTGGCCTTCTTCAGCGCCTGAATGATCTTACCGGGCATCGAGCCGATATAGGTCCGGCGATGGCCGCGAATCTCTGATTCGTCGCGCACCCCGCCCAGCGAGATGCGGATGAATTCACGCCCCGTGGCGCGCGCCACGGATTTGCCAAGCGAGGTCTTGCCGACACCGGGAGGGCCGACGAGACAAAGGATCGGGCCTTTGAGTTTCTTCGAGCGCTGCTGAACGGCCAGGTATTCGACAATCCGTTCCTTGACCTTTTCCAGGCCGAAGTGATCATCATCCAGCACCTTCTGTGCCCGGTTCAAATCCTTCTTGACGCGGCTCTTGGTGCCCCAGGGGATGCCAAGCATCCAGTCGAGGTAATTGCGCACGACGGTGGCCTCGGCGGACATCGGCGACATCGACTTCAGCTTCTTGATTTCCGCGTCGGCCTTTTCGCGGGCTTCCTTGGACAGCTGGGTCTTGGCCACGCGCTCTTCCAGTTCCACGATCTCGTTCTGGCCTTCTTCGCCGTCGCCAAGTTCCTTCTGAATGGCCTTCATCTGCTCATTCAGATAATATTCGCGCTGGGTCCGCTCCATCTGCGACTTGACGCGGGTCTTGATCTTCTTTTCGACCTGAAGCACGGACATTTCGCCCTGCATCTGGCCGTAGATCTTCTCCAGCCGCTCTTCGATAGACAGCGTTTCCAGAAGAGCCTGTTTCTGATCGACATCGACGCCAAGATGTCCCGCAACGAGATCGGCCAGCTTCGCGGGTTCACGCGATTCCGACACTGCTGCCAGGGCCTCTTCGGGGATGTTCTTCTTGATCTTCGCGTAACGTTCGAATTCCTCGGCCACGGAACGCACGAGAGCTTCGACCGCCTGCGGATCGCCGGGCAATTCGGTCAGGGTTTCGGCGCGGGCCTCGAAATAGTTGTCGTTGGGAAGGAATTCGGTGATCCTGACCCGCGCACGGCCTTCGACCAGAACTTTGACGGTGCCGTCCGGCAGTTTCAGTAGTTGCAGCACATTGGCCAAGACGCCAACATTGAAAATGCCATCGGACGCCGGGTCATCGACACCTGGATCAATCTGGCTGGACAGCAGGATCTGTTTGTCGTCCTGCATCACCTCTTCAAGAGCCTTAACGGATTTTTCGCGCCCGACAAAAAGCGGCACGATCATATGTGGGAATACCACGATGTCGCGCAGCGGAAGGACGGGGTAGGATTGGGCGAGTTGCTCGGTCATACGGAATCCTCAATTTGGCAGAAGGACCTTGGTTCCACTTTGTGGCAACTTTGCGGCCTCCTCCGGTTCTGGCTCTACATCTGGGGCGCTCACCACCCGCTTTCAACCACCACCAGTTATCTATTGCAGCAGTCTGCCTTTCAGCAAGACGAGGGGCAAGGCGACAATTGAGGAAATTACGAAGAAAATTCGCATGTCACCGGACAAACCCAAAAGTCTCGCCTCCTCGCGCTTCATTTAAGGTCGTTGGCACGATCAACGGCTGCATTGGCTGTCGGTCGCACCGTCAGGCGGCCCCGGCCCGTCCGGGCTGCATCTTCGAGCGGTTCCCTGCGCTGAATCCCACTTGACTCAGATGCCGCCCGCCAACCTGATGATCAGTGCCCGGGACCGTTCTACATCAGTCCCGGCGGGCAAGGGGAAGACACGATTGATAACTGAGAATCTCTTGGACAAGCTTCCGGAATGGGCTGTTTTCATTCTGGTAGGACTCGTCGTTGCTGCTGCTCTTGAATCGGGCTTTCGCTTGGGACGAAGCGTCGCTGCTAGAAGTCCGACAGACAGCGACGACGGCGCAGGTATGGTGATCGGCGCAGTTCTCGGGCTTCTGAGCTTCATGCTGGCCTTCACTTTCGGCATTTCGGCGGCGCATTTCGAGGCGCGCCGGAACGTCATTCTGGAGGAGGCAAATGCCATCGGCACGGCATATCTGAGAACCGAGATGATCGAAGAACAAATGGGACGGGCGATTGCCGACAAGCTGCGAGCCTATACCCAATTCAGGGTAGAGGCAGCCATCGCAATTGCCGAGAATGGCAATCTTGTCACCGCGCAGGTGGAATCCGACAAGCTGCAGCGCGAGATATGGGCCGATGTCACTGCCGTCGCGAAGGCCGAGCCAACCGCGATCAGCGGTTTGCTCGTCAGCGCGGTGAACGAGGTCTTCGATGTCGGAGCCAAGCGCGTCATGCTCGGGACAAGTTCGATGATCCCGAAGTCGATATGGCTGAGCCTTATATTGATCACGATCATCGGCATCGCTTCGGCAGGTTATATTGCGGCCCGAAAGTCGCAGGTAAGGCGGTTCCTGCTGATCGGCCTCGTGCTTTCGCTGTCAACTGTGATGACGTTGATCGTCGATCTCGACAATCCCAGGAAGGGCCTTTTGAAAGGCAATCAAGCGCCGATGGAAGCCCTGCTGGCAAGCATGCAGGCACCGTCTGGCTGAGGCTGGGTCAGAGCGGGTCGATGTCGCCCTCGGCCCTTTGCGCGTGGAATGCCGCCTCGAACGCCGCGAACCGGCCTTCGGAGATCGCGTCGCGCATGGCCTGCATCAACTCCTGATAGTATTGCAGGTTGTGCCAGGTCAGCAGCATCGACGAAATGATTTCCTGCGCGCGGAAGACGTGATGCAGGTAGGCGCGCGAATAGTTGCGGCATGCCGGGCATGTGCAGTCTTCATCCAGGGGACGCGGATCATCCTGATGACGGGCATTCTTGATGTTCAGCACTCCGCGCCGCGTGAATATCTGGCCGGTCCGCCCCGAGCGTGAAGGCAGCACGCAATCCATCATATCGACGCCGCGCGCGACGGCGCCGACGATATCATCAGGCTTGCCAACCCCCATCAGGTAGCGGGGCTTGTCCTCGGGCAGCATCTCGGGAGCGTAGTCAAGCACGCCGAACATCGCTTCTTGCCCTTCACCCACCGCTAGGCCACCGATGGCGTAGCCATCAAAGCCGATTTCCTTTAGTTTCTCGGCGCTTTCGGCTCGAAGGTCGGGCGTGACACCGCCTTGCTGGATGCCGAAAAGGGCGTGGCCCGGCCGGTCGCCAAACGCATCGCGCGAACGCTTTGCCCAACGCATCGACATCCGCATACTCTTGGCAACCGCTTCTTCGGTCGCGGGCAAGGCCGGGCATTCGTCGAAGCACATCACGATATCACTACCCAGAAGTCGCTGTATTTCCATGCTGCGTTCCGGTGTCAGCATGTGGTCGGAACCGTCGATATGGGATTTGAAGCGCACCCCTTCCTCGGTGAGCTTGCGCAGCTGCGAAAGGCTCATCACCTGAAAACCGCCGGAATCGGTAAGGATCGGCCTGTCCCAGTTCATGAACCTGTGCAGGCCGCCCAGCCGGTCGATGCGTTCGGCGGTGGGCCGCAGCATCAGGTGATAGGTGTTGCCCAGAAGGACGTCGGCCCCGGTGGCGCGGACGCTTTCGGGCAGCATCGCCTTTACGGTCGCGGCTGTGCCGACAGGCATGAAAGCGGGCGTACGGATATCACCCCGAGGGGTTCGGATCGTTCCGGTGCGCGCCTTGCCGTCGGTGCGGCTGAGGGAAAAGGTAATTCGTTTGTTCATGCCGCCCCGATAGCCAGTTTGGGTCAAGCTTGCAATTCCCGCCGTACCGCAGCATTTCAGCCGCTGGACCTTTGGCAAGTATTCCTTATATATTCAGTCGGAAATCAAACGGGATCGCCATGACCGAACAGGCCCAAAAGATCGAAGGCACGCCGCTTATTGCCCCTTCAAGCACGGACCACCCGCTTTACGAAAGCGTGGTCGATGCTTGCCGCACGGTCTTTGACCCAGAGATCCCGGTGAATATCTATGATCTGGGGCTGGTTTACACGATCGACATCAATGACGAGAACGAGGTCAACATCACGATGACCCTGACGGCCCCGGGTTGCCCTGTCGCAGGCGAGATGCCGGGCTGGGTCGCCGACGCGGTGGAACCGCTGCCCGGCGTCAAACAGGTCGAGGTTCACATGGCGTGGGATCCGCCCTGGGGGATGGACATGATGTCCGACGAAGCGCGGCTTGAACTGGGGTTCATGTAGATTGCCGTTCGGGCTGATTGTTTCGGGCCGGATGCAAGCGGATTTTCTTGCAAGACCAGCTTGCTAATTTTTTTCTTTGCCATTCCACAAAGCAAACTAATTAAGTTGCAATTATGTTATGCAAGCGCTAAAGCTTGCATATGGTAGTGGACAATTCAATCAGTGCAGTTCTGACCGGCGATCTCGTCGGATCACGCAAGGTAGCGAGCACCAGCTTAAGACGAGCTATGGATCGGCTCGAGGAAGCTGCAAGACAATTCGGTCATGATTGGACAATGGACCTTCGTTTCACGCGCTATCGCGGTGACGGCTGGCAAGTACTGCTGAGCCAACCCAATCTCGTCCTACACGCCACGCTTCACTTCCATGCCTGCCTGCGTGCCGCTGACATCGGGCTTGATACCCGCATCTCCGCAGGTGTCGGAACGGTGGCCACCGTCGGAACTGCAAATCTCAACGACGCAAGCGGCGTCGCCTTCTTCATTTCGGGAGATCACCTCGACCGGGCGAAGAAGCGACGGTTCCTGATTGCAGGGACTGGCATAGGGGATTGGCAGACCGGTGTTTTTCACCTCGCAGAACAGCTGGCCTTAGGTTGGACTGCAGCACAGGCAGAGGTAGTCGCACTCGCGCTTAGTTCAGAGCTCACGCAAGACGAAATCGCACGACGCATCGGCGTCAGCCGACAGGCAATCCAGAGCCGACTTGCGTCATCAGGTTTCTCTGCACTCGACGAGGCACTCGGCGCATTCGGCACTTACAACTTCAAATCCGGCGGAAGCTCTCATGATTGAAACCTTCGTCGCCCTCGCCTTTGCCCATGTCCTTGCGGACTACGTCTTTCAGACCGGCTGGATGGTGGTCAGCAAGCGCAGTCCCGGCGTCTTGCTGCTGCACGGGGCGCTGGTCCTGGCGTTGTCGATGGCCGCGCTGGGTCGGGTGGATGCACCGGCAGTTCTTGTGCTGGGCGCGGCGCATCTGGCGATCGACGCGGTCAAGACATTCGCCCTGGGTGACAGCCTTGCAACGCATCTCGGCGATCAAGTCCTGCATTTCGCCAGCGTTTTCGCGGTGGCCCTGTGGGCCCCGCAGCTATGGCAGAGTGGGATCTGGGCGGGAACGACGCTGGCTACCTTCCTGCTGCATGCCATGCTCCTGCTTGGTGGTGCGATCCTTGCGACCCGCGCCGGCGCTTTTGCCATCGCCCGGCTGATGGCCGCGCAGGTGGCCCCGGGCGCCAATGCCGAAGGGCTGCCGAAGGGCGGCACCATGATCGGGCTTCTGGAACGCGGGCTGATCTTTGTCCTGATCCTGGCCGGTCAGGCCGCGGGGATCGGCTTTCTGATCGCGGCCAAGTCGATCCTGCGCTTTGGTACCGTAAGCGAGAACCGCGCCGCCAGCGAATACGTCATCATCGGCACGCTGGCCTCTTTTGGATGGGCGATCTCGGTCACGCTGGCGACGTTGGCGCTGCAAGATCTTCTGCCGCCGCTTGAGATTGGCGGCACAAGACCCTAGATTACGTGCTGAAACCGCGAAGGATCACCGCCATGTTCGGCATTCCGGGCAAACAAGCCGTCTCCATGACCCCCAAGGCCGCGAGCCAGATCGCCAAGCTGATGGCCAAGGGCGAAACCAAGGGGCTGCGCATCGGCGTCAAGAAGGGCGGCTGCGCCGGCATGGAATACACGATGGATTACGTGGCCGAGGTCGACCCGCTCGACGAGGTGGTCGAACAGGACGGCGCGCGGGTGATGATTGCGCCGATGGCACAGATGTTTCTGTTCGGAACCGAGATCGACTATGAAACCAGCCTTCTGGAGAGCGGTTTCAAGTTCCGCAACCCCAATGTGGTCGATGCCTGCGGCTGCGGTGAATCCATCAAGTTTGCCGATCAGGAATGAGCGTCGCTGACGCCGACATCGCCTTTGCCCACGAACTGTTCTGCGCTCTTGGGACAATCACGTCGCGCAAGATGATGGGCGGGCTCACGCTTTATTGCGATGGTCAGATCTTTGCCATCCTGTCGAGCGAAGGGACATTCTATCTGAAGGCCAAGGGCGCCTTTGCCGAAGAACTGGCGGCAGAAGGGTCACGCATCTTCTCGATGGATGACGGTCGGTCGATGGGATACTGGACGCTGCCCGACGCTGCCCTTGACGACCCCGAAGAGGCCTGCCGCTGGGCCCACAAGGCGCTGGCCGCCACAGAGTAAGTCATTGGTTCGGCGTGAGAGTGCCGCTATGCATGGGGCAACGCAGCCGAAGGAACCCAGCCATGACCAAAAGACGCAAGCTTGCCGCCGGAAACTGGAAGATGAACGGGACGAGCGCCGAACTCGGCGAGGTTTCGGCGCTGATCAAGGCGCATCCGGCCCCGGGCTGCGATATCCTGCTTTGCCCGCCTGCAACGCTTCTGTCGCGGATGGCCGGGCAGATCGGCGATGCACCGATTGCGGTTGGCGGGCAGGACTGCCACGCGGAACTGTCGGGGGCACATACTGGCGACATTTCGGCCGGGATGCTGGTCGATGCGGGGGCGAGCCATGTCATTCTGGGCCATTCCGAACGGCGCAGCGATCACGATGAGCATGACGAGGATGTTCGCGCCAAGGCGCGGGCGGCCTTGGCAGCGGGGCTGAAGGTCGTGATCTGCGTCGGCGAAACCCTTGCCGAACGCGAAGCGGCGAACACGTTGGAGATCATCGGCGGGCAGTTAGCCGGGTCGATCCCGGATCTTGTGACAGGTGACACTCTGATCGTGGCCTATGAACCGGTCTGGGCGATCGGAACGGGCAAGGTGCCGACAACGGACCAGATCGGCGAAGTGCATGACTTCATCAGGCTAAAGCTTGAAAAACGATTGGGGGCCGGGGTCGCGCTGTCGGTCCGGATTCTCTACGGCGGATCGGTCAAGGCCTCGAACGCGGCCGAGATCTTTGCCGTCTCGAACGTCGATGGCGCACTGGTTGGCGGCGCGTCACTAAAGTCCGCGGATTTTTCGCCGATCATCGCAGCGCTCGAAGCCAGCGGGTGAGCGCCCTGCTCTGCCGTCAGACTTTTGTGACGTCATGGCGATAAATCCAGTCGAACTGGCGCAATGACAGCGACGGGAAAGCGGCCCCTGTCAGCCGCAGCGCAGAATGGGCCACCAGCCGGACCAGAGGATGCCGGAGGTGATAATTTCGCGCATTGGAATTTGCGGCCTCGATCACTTTTTCCGCGCGCTGGCGGCGCTGTAACTGGTAGGCCTGCAACGCATCCTCCGGCTCCAGGGCCGCCAGCGTCTCGGCCAAGACCCAGGCGTCTTCCAGCGCCAGATTCGCCCCCTGTGCCAGAAACGGCAGCGTCGGGTGGGCCGCATCGCCGGCCAGCGCCAGCCCGTCCCTGCCCCAGCCCCGCGCGACCGGATGCCGGAAGAGACCCCATAGGTTGACGATTTCGACCTGTGCCAGAAGCGTCTGCATCTCTGGCGCGAAGCCCGAGAAAGCCCGCCGCAGCGCATCTGGATCGCCGGTTTGCGACCACCCCTCCTCGGCCCATTCATCGCGCTCTTCGACGGCGACGATGTTGATGAGCCGCCCGCCGCGCAACGGATAGGTCACGATGTGGCGGCCCGGCCCCATATAGACTTGAACTTCGGGCTTGAGCGTTGCCGGGTCGCCCCGCACCAGTGCACGCCATGCCACCTGACCGGTGAAGAACGGCTCTGCCCCCGGATTGAGAAGCGGCCGGATAATGGAATGCAGCCCGTCGGCACCGATAACAAGGCTGGCCTCACGTCGCTCTCCGGATGCAAGCGTGACGCAAGGCACCGGGCCGGGCAAAGCCCTGAGTGCCTTTTGGCCCGTCAAAATGGTCACTCCGGCCTGATGCGCCACACCTTCGAGCGTGGCGATGAGATCGGCGCGATGAACCAGAAGAAATTTCTGGTCGGGCGCATATTCGGCAAGGTCGAGCCGCAGCACCTGGCGGCCATGCCGATGCTCCCTGAGCGTGACGGATCGGGCCCGGACCGAGACATGTTCAAGAGTGCCCGCGACACCAAGGGCTTCGAGCACGGCAAGTCCGTTTGGGCTGATCTGCAGGCCCGCGCCGACCTCTTCGATGCGATCGGCCTGCTCGAGCACTTCGACCCTGGCACCGCGCCGGGCTAGCGCGATGGAAACCGCCAGACCGGCGATTCCGGCCCCCAGAACGATGATCTTTTGCCCGATCAGCATCGCTTGCCCCGAAACAGAAACACCGGGACGCGACCGCCCCGGTGTTTCATAATGCTCATCTCCGCCAGGCCCTCAGTCGTCGCGGTGAACCTTTTCGCGGCGCTCGTGGCGCTCTTGCGCCTCAAGCGTCATCGTCGCAATCGGCCGCGCATCGAGGCGCTTGAGCGAAATCGGTTCCCCCGTCACTTCGCAATAGCCGTATTCGCCCTCTTCGATTCGGCGCAGCGCCGCATCGATCTTCGTGACAAGTTTGCGCTGACGGTCGCGGGTTCGCAATTCCAGTGCGCGATCGGTCTCTTCCGAGGCTCTGTCAGCAACATCGGGAATGTTCCGCGTGCCGTCCTGTAGCCCTTCGATCGTGTGTTTACTGTCATCCAGCAGATCGGCCTTCCAGGCCAGAAGCTTGCGGCGGAAATATTCCACCTGACGCTCATTCATGAATGGTTCGTCTTCGGCTGGACGGTAGTCGTCCTGCAGGAAAACTTCAGCCTTCATCGTACTTCCCTTGTGCCTGCCGGATGCTTTACTCTTAATCTGCTCGTTCATCCAACGCCCTCCAACGGCGCCCATGTAACTGAGTCCCGCCGGGATGTCACTAGCCGAAGCACCCGACTTGATGGATTGTTACGCGCCCGGTAAGGATGCGTGAACAAAGCGGGCTTGAGGGCAGAAATTGAACATGAAATTCACCGGAACCGAATCTTATGTCGCCACCGATGACCTGACGGTCGCAGTCAACGCGGCGGTCACGCTGGAGCGGCCGCTGCTGGTCAAGGGCGAGCCGGGAACGGGTAAGACGGAACTGGCGCGGCAAGTGGCTGCAGCCCTTGGGCTGGAAATGATCGAATGGCACATCAAGTCGACGACCAAGGCCCAGCAGGGCCTGTACGAATACGATGCGGTCAGCCGATTGCGTGACAGCCAGCTCGGAGATGAACGCGTGCATGACGTCCGCAACTACATCCGCAAGGGCAAGCTGTGGCAGGCGTTCGAGGCCGACCGCAAGGTCGTGCTGCTGATCGACGAGGTCGACAAGGCGGATATCGAGTTTCCCAACGATCTGCTGCAGGAACTCGACCGGATGGAATTCCACGTCTACGAGACCGGGGAAACCGTCCGGGCGGCGCATCGCCCGATTGTCATCATCACGTCGAACAATGAAAAGGAATTGCCGGACGCCTTCCTGCGCCGCTGCTTCTTTCACTACATCCGGTTCCCCGACATGGAGACCATGAAAGCGATCGTCGCCGTTCACCATCCGGGCATCAAGCAGGCTTTACTGACCACGGCACTTACGCAGTTCTACGAATTACGCGATACTACAGGCCTGAAGAAGAAACCGTCGACAAGTGAAGTTCTGGACTGGCTCAAGCTGCTTCTGGCCGAGGATCTTGCACCGGAGGATCTGAAGCGTGCGGGTGCAAATGCCCTTCCAAAGCTGCATGGGGCCTTGCTGAAGAACGAACAGGATGTACATCTGTTCGAGAGGCTGGCTTTCATGGCCCGCAACGAGCGGCGGTAGACCGCTATCGGAGGTAGGGGATGAGCGTCACGATCAGGGAAGTCCGCGAGGGCGATTACGACGAATGGCGCCGGCTCTGGACCGGATATCTCGCCTATTACGAAACCGAACTCCCCGACAGCGTAAAGCAACACTCATTTGCGCGGCTTCTGTCAGAGCAATCGAACTGCCATGGGTTCCTGGCGGTCGATGGGGACAAGCCGGTCGGCCTGGTTCATTACATCTTCCACGAGCATATGTGGCGGGCCGAGGGATCGTGCTATCTGCAAGACCTCTACTCAGATCCGACAGTGCGCGGCAGCGGTGTGGGACGTGCGCTGATCGAGGCGGTCTACGCCGCCGCCGACGCCAAGGGTGTTCCGCGCGTCTATTGGCTGACGCAGGATTTCAACGCGACGGCCCGCAGACTTTATGACCGGATCGGAAAACTGACACCTTTCATCAAATACGACCGGCCCTGACGTGCTGAGAGCGGCATTTGCGCTGATCTTGCTGGCACTTGCCGGCTGCGCGGGCTTGCCCGGCACCAATTTGCCCCAGCCCCGCGAGCAATCTGATTTCGCCCTGCCGCCGATGAAGACCTTTGCTGGCAACTCACAACCGCCCGTGACCCGGTCAAACGAGTCCATCGCCCGTGACTTCATGGATCTGGCATTTGAATTGGAGAGCGGTCGGCGGCTGCCCGTGCTGTCGCGTTTCGAAGATCCGATCACGGTCCGGGTCGTCGGGGCCGCCCCACCCACGCTCGCGGCCGACCTGAGGCGGCTTCTGGCCCGTTTACGTGCCGAGGCCGGGATACAGATTTCGCAGGTTCCGGCCAGTATGGAGGCTGGCATTACCATCGAAGTGGTCAGCCGCCGCACATTGCAGCGCGCCGTGCCGCAGGCCGCTTGCTTCGTGGCACCGCGCGTTTCAAACTGGTCGGATTTCGTGCGGACCCGCCGCCAGCCATCCAGTGACTGGGCCACGCTGCAAACGCGCGACCAGATGGCGATATTCCTGCCCGGCGATGTCAGCCCGCAGGAGGTTCGTGATTGCCTGCACGAAGAACTCGCGCAAGCGCTCGGACCTGTCAATGACCTCTACCGACTGACCGACTCGGTCTTCAACGACGATAATTTCCACGCGATCCTGACATCATTCGACATGCTGATCCTGCGGACCTTTTACGCACCGGATTTGAACAGCGGCATGACCGCCGAACAGGTCGCAAGCCGATTGCCCGCCATTCTGAACCGGATAAATCCCGCCGGGCGCCACAGTGCAACGCCTTTGGCAGGGCCGACGCCAGAGGCTTGGCGCAGCGCGATCAACACCGCCCTGTCCGGTGAAGTCAGCGGTTCGCGCCGGCTGTCAGCTGCAAAGCAGGCTGTAGACATCGCGAGGTCCCGGGGCTGGTCCGAAAATCGAATGGCCTTCAGTCTCTTTGTTCTCGGTCGCGCCTCACTTGGTACCGATGGGTCACTGGCGCTGAGCGCATTCCTGCAGTCAGCAGAAATCTATGGCTCTCGTCCGGACACTGCGATTCAGGCAGCCCATGTCGCGGTGCAACTGGCCGCCTTTGCGCTGTCAAGCGGTGAGCCAGAAGCCGCAATTGATCTGGTCAACAGGCATATCGGCGCCGCGATGACGGGTGAAAATGCCGGGCTGCTTGCCACCTTGCTGATGATCAAGTCCGAAGCCCTCGAGGCTCACGGCAGGCCGGATGAGGCCCGGATCATCCGGCTCGACAGCCTGGGATGGGCGCGCTATGGCTTCGGTTCGGACCAGGACGTTCGCCGCAGGCTGGCCGAAATCACAGCACTCGCACCATCGAGACAGGGAGACCAGCCATCATGATCGTTATTGCAGGGCTTATCGTTGGGGCGGTTCTGGGCGCGACAAAGGCCAAGCGCAAAGGCGGCAACCGCCTGGACATGCTGCAATACGCGGCGGTCTTTGCCATCATCGGAGCGATTGCGGGCATGTTCGTGACAATTGCGATCGACCGGATGATCTAGGCCAATGTTCCTGCCCTTCTACGAGAATTTGCGGAATGCCGGGCTGCCGGTATCGGTGCGCGAATACCTCGGTTTTTTGGAAGGCGTCGGCGCGGGGCTGGTGACCTACGATGTCGAAGGCTTCTATTACCTCGCCCGCACGTCGATGGTGAAGGACGAACGAAACCTGGACAAGTTTGACCGGGCCTTCGCGGCAAGTTTCGAAGGGCTGGATCAGATCTCCTTCGATGAGGTGCTTGAGGCGGTCAACCTGCCCGCGGATTGGCTTGAAAAGATGGCCGAGAAGCACCTGAGCGATGCGGAAAAGGCAGAGATCAAGGCGCTTGGCGGTTTTGATAAGCTGATGGAGACCCTGCGCGAGCGGTTGAAGGACCAGCAAGGCCGGCATCAGGGCGGGTCGAAATGGATCGGCACGGCGGGCACCTCGCCTTTCGGGGCCTATGGCTACAACCCCGAAGGGGTCCGGATCGGGCAGGACAAGTCGCGCCACCAGCGGGCCGTGAAGGTCTGGGACAAGCGCGAGTTCCGCAATCTCGACGACACCGTCGAACTCGGCACCCGCAACATCAAGGTGGCGCTGAAACGGCTGCGCAAATGGGCCCGCGACGGGGCCGTAGAAGAACTGGACCTGCCGGGCACGATCCGCGCCACTGCAGAGCATGGCTATTTGGACGTAAAGACCCGGCCCGAGCGGCGCAATGCCGTGAAAGTGCTGCTGTTTCTCGATGTCGGTGGATCAATGGATCCCTATATCAAGCTGGTCGAGGAATTGTTCAGCGCCGCGCGTAGCGAATTCAAACATCTGGAGTATTTCTATTTCCACAACTGCCTGTACGAGGGCGTCTGGCGCGACAACCGCCGCCGCTGGACCGAACAGATGCCGACCTGGGATGTGCTGCGCACCTACGGTGCCGACTACAAATGCATCTTCGTGGGCGACGCCAGCATGTCTCCTTACGAAATTGCTTTCCCGGGCGGCGCGAATGAACACTGGAACGAAGAGGCTGGGCTGGTCTGGCTGACCCGCGTCACCGAACATTGGCCGAACCACATCTGGCTCAACCCGATGGCGGAACGCTATTGGCCACATACGCAATCTGTCGGCATGATCCGGCAGATATTCGGGGATGACCGGATGGTTCCGATGACGCTTAAAGGGATCGAGGCCGGCATGAAGCAACTCGGCAGATAGGGTGATACGATGCCAATGCATTTTGACGACGCCGAATATGCCGATCGGCTGAAACACGCGACCCGCGCTGTAGCGGCAGAGGGTCTGGATGCCCTTTTGATGTTTGCCCCGGAAAGCCACTACTGGATCTGTGGCTATGACACGTTCGGTTTTGCGATGTTCCAATGCCTGGTGCTGACCGCCAACGGCGATCTGCACCTTCTGACCCGCACCCCGGATCTGCGGCAGGCGCAACTGACCTCGACCCTGAGCGATGAGCAGATTCACATCTGGGTCGACCGTGAGGGCGTTGCCCCCGCCGAAGACCTCAAGGCCTTGCTTGCGCGCCTTGGCGTGGCGGGGGGGCGGATCGGTATCGAAACCCAGACCGCGGGTCTGACCGACTGGAACGGGCAGATGCTGCGCGCGGCGCTGGGTGACGGGCTGGTCGAAGCCTCGGAGATCATCCGGGCGCTGCGCCGAGTAAAATCCCCCGCCGAGGTTGAAATGCACCGCCGTGCAGCAGCCCTGTCGGACGATGCATTGGACGCGGCCCTTGCCACGACCTCTGCCGGCGCTTTCGAGGGCGACATCCTTGCCGCGATGCAAGGCGCGGTCTTCAACGGCGGTGGCGACTACGCCGGCAACGAATTCATCATCGGGTCAGGGCCGGCGGCCCTGCTGTGCCGGTATTTCTCGGGCCGGCGGCACCTAGAGGCGCAGGACCAGATGACGCTGGAATGGTCGGGCGCCTATGCCCGCTACCACGCCGCGATGATGCAGACGCTGGTGATCGGAAAGGCGCCGGCAGCGCAGCGCAAGATGCACTCTGCCGCGCGCGAAGCGCTGGAAGCCTGCGAAGCCGCGATCCGCCCCGGGGCCCCAATGGGTGATGTATATGACGCTCATGCCAAGGTCTTTGATGCACATGGGCTTGCCCACGCAAGGTTGAAGGCCTGCGGTTATGGCATGGGTGCGGTCTATAATCCGATCTGGGTCGATTTCCCGATGTTCTACGAAGGCAATCCGCTGGCAATGCAGGCGGGTCAGGTGTTCTTCTTGCACATGATCCTGATGGACAGCGACGCCGGGCTCGCCATGTGTCTGGGCCACTCCGTGCTGGTCACGCCCACGGGTGTTGAACGGCTTTCACGGCACAAGCCCGACCTTTTCGAGCTATGAGACGACTGGCGCAGGCATGGCGACGACGGCCGGTTCTGCTTGGTCTCTTTGCGCTCGCGAGTCTGCTTGCCGCACTTTTCGCAGTCCGGTCCGTTGTCTTCATGGTCTACTGGGCCGATCCTGCGCATCGTGATCGCCCGATCGAGGGCTGGATGACACCGCGCTACGTCGTCCAGTCCTGGGGCCTGCCGCCCGAGATCGTGACGGAGGCGCTGGGTGACGGCCCAATGCCAGGCAAGCGCAGGACCATCGAAGACCTCGCCGCCGACCGTGGCATCTCGGTAGAAGAACTGGTCGCGCGCATCACCGCCGCGACGCAGTCTTATCGCGCCAACCAGCCATGACGGACTGGTTCCTGGCCCTTGTGCCCGAATACGGGCTTTGGCTGATTGGCTTCACGACCTTTCTGAGTTGCCTCGCCTTGCCAGTGCCCGCGTCGCTGGTGATGCTTGCGGGCGGCGCCTTCGCCGCCGCGGGTGACCTGTCACTGGCTGCGACCATGGCCGCGGCCTTTCTCGGCGCCGTTGCGGGCGATCAAACCGGTTATGCCATTGGCCGCGGTGGTGCCGCCCGCCTTGGTGCTGGCGCGGCCGGCGGCAAACGCGAACGGCTGCTGTCGCAGGCGCGGGATCTTCTCGACAGATCGGGGGGCAGCGGCGTCTTCCTTTCCCGATGGCTGGTCAGCCCGCTTGGGCCTTACGTCAATTTCATTGCCGGGGCTACCGGGATCGGCTGGGCCGGATTCACGATCTGGGGCGCGGCGGGCGAAGCGGTCTGGGTCGGGCTTTACACCGGGATCGGCTATGCCTTTGCCGGTCGCATTGAAATGATCGGCGACATAGCAGGCAATATCAGCGGCTTCATCGCTGCCGCGATCGTGGCGGTGCTGCTTGGCGTGGCGGTTTTCCGCGATCCCGCCAGATCGAAACCGGCCCGCCGAGCCTGAAGGGCGAACCCGAACGCTTGGTGCCTCGAAATTATCACCTTCGGGTGCATCTGCCGATTGCCGCCGGGGTCAAACGCCCCCATATCTAGATCATGCTGAAATTCACACCGATCTTTCTTGCCCTGCTCTATGCCTTCGCCATGTATCATTTCTCGGCCTGGCGGACGGGAAAGGAGCTGGATGCGAAGTCGACGGAACTCGCCGACCCGGTTCTCAAACGGCTCACAGACCGGATGGCTGAAACGCTTGGTCTCAACCGGATCAAGGTGAATATCTACGAAATCGATCCGGTGAACGGTCTTGCCGCGCCGGATGGACGGATTTTCATCACCCGTGGGTTCTATGATCGATACCGTTCGGGCGAAGTCAGCGCCGAGGAACTGGCCAGCGTCATCGCGCATGAGCTGGGCCATGTCGCCCTTGGCCATTCGCGGCGGCGCATGATCGATTTTTCCGGCCAGAACGCGCTTCGCACGGCCCTGGCCATGGTGCTGTCGCGCTTTGTCCCGGGGCTTGGCGTCATGATTGCGGGTTTTCTGACCTCGATGCTGGCGGCAAGGCTGTCGCGGTCCGATGAATACGAGGCCGACGCCTATGCCTCTGCCCTTCTGGTCAAGTCAGGTATCGGAACGGCTCCACAGAAATCGCTGTTCCAGAAGCTCGACGCCCTGACGAAGCAGCGGTCTGGCGCGGCACCGGCATGGCTGATGAGTCATCCGAAGACCGCGGACCGCATCCGCGCCATCGAAGCGAACGAGATCAACTGGCAGAACAGCTAGGCGGGGTCATCCCAGCGCCTTGCCCAACCGGGGCAGGCGCGCTTTCTTCAAAAGCTGTCGCATCGGTTGCGGAACCCCTGATAGCTGTTCCGCCGTTTGCCGCACGGCTTCGGCGACCTCGCGGATCGCGTCGGGGTCCTGATTCAGAAGGTCTCTAAGAAACGCGTCGGGATGCTGCGCGCGCAATCCGTACTCGGTGAGCAGGCGCGTCGGGAAATCGCGAAGATTCAACGTCAGAATCAGGTCCGCACCTGCACTGACGGCCCCGGCAAGGACATGCACGTCATCGGGATCTGGCAGCCATATCTGTGCCTGAAGGTCCGGATCGACCGCAACTTCGGCATCGGGCCAGTTCGCCCGCAGCATCGCGATCTCGCCCCTCGCAATCGCCTCCTGGGCCGGGCCCAGCTTGACGGCGGCTCTTGCCCATTCCTCTAGCACCCGCGCGGTCCAGAGGGGGGCAAAGAGTTTTTTCGCAGCCGCACCCAGTACAATTTCCCGCATCACAGTTGGATAGAGCACGCAGGCGTCGATCAGGACTTTCAATCGACCAACCGAAAGAAAAGTGATTTCAGATAGCCACTTTCGGCGAGTTGCGGCAATTGCGGGTGGTCCGGACCAGCAAAACCGGTGTGGATCAACTGAGCGCTGCGCCCTGCCCGTCCGATGCCGCGCGCGGAAGCTGCACGAAAGCGCGACAGGTCGGCGGCGTGTGAACAGGAACAAAGCCCAAGATACCCGCCCGGGCGCACCAGCGCGGCGGCAAGACGGGCAACCCGCTCATAGGCGCGCAATCCGGCTTCGAGCGCCTGTTTGTTTGGTGCGAAGGCCGGCGGATCACAAACCACAAGGTCAAAGCTTTCGCCGTCACTGGCCAATGCCTCCAGCACCGCGAAAGCGTCACCCCTGCGGGTCGCGAACCGGTCCTGCAGTCCCATGTCGGCGGCACCCGCGCTGGCAAGCGTCAGCGCAGGATCGGAACTGTCGACCGCAAGCGCCGAGGCCGCCCCGGCAGCCAGCGCCGCAAGCGAGAACCCCCCGACATGACTGAAAACATCGAGCATCCGAGTCTCGCTTGCGAGGCTCTGGGCGAAGGCGTGATTGGGGCGCTGATCGTAAAAGAGGCCGGTCTTCTGGCCGCCCAGAAGATCGGCCCTGTAGATGGCGCCGTTCATTGAAACTGGCACGGGACCACTGACGCTACCCTTCAGCACTCTGCTTTCCTCGCCGAGACCTTCAAGGCTCCGGGCCCGACCGGTGGCATTCTTGACGACCGTTGTGATGCCGGTCACGGCGACCAGAGCATCCACCAGATCGTCAAGCCGGGCATCGGCCCAGGCAGCGTTGGGCTGCACCACGGCGATGTCCCCGAAGCGGTCGATGACCACGCCGGGAAGGCCATCGGCTTCGGCATGGACCAGCCTGTAAAACGGGGCGTCGAAAAGCCTCTTTCGATGGTCCAAAGCGGTCTTCAGACGGTCCGCGAACCAGTCCTGCCCGATCACCTGGCTCGTGTCCCGGTCCAGCATCCGGCAGAATATCTTGCTGTTCGGATTGACCGCAACCAGCCCCATCACCTGACGGTCTGCGTCCTCCAGCAGCGCCACTGTACCGGGCGCCAGCGCCTTTGTCCGGCGGTCGGTCACAACCTCGTTGTCATAGGCCCAGGGAAAGCCATGCCGGATGGCTCTGGCATTGGCTTTGGCGTTCAGGCGGACGGTGGGCAGGTCGGTGCTATGCATGGCCTTCCTCTAGCCAGTTTCCACGGGCAGCGAAAGGTCTTCCCGGATCAACCTTCGGGCGGCGGGACCGGCGACCATTCGACGCCCGTCAGCTGGGTGCGGATCGATGCGGCGATCAGGGCGATGTTGTCTGCCTTTTCTGTCCGGCCCTCATCATCGGCGACAATCGCATCGGAACCGCCCGGTGCATCTTCGATGGCATAGACGCGGTATGCCGGAATTAGAATGGCGCCGCTGCGCGCATCGCTGACCTGAAGATCGTACTCGATTTCGTATTGTCCGCCGAACGTGTAGCGGACCTTCTGGGTTTGCGAGTGGAAGCGCTGGACGACGATGTGAAGATTGACGGGAACTGAGCCGCTCAGATCCTTTACTCCGTCACGGATGCCGGCCTCGAATATCGCTTTGACCTGCGCATAGCGGGGACCGTAAGGGTCCCCCCGCCAGACGATATCGGCCTTGGGCTTGTAGGAGTTTTCTTCGGAAACCGTCAGCGTCTCTGGTACGACGATGGAAAACGACTCGACCCGCATCGGCGGGAGCTGCGTGACATCGACCGGGGGAACCGTCTTGCCGCCGGAAATCAGACCGCCCGAACAGCCCGCCAGGAGCAAAAGCGCAAGCGCCGAAATCAATGTTGTAGCTCGCCTCATTCCGGTCTCCTTAGCAACAAGCGCCGTCCGCATCAACACCGCTGCTTTTTGACGAAAAAGGGCTCAGAAACAAGAAAATCCCGTTAATTGACGGGATTTTCTACAAGAACGCGTTTGGTATGTTCCAGATCAGGCGGGCTGATGGTCTTTCTGGTGCATCAAGGATGCCCAGTTGCGTGCAACCCAGCGGCGGATCGCCCGAGCCCCTTTGGCCATCGCCTCGGCGCGAAGTGCGCGGGCACGGTTGTTGATCGCAACGTGATCATACACCGGCGAGGGAGTCAGATGTTCCATTTTTGGTCGTCCTCTGTTTGCAGAATTGCTATCGTTGCAGCTTAGGTAGGGTATCGTCGGGCGGGTCGCGACCGCCAAAACCGCATTCCCGCCATGCAACAAGCGAATTGGTTGAACATTTCGGATTCTGGAATTGTTAGCGCTAACGGACCATGTTAAGAGAGACCGAATGACCCGGAGACTCGCCCAATGACCCTACACCCGACGCTTGAAAAGGTGACCGATCGCATCATCGCGCGCAGTCGTGACAGCCGTTCGCGCTACCTTGACCGGATGACGCGCGCGGCAGAAGACGGTCCACGCCGCGCCCATCTGTCTTGCTCGAACCAGGCCCATGCCTATGCCGCGATGGGCGAGGACAAGACCGCGTTGACGACAGCCCGCAGCGCAAACCTCGGGATCATCACCGCCTATAACGACATGTTGTCCGCGCATAAGCCTTACGAAAGCTATCCGCAGATCATCCGCGACGCCGCCCGGTCGGTCGGGGCGACGGCACAGGTCGCCGGCGGCGTCCCTGCGATGTGCGATGGCGTGACGCAGGGCGAACCGGGCATGGAACTGAGCCTGTTCTCCCGCGACGTGATCGCGCTTGCCGCGGGCGTGGGTCTGTCGCACAACACCTTCGATGCGGCAGTCTTCCTTGGGATCTGCGACAAGATCGTTCCCGGTCTGGTCATGGCCGCCGCGACCTTCGGCCATATCCCCGCGGTCTTTCTGCCGGGCGGTCCGATGACCAGTGGCATTGCCAACGATGACAAGGCCAAGGTCCGACAGAAGTTCGCAACCGGCGAAGTCGGACGCGAAGAATTGATGGCCGCGGAGATGGCGGCCTATCATGGCCCGGGAACCTGCACGTTTTACGGCACAGCGAACACCAACCAGATGCTGATGGAGTTCATGGGGCTGCACCTTCCTGGCGCGTCTTTCGTCAATCCCGACACGCCCTTGCGCGAAGCGCTGACGGTTGCCGGGGCTCGGCGAGCGCTGGAGATTACGGCGCTCGGCAATGAATTCACGCCGGCAGGCGCAATCCTCGACGAAAGAACCTATGTGAACGGGCTCGTCGGGTTGATGGCGACCGGTGGCTCGACCAATCTTGTCCTGCACCTTCCGGCCATGGCACGTGCGTCCGGCGTCCTTCTCGACATCGAGGACTTCTCTGACATTTCCGATGCGACGCCACTCATGGCCAAGGTCTATCCGAATGGTCTTGCCGATGTGAACCATTTCCACGCAGCGGGCGGTCTTGCATATATGATCGGAGAGCTGCTTGAGGCAGGGTTATTGCATCCCGACACCGAAACCGTCGCCGGCAAGGGTCTGGCCCGATATGCCAAAGAGCCGAAACTGCGGGACGGCGCGCTGGTCTGGGAGGATGGGACCGGCAAGACTCTGAACGACAAGATTGTGCGGCCTGCAAAGGACCCATTCCAGCCGACCGGCGGCTTGAAGCAATTGCAGGGAAATCTCGGACGGGGTGTCATGAAGGTCTCTGCAGTGGCGCCCGAACGCCACATCGTTGAGGCCCGCGCCCGGATCTTTCACAATCATCACGATGTCAAAACCGCATTCAAGGCCGGGGAACTGACCGAAGACACCGTCTTCGTTGTGCGTTTCCAGGGGCCACGCGCGATCGGAATGCCGGAGCTGCATTCGCTGACGCCCGTCCTGGCGGTGCTTCAGGACCGGGGGCTAAAGGTCGCGCTTGTCACCGATGGCCGCATGTCGGGCGCATCCGGCAAAGTTCCCTCGGCGATCCATGTCAGCCCCGAAGCGGCCCTTGGCGGACCGCTGGCCTGCGTGCGCGACGGCGACATGTTGCGGGTCGATGCGAAGGCCGGCACGCTAGATGTGCTCGAAGCTGACTTTGACAAACGCGCGCCCGTGCAGATTGACCTTTCGGCCAGTCACGAAGGCATAGGCCGAGAGATTTTCGAGGTATTTCGCCAGAATGTGGGTCTTGCCACAGACGGTGCCGCCGTCATTCTGTAGCCAGCCAATTCTTCGTCGCCAGAGAATCCACGCCGGAATCGCAGATCGCGAAAATATCCCGGCCCGAATGACAGGACCTGCCCCATGACCCCAGCCCAAGCCAGTGAACAGGCCGAACAGGTTTGCCGCCTTGCCCCGGTGATCCCGGTTCTGGTGATCGACGACCTTGCAACCGCCCGCCCCCTTGCAGAGGCGTTGGTCGCGGGCGGCCTGCCCGCACTGGAAGTGACGCTTCGCACAGCTTGTGCGCTCGATGCGATCCGCGAGATGGCGAAAGTCCCCGGCGGAGTGGTCGGCGCCGGAACGCTTCTGACGCCAGCCGACGTGAAAGCGGCCAAGAAGGCGGGCGCGCTTTTCGGAGTATCGCCCGGTGCCACCGACACATTGCTGAAGGCCTGCGAGGATGCAGATCTGCCGCTCTTGCCAGGCGCGGCGACGGCCACCGAAGCGATGCGGCTGCTGGAACGCGGATACAGCGTGCAGAAATTTTTCCCCGCAGAGGCGGCCGGCGGCGCGGCCGCGCTCAAATCCATCGGCGCGCCCCTGCCCCAAGTCAGGTTTTGTCCGACCGGCGGCGTGACCCTGCAGAATGCGCCGGGCTACTTGTCGCTTCCGAACACGCTCTGTGTCGGCGGATCCTGGGTGGCGCCAGCCGGGCTAGTGCAGGCCGGGGACTGGGACGGGATTGCCGCGCTTGCGTCCGAGGCAGCAAAGCTGGCGCGCTGAGCGAGGGCGAAATCAGGCTCAGTTGCGGCCGGCTCACCGACCGTTCCGGCCTGTCGTGGCAGATCCTTCAACGCCAGTTAACCGCGCTTCTGGAGCAGCGAGACCGGGCCCCGGACGCCCGCGCGATGCAAGCGATGATGGGAATGGTCAAATTCGACATTGCCGCACCAAAAAAGCCGCCTCGAAAGCTTAGCCGTCCAAGCCGGTCCTTGCCCTGCGCCCGCCCCGGCGGCCCTTCGCTGCGGCTTCGCCCAAACCTTCGCGGAGCACTTCGGTCATCGGATGGTCGGGATGCGCCTCGGCATATTCGTCCAGCATGACATTGATTGCGTCCTGCGCCGCTACGCCCTCTGGCAGCTTGATCGCCCAGTCGAGAAAAATCGACCGGCATTCCGAGGCATGTATGCCTTCGATCAGGTAGCTCTCCCGGATAAGCCCGGTCTTGTCGATCTCTTTCGGTGTCATCTCTGGTCTCCAGTTCGCACGCCACAGGCTTAGGGGGTTGCCGGAACTCTGCCAAGTGTCTTGTCGATGATCGAAGCGGCCTGCGATGACACCGACTGCAAAGCTTCGGCAAGCGTCCCGACATCGCTGTACCCGGTTTCGCGCAGTACAAAGTCTGCCCCGCCCTGCCCGGCAAGCTGAAGGTCAAGGACATCTCCCGTCAGAAGCCGCGCCGAGGATTGCAGGCGCCACATCAGCCGGTAAGAGGCAGTCAGCGCCGCCACATCGCCTTCGGTGAGCCAGCCGATGTCGACGCCGGCCTTCAACTGGTCCGGGATCAGCCGCGCCGGATGGCCAGCCATCAGTGCTGCGGCCTGCGCGACCAGTTCCACATCCTGCATCCGCCCAGCGCCCAGCTTGGCTTCCCATTCGCCCTTTAGCGGCTTGGCCGCCGCGATGCGCTGCCGCATATCGGTGACATCTTCGAGCACCTTCGCCGGATCGCAGGGCGAGCTCAGCAACCTTCGCCGAAAGTCCTCGACCGCGCTTGCAAGTGCGGGTTCGCCAGCGACAGCGCGCGCGCGCGTCAGGGCCAGATGTTCCCAGGTCCAGGCCTCGTTGAGCTGATAGTCACGAAACGCATCGAGCGATGTCGCCACCGGCCCCTGCCGGCCCGATGGCCGCAACCGCATGTCGATTTCGTAAAGCCGGCCTTCTGCCATTGGCGCAGTGACGGCAGTGACAAGGGCCTGAGTCAGGCGCGCATAATAGCTGCGGCTGGGCAACGGCCTGCGTCCGTCCGAAGAGTCAACACCGGCGGCATCGTAGATCACGATCAGATCAAGGTCAGAGGCGGCCGTCAGCCTTTCGGATCCAAGCGACCCCATGCCGATGACAACCGCCCCTCTCCCCGGCGGCGCCCCGTGTTTGCGGGAAAACTCCGCAACGATGACCGGCCAGAGCGCGACCAGAACGGAATCCGCCAGCGATGCATATTCCGCCCCGGCCTCATCGGCCCCGATCAGCCCGCGCAGGTGATGGACGCCGATCCGGAAATGCCATTCCTTCATCCAGCGGCGGGCCGCGTCGAGCTTCGCCTCATAGTCGTCCAGTTCGGACAACCGAGTTGCAAGCTCTTCCGTTAGCGGCGCGGTTCCCGGCCACGGAGCAAAGAAGCCGCCCCCAATGACCGCATCGAAGACTTGTGCGTTGTGGCCAAGATACAGGGCAAGCCCCGGCGCGGTCGCCGCGATATCCACGATCAGATCGATAAGCTGCGGGTTGGCGTTGAAAAGCGAGAAGACTTGCACGCCCGCCGGAAGCCCGGCCAGAAAGCGGTCGAACTGGGCGATTGCCTCGTCGGGCTTCGCTGCTTTTTGCAATCGGGCGAGAAGATCGGGTTTCAACCGTTCAAAGATATCTACAGCCCGCTCAGATCTCAGCGCCGGGTAGCTGCGCCAGCGACCGATGGTTTCGCGCGACACCTCTGACAGTTCCCGCGGCGCTTCACCACCCTCGCGCGGTTTGAAGAAGCCTTCGGTCAATTCCTCGACCCGGGTCAGGCGGCGAAGAATATCTTTCCGCAATTCGCCCGGGTCGCGGCCGCAAAGCGCGGCAATACGTTCGAACCCCTCCTGCGTCTTGGGAAGATCCTGGGTTTGCGTATCGTTGACCATCTGCAGCCGATGTTCGATCTCGCGATGCGCGCGGTAATCTTCTGTCAGCACCGCTGCGGCCTCATCGGGCACCCAGCCCTTGGCTGCGAGCTGGGCCAGACTTTCTATGGTCCCCCGCAGCCGCAGGTCCGGGTCGCGCCCTCCTGCGATGATCTGACGGGTCTGGGTGAAGAACTCTATCTCTCGGATCCCGCCCGCACCGAGCTTCATGTTGTGACCTTCAAGCGTGATCGGGCCGTGAAAACCTTTATGCTCCCTGATCCGCAGGCGCATATCATGCGCATCCTGAATGGCCGCGAAATCAAGGTGCTTTCGCCAGACGAAGGGCGTTAAGCGCTGCAGGAAAGCCGTGCCCGCGGCGATATCGCCCGCACAGGCGCGGGCCTTGATATAGGCCGCGCGTTCCCACGTGCGGCCAACGCTTTCATAGTAGTTTTCGGCGGCATCCATCGACAAGCAAACCGGTGTCACCGACGGATCGGGCCTGAGCCGCAGATCGGTCCTAAAGACATAGCCTTCCCCGGTCTGATCCGACAGCATCGCCGACATCCGCCGGGTCGCGCGTATGAAAGAAGAGCGCGCCTCGGTATAGTCATCCGGTGCGAAGCGGCTTTCGTCAAAAAGGCAGATCAGATCGATATCCGAGGAATAGTTCAGTTCTGCCGCGCCCATCTTTCCCATCGCCAGCACAGTCATTCCGGCGGTTGTTCCGATCGCGTCATGATCGATACCTGGCAATTTGCCTCGCCTGATCTCGGCCCCGACAAGCGAAGTGATCGCCCGGTCCACCGCAAGGTCGGCAAAATCCGTCAATGCCGCCGTGACGTCTTCAAGGTTCCAGACCCCGGCGAGATCGCAAAGCCCGGCAAGTAGCGCCACACGTCGTTTGGCGCGGCGCAGACCGTCGGCCAGATCAGCGTCTTCGAGCGCCCGGACATCCGCAAGAATACCGCCAAACGCGGTCTCTGGCGCACCGTCGAGCGCCTCGCCCAACCAATCCGCGTCGCGGGTCATCAGCGACAACAGGAACGGGCTTGACCCGCCTGCCCCTTCGATGACGCCGGCCATTTCCGGTTTTGCGTCCGGCAGAACCGCACGGGCTTCGGCCCCGCGATCCGGGTCAAAGGCATAGGGACTGCGTGAAATACGGGCGACGAAGTTCATGCCCCGAGATTGGAGTGACGGCTCGGCAGGGTCAACGGGCTTGAACGCCGCGGAAGGCCGCGAAATAGTGGTGCGAAACGGGGAGTGCATGATGAGCAAGAGCCTGAAACGCGTCACCGCCGCACTCGACGCCGCTGGGCTGACGGCCGAGATTCGCGAGATGCCCGCAGAAACCCGCACGGCCCAGCAGGCAGCCGATGCGGCTGGATGTCTGCTGGATCAGATCCTGAAATCGATCATCTTCCGTGGAGAGGACAGCGGCACCGCAATTCTTTTCATGACTGCTGGCGGCAACCAGGTGGATCCCGCAAAGGCATCCGCTCTTTCCGGCGAAAGGCTGGGCAAGGCGGATGCGGGGCTGATCCGCGCCCAGACAGGCTTTGCCATAGGCGGCGTTGCGCCAGTCGGGCACATCAGCCCCATCCAGTCCTTTCTTGACCCAAGGTTGCTCGATTTCCCCGTGATCTGGGCCGCAGCTGGCACTCCGAGGCATATCTTTGCCGTAGACCCGGCAATCCTCCATCGAATTTCCGGTGCGCAACTTGCTGATTTTATTAGATAAGTCCAGTTAATGTAAAAAATGTTTACATTGGGCCTTGAAGCCGGGTCCCAGATCGCCAATTTAGATAATGTGAAAGACATTCACATAGACCCGTAACCCGAACAAGGGAGACCCTGATGAGTTCTGTCGCTACCTGGCCCGGTCAGGCCGAGAATTGGCTCGATGCCCGCGGCAAAGGCGCGTGGATCGCCGCCACCGTTCTTTCTTTCATCTTTTTCTGGCCCGCTGGCCTTGCCCTTCTGGCCTACATGATCTGGAGCAAACGCATGTTCAATGGAAACTGTGCCCGCCGCAATTCGATGTCCCGCTACCGCGGTCATGCACGCGCCGCGTTCAAGTCCTCTGGCAACACGGCATTCGACAGTTACAAGTCGGAAACGCTGCGCCGTCTTGAAGAGGAACAGGAAAACTTCGAGGCCTTCCTGCAGCGGCTGCGCGAATCGAAGGACAAGGCCGAGTTCGACCAGTTTATGGACGAACGTGCCCGCAAGGCCCGCGACGCCGGTTCCGCTGACGACGCCGAAGACGCGGCCTGATCCGACGCCACTGCTGGCGGCCCAGAGACCCCTCAAGGTCAGGGCCGCCGTGATTTCGAAACCCTGTCACTTCAACCGAAAGACACCGACAATGATGCCAGCCTATTCCTCGGCAAGCACGCTGCCCGATCCGGACCTGCAGTCCGAATTCTACGCCGACGTTCCGGTAAAGCGGTTTCTGGCGTTCATCGTGGATACGGTGCTGGTTTTGCTTCTGACGCTGGTCATTATCCCGCTGACCGCCTTCACAGCACTTTTCTTTTTGCCGCTGCTCTGGCTTGCCGTCGGTTTCACCTACCGTCTGATCAGTCTCAGCAGCCGCTCAGCCACCCCGGGAATGCGCCTGATGGCGATCGAATTCCGCAACCTGCACGGCGAGCGCTTTGACTTTGGCACGGCTTTCTTTCATACCCTCTTCTTTACCATCTCGATGTCCATGGTTCTGCCGCAGATCGTCTCGATCATCCTGATGCTGACTTCCGAACGTCGGCAGGGTCTGACCGACATGTTCATGGGCACCGCCGCGATCAACAGGGCGGCGATGAACTAGTCGTTTACCCTCCCCCAAAACGGGGGCTTGGCGGATGGATATGCTGTTGCTAACCTGCCGGCCATCTGCTGATCCGAAAGACAAATGCGCCATACGCTTCCCATTGCGCCGCAATTCTATGTGACGGCCCCCCAGCCCTGCCCCTATCTCGAGGGTCGGTTGGAACGGAAATTGTTCACTGCATTGCAGGGTGACTATGCATCCAAACTGAACGATGCCCTGTCGAAACAGGGGTTTCGCCGCTCGCAGAACGTCCTTTACAGGCCCAGCTGCGCGGAATGCTCCGCTTGCCTTTCGGCCCGCATCCGGGTCGCCGATTTTGTCCCGACCAAGAGCCAGCGTCGCACGATGCGGCGCAACGGCTCACTGGTGCGGGAATCGACATCGCCATGGGCTTCCGAAGACCAGTATGAACTGTTCCGCAAGTATCTCGACAGCCGGCACGCCGATGGCGGCATGGCGGACATGGATATTTTCGAATTCGCCGCGATGGTCGAAGAGACGCCGATCCGAAGCCGCGTTGTGGAATACACCAGACCCGGCAAAGGCCGCACGAGGGGCGATCTCGCGGCTGTCTGCCTGACTGACGTTCTCGATGACGGCCTGTCGATGGTCTATTCCTTCTACGATCCGGACTTCCATCGGGACAGTCTGGGGACCTACGTGATCCTCGATCATATCAAGATCGCGAAAGAGGCTGGCCTGCCCTATGTCTACCTTGGATATTGGGTGCCCGGCAGTGCCAAGATGAGCTACAAGGCGCGGTTCTCATCGGTTGAAATCTATGTTGACGGAAACTGGCGAGGGCTGGGCGACCCCGACGAATTTGCAGTGGGGACACACCCGCTTTCCACCGATCCGATTGCCGAACAGGTTGCCCGCATCAACTTGCCTGACAGCCGCCCGACGACCGGGTCCTGAACCCTTTCACTTCCACGAATGCTGCTCTGGTCCGCCGGGGCAGCCGATGACCGCCGCCCCCGCGTTTCAATCTGATCAGTTGCCGATCAGGGCCGGCACGATGGTGACCACGTCCGGGAAGAGCCACAGCAGCGCCAGCGCGAACACCTGAATGAAGACGAACGGGATGATGCCCCGGTAGATATGACCGGTGGTGACGCTCGCCGGTGCGACGCCGCGCAGGTAGAACAACGCGAAACCGAACGGCGGCGTCAGGAAGCTGGTTTGCAGGTTGACCGTGATCATGATCGTCACCCAGCTCGGGTCCATCGTGCCGCCATAGATGACGGGCCCCACGATCGGCACGACGATGTAGATGATCTCGAGGAAGTCCATCACGAAACCAAGGATAAAGAGCACCAGCATGACGATCAGGAAGACGGCAAATTCGCTTTCGAACGACCGCAGGAAGTCCTGGATGTAATGCTCTCCGCCAAACGAGATGACGACGAGGTTGAGCATCTGCGAGCCGATGAGGATCGCGAAGACCATGGATGTGACCTTGGTCGTTTCGCGCACGACCGGGGTCAGAACCTTCTCTCGCAAGAGCACCCAGCAGGCGTATAGAAGCCCGATCATCGCGATGCTGTAGGCGAGTTGTGCCACGACAAAGGCGATGATCTGTTCCAGCGCCACGTCAGAAAGACCTATGCGCAAATCGAAATTGATCCCGACAAGGATCATGACGACAACGGCAAAGGCCGCGATCAGGATCATCCGGCCCGAACGCCCCTCGTCATGCAGCTTGCGATAGGCCGCAAGCATCAATGCGCCCGCGGCACCCAGCGCGGCAGCGGGCGTCGGGTTCGTGATGCCGCCGAGGATCGACCCCAGCACCGCAACGATCAGGACCAGCGGAGGGAATACGACACGGATCAGGTCATTCTGCGCCATCAGCCCCGCTGCGACGCGGCAGCCGTAAAGTGCGAAGATGAGCGGGATTGCAAGGATCAGAACCGTCGCGCCCGAAGTGCTAAGCGGCGAGATGAAAAGGACATCGGCCAACAGCATCAGTCCGATCCCCAGCGCGCCGATCCCCAGCTCGCGGCGTCGCTCGCCCGGAGCAACACCCGCGGCCGTGGTCAGTATCAGGCCCAGAAGGACGGCAATGGTGAGAACCCCGGTCCCGATCGGTGCGGCATTCGCCAGCATTTCGGCACGTGCCACCTTCATTTCTTCGGGGGTGCGTTGATGGCTTTCCTGAAGACCTCCAGCGGCCTGCAACTCTTCCTGCAGCTTCACTGACTCGTCCCATTTTTCCTGACCGTGGTAGGCGATCATCGACGTCTTGCACTGTTCAGAAACATTTGTACGCAGGCCGGATGTATCCTGGCGCACCGAATAGCTGTCGACGTTCGCCGATTGGGTTCCGGAAAGACCGACCATCCCCATAAGCACCGCCCCGGCAACAAGCCCCACCGGGGCTAGAAGGAACCAGAGATAGCCGTCGCGCCGGGTGATGACGTAGTCATTGACCTTGCCTTCATCCTTGACGGGCGGGGCCTTGGACGGGTTGAGCATCGCGTAGCCGAAAGCATACAGGCCGTAGAGCATCGCCAGCATGATCCCCGGAAGCAGAGCCGCCTGGAACAGTGTACCAACCGAAAGAACTGCCGCCTGCCCCAGATAGGTCAGCGCGTCCGAACAGCCGGCCGCCTGCGCACGGGTTTCCTGCGCTGCGGAATAAAGGTCACCTGCAAGCGTGCCCAGAAGCACGATGACGATCGACGGTGGAATGATCTGCCCCAGTGTGCCCGATGCCGCAATGACACCCGTGGCCAGTTCAGGCGAGTAATTGTTGCGCAGCATCGCAGGCAGCGACAGCAGTCCCATTGTGACAACGGTTGCACCGACGATCCCGGTCGATGCCGCAAGGAAGGCCCCGACGATCACAACGGAAACAGCAAGACCGCCCGGAAGCGGGCCAAACACCCGCGCCATCGTTGTCAGCAGATCGTTGGCGATCTTCGAGCGTTCCAGAGTGATCCCCATCAGCACGAACATCAGCACCGCCAGCAGCGTCTCGATCGACTGCCCGGCCAGCACGCGTTCGTTCATGCGGTTCACGATGAAGGACAGGTTCCGGTCGATGGCAAGTTCCCAGCCGCCGGGAAAGATCGGCTCTGCCAGAAGCGGCAGGTCGGGGAAGCTGAATCGGGAAATATTCAGCGGATTCACCCCGGAATTCAGCAGGTTGTTATAGGCTTCGCTCGACTGATCCACGACCTCGTGCACCAGAATCCCGGTGCTGTCGAGTGCAGCGATGATGGCGAAAGCGATGATCGACGCGCCGCCAATGGCAAAAGCCACAGGGAAGCCCGACATGATGCCTCCGAAGAGGCAAAGAAATGTAATGATCAGGCCGATCTCGACGCCGTCTAGTCCGAATACCATGCTCTGGCCCCTGTCAGTGCGTGCCTTCGAAGGCTTCTTCGCCCTCGCCAAGCGTGTCTTTGTTCAGATATTTGCCCTCGGACTCGGGGCCTTCGATATATTCCAGATAGGACCGGTAAAAGAATGCGACCGCCTGTAGCAACATCATCGCGACGAAGCAGAGCAGCAGGACCTTGAACAGGAAGTAGCCATTGAACCCGTTTGGCGAAAAACCGATGGTCTCGACATTCCAGCGCAGGATCTTGGCCTTCTTCAGCATCAGGTCCAGCTTGTCCGTCGCCGACGCCTTCGGCGTCACCAGATGGCGCCAAAGAAAAAACCAGGCATAGAGCCAGGTCAAGATCAGCGGCGGCATCATCAGGAGAAGCGATCCGAGCATGTCAATCAGCTTTTTGGTGCGGTAGCTGACGCTGGAATAAAGCAGGTCCACCCGAACGTGTCCGCCTTGGATAAACGTGTAGGCGCAGGCAAGCGTGACGACCATCGCATTGTAAAGCTTCAGTTCTTCGGACCACCAGCTCAGGTCAAAGGACACCAGCGTGAACTTGTCCCAGAGCGCATAGCCGAACGGTGCGAAAGGACCGAAGGAAATCTCGGAGACGCGGAAGATCCGTTGCAGGAAAATGATCAGCACCTGCTGAAGAACCATGATCAGACCGGCCCAGGCAACGATCCGTCCGACGGTATTGCCAAAGCCTTCGATGATGCGCACGCTGCGCCACATCACTGGTCGCCAGATGAACCCGGCCACGGTCAGCACCAGAAAGAGCAGGAGCATGACGAAGAAGAACTCGACCGATCCGCCGTAATAGATGAACCGGACGAGAGATTCCTTGTTTGACCAGTCCAGCCAAGACGCCGGGTGCGACACCGCATAGCCCAGATTATAGACCGCCAAGACCAGATTCCTGAAGAACCACAGAATGCCGTCCAGCATCCTAACCCCCTGTCACGCACGCATTTTTGCGAATGCTTATTGGTACGGGCGCCTCGGATGAACCGGGGCGCCCGAAATCGTCGTTGTTAGCCGAGAACGCGGTCGCGCTGCGCGGTGTAAGCACCGTCGGAGGCCTTGATCCATGCGGCGGAGGACTTCATCGAGGCCATCGCGCTGTCGTAGATCTTCTTGTAGAGCTCATCGCCCAGGTTCTCGTCATGAACTTCCTGGCTGGCCTTGCCGAAAGCATCCCAGACCGCATCCGGGAACTCGCGGGTGGTCACGCCGCCAGACACAAGACGCCCGAGGGCGGCCGAGTTGTTGGCCAGGAACTGTGACAGGTTCCACTGGTGGCATTCACCCGAAGCGATCTCGACGATCTTCTGGTGTGCGGGCGACAGGCTTTCGAAAACCTCGCGGTTGGTCGCCAGCGACAGACCTGCACCCGGCTCGTGGAAGCCGGCGGTGTAATAGATCTTGGTGATCTCCTGGAAACCAGCCTTTTCGTCGGCCCACGGGCCGATCCACTCGGTCCCGTCGATCGCGCCAGAGGACAGCGCTTGGTATACTTCGCCGCCGGGCAGGTTCTGAACGGAAGCGCCAAGCTTGCCAAGTGCCTTGCCGCCAAGACCGGGCATACGGAACTTGAGACCGTTGAAGTCTTCCGGGCCTTTGATTTCATTGCGGAACCAGCCACCAGCCTGCGCGCCGGTATTGCCGGCCAGGAACGACTTGAGGCCGAAAATCTGGCCGAGTTCATCGTGCAGCTCCATGCCGCCGTCCTGATAGTACCAGTTTGCCAGTTCCTGCGCCGTCATGCCGAAAGGCACAGCGGTAAAGAACGCATAGCCCGGGTGCTGACCGACAAAGTAGTAGTCCGCACCGTGATACATGTCGGCCTGACCGGATGTTACGGCGTCAAATACTTCGAATGCGCCAACCAGTTCGCCGGCGGCCTTCACGTCGACGGTAAGCGCGCCATCGGTCATTGCGGTAATGGTATCTGCAACGCGCTGTGCTGCATCCTGCACGCCTGCAAGCCCGCGGCCCCAGGTGGTGACCATGGTCAGTGTCCGATTGCCCTGCGCATAGGCTGGCGCGGCCAGAGTGGATGCGGCTGCGGCGGAACCGCCAAGCGCGGAGGTTCTTAGAAAGGAACGACGATCCATATGTTTTATTCTCCCTTGAACATCGCCTGCCTCTACAGACAGGCAGATCGTATTAATGGTGCACGGACACTAACGGCTGAATTGCCATGTGCAAATACCTTCTGTAGCGGCAGTCATGGGAAATTCAGCCGCTAAGTTGCTCAAAAAGGCTGATTTTTGGGCATTTCTCGCAAAGTGGCTCTGCTTCCGCAACGTAATGCCACCTGTTGTTGCCTACCTGATCAAGGGTCACCGGCGTCAGAAATTCTTTCTGACCCACTTGCAACCGGCAAGGTCACCCAACAATTGCTATCCAAGTTCCCAATTGGAAAGTCTTGCCGTGACGTTCGTGTACTTGTCTCTTGGCCTTCTGGGGCTCTTTTTTGGTGGCGACTGGCTGGTCCGGGGCGCATCTGGTCTTGCTCTTGCCCTGCGCGTTTCGCCGCTGGTGATTGGGCTGACGATTGTCGGCTTCGGAACGTCGACTCCAGAACTGATGGTGTCGCTTGATGCCGCGATGTCGGGCCGCCCCGGCATCGCGATCGGCAATGTGGTCGGGTCCAACACCGCCAACATCCTGCTGATCCTCGGGCTTTCCGGCATGATCGGGGCGCTGACCGCTACTTTTTCCTCTCTTCGGCGCGATCTTGTCTGGATGGCGGGCAGCGCATTGGCCCTTGTCCTTGTCTTTCTGGACCTCGAAGTCAGCAGGGTTGAAGGCGCGCTGATGTTCGCGGCGCTGGTGAGCTACATCTATCTTTCGCTCAAAAAGCAATCACCCGATCTGTCTTCGGACTCCGTTCTGGAGGATCAGGTGCCCGCGCCGGTCTGGAAATCGCTGTTGATCGCGCTTGCAGGGCTGGTCGCCGTGCTGCTCGGCGCGCGCTTTCTGGTGGACAGCGCGTCGGAGATCGCGCGTGCCTACGGTATCTCAGAGGCCGCGATCGGCCTTACCATCGTCGCTGTCGGGACGTCCCTGCCCGAGCTCGCAACATCCATGGTTGCCGCCTTTCGCGGCCAGCGGGAAATCGCCCTGGGCAACGTCATAGGGTCCAACATCTTCAACATCCTCGCAATATTGGGCATCACGGCGATGATCGTACCCATTCCCGTTGAAAGTCGGTTCTTGTCGATTGACGTTCCGGTGATGCTGGCAGCCACGTTCGGCTTCATTGCGATCATCTGGGCCTTCCACCGCATCGGCCGTGCGGCAGCATCCTTGGCGCTGGTCGCCTACGCCCTGTACATCGCCGTCTCAGGCGTAGTCTGATACGGCTTCTTTCAAAACGGATGCGCCGTTCGCAACAAAAATATCCAAAATTGCCGCCGTGCGACACTTTATTCGTGGCTTTCGCGGTTGACGCCCCCTGACACCCCGCCTAATGTCCCGGTCGAACCAAGGGAGCCTTCGGCATGAACGGCATTGTCGTACTAGTGGGAATATGGCGCATGGGCCGGTAACGGAAATCCCTTTCCCGACCCAATGCGCCCCCGAAATCGGGGGCTTTTTTATGCCAGCTTGTTGGCTTGATGAAAAAGGGCGCTGCGAGGCGCGAGAAGACGCGAAGGATAAAATCGAGATGGCACGTCAGATGACCGGCGCAAAGATGGTTGTTCAGGCTCTCAAGGATCAGGGCGTGGACACGGTATTTGGCTATCCCGGCGGCGCTGTCCTGCCGATTTATGATGAGATTTTCCAGCAGAACGACATCCGTCATATTCTTGTCCGCCACGAACAGGGCGCCGTCCACGCCGCCGAAGGCTACGCACGTTCCACCGGAAAGCCAGGCGTCGTCTTGGTTACATCCGGCCCCGGCGCAACCAATGCCGTTACCGGATTGACCGATGCGCTGATGGATTCGATCCCGATCATCGTCCTCACCGGCCAGGTTCCCACGTTCATGATCGGCACCGATGGCTTTCAGGAAGCCGACACCATCGGCATCACCCGCCCCTGCACCAAGCACAACTGGCTGGTCAAGGAAACCGACAAGCTGGCCGATACGATTCATCAAGCCTTCCATGTCGCCAAATCGGGGCGGCCGGGCCCGGTCCTGGTCGACATTCCCAAGGACGTGCAGTTCGCGACCGGCCGCTACGTCGAACCGAAGGCGGCTCGGGTCTCGCACTACCAGCCGCAGGTCAAAGGCACCATTGAAGCAATCACCGACCTCGTCGCCGCCATCGAAAAGGCTGAACGACCGGTCTTCTATACCGGCGGCGGCGTCATCAACTCGGGCCCGGAAGCAAGCCGTCTGCTGCGCGAACTCGTGGACAGCACCGGATTCCCGATCACGTCGACGCTGATGGGCCTTGGCGCTTACCCTGCCTCGGGCAAAGGCTGGATTGGCATGCTCGGGATGCATGGCCTTTACGAAGCGAATATGGCGATGCACGATTGCGATCTGATGATCAACATCGGCGCGCGTTTCGATGACCGCATCACCGGGCGGCTGGATGCATTCAGTCCCGGATCGAAAAAGGCGCATGTCGATATCGACCCGTCTTCAATCAACAAGGTGATCCATGTCGACATCCCGATCATCGGCGATGTTGGCAACGTGCTTGGCGACCTCGTGAATGTCTGGAAATCACGTGGCCGCAAGACCAACGCCGAGGCTGTTGCGAAATGGTGGAAGCAAATCGAAGAATGGAAGACGATCGACTGCCTCAGCTTCACCAATTCCGAAAAGCTGATCAAACCGCAATTTGCCTTGCAGCGGCTTGAAGCACTGACCAAGAAATATGACCGCTATATTTGTACCGAAGTCGGCCAGCACCAGATGTGGGCCGCGCAGTATCTGACGTTCGAGGATCCGAACCGCTGGATGACGTCGGGCGGCCTTGGCACCATGGGCTACGGATTCCCGGCATCGATCGGCGTCCAGATGGCGCATCCGGACGCGCTGGTTATCAACGTCGCAGGCGAAGCCAGCTGGCTGATGAACATGCAGGAAATGGGCACGGCGATGCAATACCGCCTGCCCGTCAAGCAATTCATCCTGAACAACGAACGTCTGGGCATGGTCCGCCAGTGGCAGGAACTGCTGCACGGAGAACGCTATTCGCAAAGCTGGTCGGAAAGCCTGCCCGATTTCGTCAAGCTGGCTGAAGCATTCGGCGCCAAGGGCATCATCTGCAAGGACCCGGCCGATCTCGATGACGCGATCATGGAAATGCTGAACTACGACGGGCCGGTCATTTTCGACTGTCTCGTCGAGAAACACGAAAATTGCTTCCCGATGATCCCATCGGGCAAACCGCATAATGAAATGCTGCTCGGCAATGCATCGACAAAAGGTGCGATCCAGGCCGGCGGCGCCGTTCTGGTTTAGGAAAGGCCTGCAAATGTCTGCTCTTAAAATAAAAAAAGGCTCTTCTAGTCATTCCGCATACGAGCTGCGCGACCCGAATGCGGATATCGTGGAAAAGCATACGCTAGCCGTAATCGTCGATAACGAGGCTGGCGTTCTGGCGCGTGTCATCGGTCTCTTTTCAGGTCGGGGCTACAATATCGAAAGCCTGACGGTGGCAGAAATCGATCACACCGGACATCGGTCGCGGATCACCGTTGTCACGACAGGGACACCCGCCGTCATTGAACAGATCAAGGCGCAGCTGGGCCGGATCGTTCCCGTGCACGAAGTTCATGACCTGACGGTCGAGGGCCCTTCCGTCGAACGTGAACTGGCACTTTTCAAGGTCGCCGGCAAAGGCGATCAGCGCGTCGAAGCGCTGCGGCTGGCCGATATCTTTCGGGCAAATGTCGTGGACTCAACGCTGAAAAGCTTCGTCTTCGAAATCACCGGAACACCGGAGAAGATCGACGCCTTTGCCGACTTGATGCGCCCTTTGGGGTTGGAAGAGGTCGCGCGGACGGGTGTCGCGGCACTGGCACGCGGCAAGAAGTAGCCAACCACGATTCCGCTGGCAAAAACGACTCATTGACGGACCTAAAACTCGGGCAGAGAGTGCGCGCATTCGCATAGCTCAGGAGGCTTAAATGCGCTCACTTGTCCTGGCCGCAGCACTTACGCTGGCGGCCAGTCTTTCTGTTGAGGCAGACTCAACTTCCGGCAAAATCGTCTCGTTTGACCGGGTCAGCGGTGTCATAGTTCTCGAGGACAAGACGGTCTGGACGATCATTCCCGCCGATCTCCCCCTGCCTGACGACCTGAAGGCCGGTGAAACCATCACGATCGAATTCCACACCAATGGCGACAACGGTTACGACAAGATAATCTCGATCAACCGCTCCTAACCTGCCGACCGCCAGTCGATTTTTTTAAGCTGATTGGCGATGGCAGGACCACCGAAAGCCCGTTTTCGCGACCAAGCCTTCTGACGGCGGCTGGAAACGATCCGGCTGGCACCACGCGCGGCACGGATGCGCCCAAAAACGTCGCAAAATGCTACATTCGTAGCAAATTGCATGTAAGCATGCGCTCAGTGAGGGATTCGATCCGAGAGGATCGAAAGCAGAGGGATGGCAATGTGCTGAACGGCAATACGACAATAGAAAAACTCCTGAAGGAGCTTAACCAGATGAGTCCATCGGGATTCGCCTTGGGGCTGCACATCCATGTGACGGCGCCACGGGTCCTGATCCAGACCTATGACAAAGAATGGATGGAATATTACGCAGAACACCGCATGCTCCTGACCGACCCAACCGTTTTCTGGGCGATGACCAATTCCGGCACCCGGCGCTGGAGCGATCTTGCCGATCTCGATACCGGCGGCGTGCTGAAAGCTGCGGCGGAACACGGGCTGGTTCATGGCGTTCTGATCTCTGTCGGTGACGCAAAGTCACGGTCGCTTCTGAATACCGCGCGGGCCGACCGGCCGCAGACCGACGAAGAAATACGCCATTTCGAAGAAATCCTTGAGACGTTGCATCACCGGACCTCTGATGATGCTTACCTGACCGAACGCGACAAGGAAGTGCTTGAGGACTTCATGACCGACTGACCGGGCGTCATCGCCAGATTTGACGGGGCCCGGCCAGCCAGGATCCGGTCAGATGTCCTGGCGGTGATTGCTACTCCATTGCCGGGATCGTCCCGGCTTGGACCGCCGCCGCCAGTTCCGCCTCTGAAACGGAACCGTCACCATCGGTGTCGAGTGCGGTGAAGGTTTCTTCGCTCAGGTCAGGGTAACCGGCGACAAGCTCGGCGAAGGAAAAGACGCCGTCCCCATCGGTATCCATGTCGCTCTGGGCAAACACGATCGTCCCCAGCACGAGGGCCGAGACAGGGATCAGGGTCAGGATCTTGGATTTCATCGTGGACGCTCCTTGAAGGTTGTTTCGAAGGCTTCGACGCCTTCTCTGAGTTCAATACACCCGGCGCCAGCGCATCGTCAGAGCGCCGCGTCAATGCGGTTGCTTCGCGCCAGCCTTTGCCGATTTTGAACCGCCCGCTCTGCGATACTTGGCCGTCGGCCAACCTCTGCCTGCGGCGGCATGCGCGATGGGCGGATTGCCGGCATCGCATGGCGAAGTTCCGCCAAAGAAAATGGGGAGCCGAAGCTCCCCAGTCTCGCTGATCAGGCTCATTCTGTGTACCGCCCGGTTTCTGCCTGCGGCCTGATCCGCGTCA
>JAHEAO010000138.1 GCA_024642725.1 Paracoccaceae bacterium | reverse complement strand
AAAGTAGTGAGGAGTGGTGCCGAGGCTGTCCCCAGACTGCCTCGGCAAACAAATTGAGCTGGAGCATTGCATCGTTCCAGTTCAAGCACCTGATGCTGCAATCAGGGCGCCAAACCCGATCTATTTTGCGCCCAACCGAAGAGCTTGTCGACGACTCCAGAAACCGGATGGCAAATCCGGTACAGCAAGAGATGTGACATTGCGATCGTGCACTAGTCTTGCCGAGCGATCTCACAATGTCTGGTGCGTATTTCTATCGGACTTTCGCATCCAAAGCTTCTTTGTCAGAAATTTCTGACTTTCCGATTTTGGAGTTTTTCAACAGAATCAGCCCGAAGCTGACGTTCAGCAAGCAGTCTTCTGGAACCCATTGTCGAGTTCCAGTCGAGGGCTACCGTGTCCCGCTTTGGTTCGGCATGCCTGCAACAATCCAATTTTCGATCAAGGCAATCTGATCGTCTGGAAGAGGGCGACTGAGGAACGGCATGCGAGGCGTACTCTCACCGCGCAATCGACGCACTAGCTCGCTGCCTTTGGCATTTCCAGCGACAACAACCGCACCACGCTCGCTGCCTGCGATCACGGCATCGTAATCGTCCAGCCGAAGCCCTCTGGAGGCACCGGCGACCTCTGAGTGGCACATGACGCATCGCTCCTTGAATATGGCGGTCACATCGGCCCAATCAGGAGGGGCCGCCTCTTCAGCATAGGCTGCGAACGGTACAAGAAGCACTGCGATCATGAACGGAGAACGTGCGGGAATGATGTTCCTCCAAACCAGAACTCCGAAGCGTCGCCGGCGACTCCTGACCGTTTGTCGATCATAGCCGAACGACCCGCCAAAGTATTAAAAAGCACATCATTCGTTTTGGTGGTAATATTGCCTTGCCGACGCAAGCTACACGCTCGCACAGATCGGCAAATGGGAGGAAGAAATGAAGAAGACGTCAATCCTGACGCTGCTCACTGCCTTGGCACCAATTGCGGCTCTTGCCGACGAAGTCGATCTTGATACCATGCGCGCCAGCGTCGAGAAGTACAGGGATATCAACGTGGCTCTGGCCGAGGGCTACATCACGCCAGACAACCGCTGTATCTCAGCAGAAGCCGAGGGTTTGCCCGCTGAACTTGGTGCGATGGGCATCCACTACATCCACCCGGCGATGCTGCAGATCACCGGGACTGAGCCGCGAGTGAATGGCGAGTCGACCTACACCGACTGGTCGCAGCCTTCGATCCTGATCTACGAGCCGCAGGCCGACGGATCGATGGAACTCGTCGCCGTCGAGAACCTTGTGTTCGAAGCTGCATGGGAGGCTGCAGGCAAGGGTGATGTGCCAATGCTCAACGGTCGGACGTGGGATCACATGGCAGACGATCCCAACACGGCGGGTGATGAGGCGCACGGCTTCATGCCGCACTTCGACCAACATGTTTGGCTGTTCCGAGAGAACCCGATGGGGGACCTGATGCCATTCAACCCAAATGTAACCTGCGAGCATGCCAAGAGCTGAGTCTCAACAGAGATGCGAACGAAGATATCGGGGCGATCCATGCGCCTCGGTATCTTGTCGGACACCACACAGGTCTAGTCCAGAGCACAGACGTGCATACTCTATTTTGGTTTGATCTGCCGATTGCGCCAGAAGGCTGAAAAACTCGACCGGCTTAGGACCGCTTCGTCCCGCATGTGAGACATAGACCGTGAGCGCAGCGAACGTCAGGATTGGGTTTTGGCCCATATGCACCATTTGAATGTCCGGTTTCGAGAAATCGTGCTGAACTGCCACGAGCAATTCCGTGACACGGTCGAGCAATCAATGTGATTTTCGCTGCGCCAGCATCAGGCGGCTTGGTCCGCTGAGCAGTCATAGCCTGGATTTGGGCGAACGTCCGGTCCGGCTAGAAGCGGTCATCCATAGGCGCCGATGCGCGGTTTCTGGCGTAAATGGCAGCATTTGCCAGACAGCAGACACTTGCAGGATCAGGCTCTAAGACCGAGTTGCGGATGGGGTGGATGGCTCCTGGATCAACCGGCGTCGCAATGCGCCATAGTGCAGTTGTCATGAACTGCTCAGGAGAGGAGCCACCCAATGCAAGTTACAACAATTGGCCTGGATTTGGCCAAGAACGTTTTTCAGGTCCACGGTATTGATGAGCATGGAGAGGTTGCATTCAACCGTGCTCTGAGACGGGCACAAGTCCTGGCATTCTTTGAACGCCTTGAGCCATGCCTGGTCGGCATTGAGGCGTGTGGAACGAGCCATCACTGGGCACGGGAACTGATCAAACTGGGTCATAACGTCAAGCTGATCCCTCCAGCGTATGTGAAGCCCTACGTCAAACGTGGCAAGTCAGACGCTGTTGATTCTGCGGCCATCTGCGAAGCGGTTACCCGGCCCACAATGCGATTTGTTGAGGTGAAGACACCCGAACAACAGGCGATCCTCAGTGTTCATCGCACGCGCGACCTGATTGTGAGGCAGCGCACACAGACCATCAATATGCTACGGGCACAGCTGGCTGAGTTTGGTATTGTCTTCCCTCAAGGTGTCTATCACGCGCTGCAATTTGCCAAGGATTGTGTGGGTGGAGAACAAACCGAACTGCCAATGAACGCCCAAGCAGTCGTCTTCGATCTTTGCGATCAACTGCTGTTCCTACATGCAAAGATCCTAAGGCATACGCGTCATATGACGCAGATTGCCAAAAGCGAGAAACGCGTTGCGCTGTTGCACACGATACCCGGTGTCGGACCGATTACGGCGTCCGCAATTGTTGCGACGGTTGGCAGCGGCAAGCAGTTCAACAATGGCAGGGAGTTTGCCGCTTGGTTGGGACTGACACCGCTCAACAAATCAAGTGGCGGAAAGGAATATCTAGGCCACATCTCGAAGATGGGGGATCAGTATATACGCCGATTGTTGGTTCTGGGCATGATGTCTCGCATTCGGTCCATTAGGTCGAAGCCAGAAAAGTTCGATCCATGGTTTGCAGACATCTTATCACGCAAGCCAAGCAGAGTGGCCGCCGTTGCCATGGCCAACAAAACCGCCCGCATGATCTGGGCCGTACTGACCCGGAATGAGCCGTACAAAGTGAGAACCGTTTGAACACACCGACGTAGACACAGGAGTTTGCAAGACCAGTGAGGTGATGGAACATTGTCAGCCCTAAAACCAAGACGCCCCGTGCTTTGTCCTGAACGCTTGCTGTTCGAGTTGCGGAATGGGACTTGGTTGGTGGAAACCATCAAGGCCAGCGGCCATGTGCGTCGCGCTAACAGGCCGAACACAAGACTGCTTCTGACAAATCCAAATCACCAAAAAAGACTTGCAATAAGGGAGCCATCCACACAGGACAAAGCGGTCACAGATGTAAGCTGAGTTTTCTGCACTTCCCGGTTGGTTCTTGCTTGCGGTGCAGTGTCTTCACAATTCCTGCTGGAGCAAAAAATTTCACTGAATTGATGAGACTCA
>JAHEAO010000137.1 GCA_024642725.1 Paracoccaceae bacterium | reverse complement strand
GGTCCGAGTATTATCCCTACGATGCCGGCTCCACGCAGATCAGCGCCGAATTCCTGCGGCCGGAAAGCTGGGAGGACACCTACGGCTACAAGTACGAGGAAACGATGTACGACCCGCTGGAGGATGCGTACCTCACGAAGTCGGCCTATGAAGCCGCACGGGACGCAAATCCGGGCCTGCCGGTCGTGGTCTTCTTTCCCTCCCGCACGACGTGGTTGCCCTACTGGCTCACGGTGCCGCGCATGGTCGTGGCGAGCGATGCGATGTCTGGTCTTGGCGTCGATGGCAAGCTGCTGCCATGGGACGCCGATTATACGGAGTATGCCGGGCATCCACGCACGTCCGGAACCCGCGGCAAGACCTTGCGTCTGGGCCGCGAGAAGGGTGTGCCGCTGATGTTCACCCTCGCGCAGCTGAGCTACTGGACCGCCCTGCCTTTGGGGGATGCGGGGCTTCAGGACATGAAGGACCGCGGGCGCGTGCAAGTCGGCAAGATCGCGGACCTGACCCTGTTCGACCCAGAAACGGTGACAGAGAATTCCACCTACAAGGCGGGCGAGAACGGCCTGCCCACTACCGGCATGCCCTATGTCATCGTGAACGGGACCATCGTGGTGAACGATTCCGAGGTTCTGCCGGTCAAGCCGGGTCAGCCGATCCGCTATCCCGTCGAAGAGAAGGGACGCTTCGAGCCTGCCAGCATCGAAAACTTCATTGCGGAGACCACGATCCTGTCCGGCACGTATCCATCGCTGGATGACAGCGGCGCCAAGAAGGCGCTTCCTGCGGAGTAAAACTCGCCCCAAATCGGGCACATCCGGTTCGTTCCGAGAGGTGAAGGAAGCCTCTCGGAACGACCAAGAAAGCAACAAACATCTTGAAGGAGATGCTCGATGAAACAACGAACTTACGCACTGGCGGCCAGTCTTTCGGTCTCCCTTTTTCTGGCGACGGGAGCGCTGGCGCAGAGTTTTGATCTGGTGATCAGCAACGGCCGGGTGATGGACCCTGAAACCGGGTTCGACCAGATCGCGAATGTGGGGATCAACAACGGCTTCATCACCGAGATCTCGACAGAGGCGCTGGAAGGTACGCGGGTGATCGACGCCACCGGCCATGTCGTGGCGCCGGGTTTCGTCGACTATCACAGCCATGGGCAGGAACCCTACGCTTTCCGGCTTTACGCGCGGGACGGCGTCACGACAGCGATGGACCTCGAGCTCGGCGCCTACGGCATCGACGACTTCTACGACTACTGGGACAAAGAGACCGCCATTCTGAACTACGGCACATCGGCCTCGCACGCCTTCGCGCGGATCGCGGTGCTTGACGGCGTAGACCCGGGCCGCAGCCCAGTCTACAACGGCGCGATCGGCGCCGCGATGAAGGACGGCGCGCTTTTCAAGACCAAGGTCTATGATCCGCTGGACGAGCCCGCCATTCTGGACGCCGTCGAGAAAGGCCTGAAGCGGGGCGCGATCGGCATTTCCTACCCGCTGGGATACTACACTGTGGTGGGCTCGCCCGAGGTCATGGCCGTGGCCGGTCTCGCCGCCAAGTACAATCAGATCATCACGACGCATGTGCGCTACCTGTCGCAGGTCCCGCCCAGCGGGTATCTCGGACTGGAAGAGATGCTGACCGTTGCGCGGACCCAGAATGTCCCGATGCTCGTTCATCATGTTCCCAGCAACTGCCTCGGCCTGACCGGGAAATGCCTTGATCTGATCGAGGCCGCGCAGGCGCAGGGTCAGGATGTCATTGGGGAGTTCTACCCCTACCAGTACGCCGGAACCTATGTCGACGCGGACTATCTGCGCCCCGGATACAAGGTCAATCTGGGAATCGAGGCCAAGGACGTCATTGTCACCGAAACAGGCAAACCGCTTACGGATGAAGAGTTCGACAGGCTGCGCAAGGAAGCTCCGACGACCAACCTGCTGATGTACACGATGAAGCAGGAGTATATCGATGAGGCGTTTTCCCGCCCGTCGACCATCGTCGGATCGGACGCGATGCCGTATCAGTTCGATGACGGCTTTACCGGGGATTGGGACAAGCCGTTCGGCGCCGGCAACGGCCATGCCCGTGGTGCCGGCACTCACGCCCGGATCCTACGGATGGCGCGGGAGAATGACGCCATCTCGCTGATGACCGCGCTGTCCAAGATGACCTATCAACCCGCCGCCTTCATCGAGGATCAGGTTCCGCAGATGAAGCTCCGGGGCCGTATTCAGGAAGGATCCGTCGCCGATATCACCATCTTCGACCCCGAGACAGTGACCGACAACGCCACTGCGACCATCGGCGAAAACTCCCTGCCCTCGACCGGCATTCCCTATGTCATCGTCAATGGTCAGGTGGTCGTGGACGACTCGGTCGTGCAGCGCATCGATGCCGGTGTCGCGATCCGCAACCCGATCGTCGAATAGCAGCAAACCGGCTCTTCAGGCCCTGCGTCCTGGAGAGCCAACCTTTGGAGAATGGAGAGCAAGCATGAACAAGAAGCTAAGCAGTGTTTCGGTCCTGGCAGTTGTCGCGAGTGTGGCGCTGTCGTCGGTTGCTTTTGCCCAAGACTACGACCTCGTCATCAGCAATGGCCGGGTGATGGACCCCGAGACGCTCTATGACGGTGTCGCCAATGTCGGCATCAAGGACGGTCGGATCGTCGAGATCTCGAAGGACGCGCTGAGCGGCGCGGAAGAGATCGACGCCACGGGCCATGTCGTGGCCCCCGGCTTCATCGACACGCATTTTCACTGGCAGGCGCCGCTCGGCTACAGGTTCGGGCTGCGCGACGGGCTGACCAGCCCCATGGATCTCGAGATGGGCTGCCCCGGCACGACCATCCCGGAATGGTACGCCGCGCGCGAGGGTGTCACGCTCTCCAACTACGGCTGTGCGGTCAGCCATGAGTTCGCTCGGGCCATCGCCCTTGATGGAGTTACCGGGGACGTTCTGCTCAACGGCCCTCTGGCGGCCCTTGAAACCCGCAAGGGCACCGGATGGGCCTTGGCCAAAGCGGACTATGACAGCGGCAACGAGATCCTGCGCATCCTCGACAAGGGGCTGCAGGACGGCGCCATCGGGATCGGCAGCACGGTTGGCTACATGCGCAATGGTCTGACCACGCGCGAGTTGTTTGAAGCGCAGAAAGTCGCCGCCCGCTATGGCCGGCACCTCGGCGCGCATACACGCTTCACCCCCGACGATGCGGACCACGAGAACGTCGGCGCACAGGAAGTCATCGCCAATGCGCTGGCACTCGGCGCGCCGGTCTCGATCCTGCATTTCAACAACCCCGGCTGGCGCCTGACGCATGAGTTGATCCAGCGCCTTTCCGATCAGGGCTACAATGTCTGGGGCGAAATCTATCCCTATGCCGCAGGCGCCACCACAGCGGGCGCGGTCTTCCTGAGCGAGGACAACTGGGTCGACCGGCTGGGCCACAAGTACGAGGACACAATTCAGGATCCGGTCACCGGCGACTTCTACAC
>JAHEAO010000018.1:28455-50193 GCA_024642725.1 Paracoccaceae bacterium | reverse complement strand
GAGGGCCGTCTGTCGACGATTGCCCTGCCGCACGACTGGTGCGGCTATGGAGCGGTCATTGATGGCTTCAAGGCAAAATACCCGTTCCTTGAAGTGAACGAGCTTAACCCGGATGCCGGATCCGCGGACGAAGTCGAGGCTATTCGGGCAAACAAGGACAATACCGGACCGCAGGCGCCCGACGTCCTTGACGTCGGCCTGGCCTTTGGCCCGTCGGCGCAAGCCGAAGGGTTGCTGCAACCCTATAAGGTGTCGACATGGGATAGCATTCCCGAGGGCGCCAAGGATGCCGATGGCCACTGGTATGGCGATTACTACGGCGTGATGTCCTTCGTGGTGAACAAGGATCTCATCGACAACGTGCCGACATCCTTCGCGGATCTGATGAAGCCGGAATATGCAGGCGCGGTTGCGCTTGCGGGCGACCCGCGGGCGTCGAACCAGGCGATTCTTGCGGTGATGGCCGCCGGCATGGCCAGCGGCGCTGAGCCGGGAGAGCCTGCTGCCACGGCTGGCCTGAAGTTCTTTGCGGACCTGAACGCCGCCGGCAACTTCGTTCCGGTGATCGGCAAGGCCGGCACCTTGGCTCAGGGCACGACGCCGATCGTGATCCAGTGGGACTACAATGCGCTGTCGACGCGTGACACGCTTGCTGGCAACCCGCCGGTCGAGGTTGTGGTTCCATCGGATGCCGTTCTTGCCGGCGTCTATGTTCAGGCGATCTCTGCATATGCTCCGCAGCCGAATGCCGCCAAGTTGTGGATGGAATACCTGTATTCCGACGAAGGTCAGCTGGGCTGGCTCGCAGGCTATTGCCACCCGATCCGCTTCAACGACATGGCGGCGCGTGGCGTGATTCCGCAGAACCTTCTGGACGCGCTGCCGCCGGCAGCCGCCTATGAAGCTGCAGTGTTCCCGACGCTCGACCAGGTGAATGCCAACAAGGAAACTGTTGTCGGCGGCTGGGACAGCGTCGTTGGCGCGAACGTCGTAGAATAATCAAGAATGAGACTGTCTGCCCCGGCCATCGCGCCGGGGCAGACGCTATGGGGGCATTGACGCGATGACAGCACCACTATGGCTGCGGGGCCACGCGTTGCGCTGGTTGGGCATCCTACCTTTTCTGGTTTTTGCTTTTCTTTTCCTTATCTTGCCGACGCTTTACATCGTGGTTGGTGCCTTCCGCACGCCGGCGGGCGATTTCACGCTGGACAACATCATCGGCCTGAATACCGCGTCGATCCGAAATGCCTATTGGGTGTCGCTCAAGGTCAGTTTTCTGTCCGCGCTTCTGGGCTGTCTGATCGGGTTTTCGATGGCGGCCGCAATCACGCTTGGCAGGTTGCCCCGGCAAGTCCGAAATCCACTGCTGACATTTTCCGGGGTCGCATCGAACTTTGCGGGCGTGCCGCTGGCCTTCGCCTTTATCGCAACGCTCGGGCCGGCGGGCCTGATCACGATGTATCTGCGAACCGAGTTCGGCATCAATCTTCGCGTTTATGGTTGGAACCTGCTCAGCACCTGGGGTCTGATCATTACCTATCTGTTTTTCCAGATCCCGCTGATGATCCTGATCATCACGCCGGCGCTTGACGGGCTGAAGCGGGAATGGCGTGAGGCGGCAGACATTCTGGGTGCCTCTTCGCTTCAATACTGGCGGATCGTCGCCCTGCCGATCCTGTTTCCGTCGATCCTTGGGACCATGGCGTTGCTGTTCGCAAATGCTTTTGGGGCCGTGGCGACGGCGATTGCCCTGACCGGTCCATCGCTGAATATCGCCCCGATCCTCCTTTACGCGCAGATCAGGGGCGATGTCCTTGGCAGCCCGAACCTTGGTTATGCGCTTGCGTTCGGGATGATTGTCATTACGGGCGCGGCCAACATGCTGTATATCTGGCTGCGCATCCGTTCGGAAAGGTGGTTGAAATGAACCGGCTTTTCGCCTGGACGGCGCTGGCCTTCGGGTCGCTCTACTTCTTCCTGCCGCTTCTCGGAATGACCGAGTTCTCGCTTTCTATGCGCCGCGGCGTCTACAGCTTCGACGCCTATGTCACGGTGCTGAAGGACCCGCAGTTTCAGGCAACCTTCAGTTTTTCCGTGATCATGGCGCTGTTCACGATCGCTTTCGGTATATTGCTTGTGGTGCCGACCGCCTACTGGGTTCGGCTCAAGATGCCCGAGTTGCGGCCGCTGGTTGAATTCATCACCCTTCTGCCGCTGGTCATTCCGGCGATCGTCATCGTTTTCGGCTACATCAGGCTTTACAACACGTCGAGCTGGCTTCCGCTGACCGGGACGGCGATGGGCACGAATATTCTGTTGATGTTCGGCTACGCGACCTTGGCGCTGCCCTACATGTACCGCGCGGTCGACACCGGATTGCGCGCCATCGACGTGGCCACGCTGACGGAAGCCGCGCAGGCGCTGGGGGCAAGCTGGGTCACGATCCTGTCGAGGATCATCTTGCCCAACGTGCTGGGGGCGGTTCTTTCGGGCGCTTTCCTGACATTTGCCATCGTGATCGGCGAATTTACCATGGCGGCCCTTTTGGATCGGCCGGCCTTCGGTCCCTACATGCAGATCCTCGGGGCCAACCGTGCCTATGAGCCGGCGGCACTCGCGGTTATCGCATTTGCCATAACCTGGGCCTGCATGGGCCTCATCCAGCTTGTCACCAGGCTTTCCAAACATACGAGAGCGCAGAACTAATGGCATTTCTAGAAATCACGCAGTTGGAAAAGTCTTTTGGCAGCAACCGGGTTGTCTCTGACTTCAACCTTGCGATCGAACAGGGCGAGTTCATATCGCTCCTTGGGCCATCGGGCTGCGGCAAGACAACGGTGCTGCGAATGATTGGCGGGTTCGAGACGCCATCAAACGGTGAAATCACGATCGATGGACAGAGCGTCGTTCGTCTGAGGCCGAACCAGCGCAACATCGGCATGGTGTTTCAGGCCTATGCGCTGTTTCCCAACCTGACGGTTGCCCAGAATGTCGCTTTCGGGCTGAGAGTCGCGGGGGTCAGCAAATCCGAAACGGAAGCGCGGGTCGCAGAGATGCTGTCGCTTATCGGCCTGTCTGATCTTGGCGAACGCTATCCATTCCAGCTGTCGGGCGGCCAGCAGCAGCGGGTCGCACTGGCGCGGGCATTGGCGGTGCGTCCGCAGGTGCTCTTGCTGGACGAGCCGCTGTCCGCGCTTGATGCGAAGATCCGGGTCTCCCTTCGCTCGGAAATCCGGGAAATCCAGCAGCGGCTTGGAATAACCACGGTCTTCGTGACGCATGATCAGGAAGAAGCGCTGTCGATGTCGGATCGCGTGGTCGTCATGAGCGGCGGTCGGGCGGACCAGATCGGGACGCCATTCGAGATATACAATCACCCCAAGACACGATTTGTGGCGGGGTTTGTCGGAACGCTGAACAACTTTGAGGCGACTGTGGTGGACGCCAAGAAGGGGACGGTCACGCTGGCCGGCACGAAGATGGAATTGGGCAGATCGCTGGCAGTGAAGACGGGCGAAAAGATCGGCGTCGCGCTGCGCCCCGAAGCAGCGCGCCTTGGCCGGGACCCCAGCCGGGAAGTCATGTTGCCCGGACGAATTGCCGAAGTGCAGTTCATGGGATCCGTCATTCGCATCACCGTCGAAGTGGCCGGCAGGAAGCTGTCGCTTGACACGTTCAATCGAAGCGACGCCCCGCCGCCGCCGATCGGAAGCGAGGCGCAAGTGAGTGTGAACGCGGCGGATTTCATCGTCTTTGGGGATTGATTTCCTGCAATGGAAAGCGGCCGTGCGCGGCGTTCGGCGTTACCCGCACGATTGCCTTGATGCACCGATTGCGGTTCGATCGTCCTTGGTCGGGACTAAGGCTTGCCGAAGTGCCAATTAATGTCCCTAATGTCCCGGACCACAGGCGACATGGGGGGCCCTATGCGGGGCGGGAACAATACAGCGCACTACACTGAATAACCAAAGAAGATTGTTGCCCAGAGCCAGCGGCCACCTTCCAGACTTTCAACCTAGTGTCGGAAAGCCCCTTTTGCGTAGCCCGGTATTGCTGACGGCAATCATATGACTGTCGACAGCGGAACGCAGGACTGGGCCGTCAAGACCCAAGCGAAAACAGTCGTCTTGGGCGTTGTCTTTGGCATAGACGCGGTTGGCCACTGCATTGCCCTTGCGACGCTGGCCTTTTCCGGTCCGCTGTCCTTTGCATTGGGCTATGGCACGATGCTGATCCTGCTGAGCAGTGCGCTGATCGCGATCATACTCGCCGCAAAGAGTGTCTTTCCGGGGGCCGCCGGCATTGCCGAGGACACAACCATCGCGATCCTCGCCCCCGCGATGGTCCTTGCCGCTTCCGCTGTCGACGGCTCTGCGGAAGAAAAACTGGCGACGGCCGTCGCGATCATGGGCATATCGACTTTCCTGTCGGGTGTGCTGATCTTCGCGGTCGGGAAGTTGGGCCTTGGCCGCTTGGCAAGATACATCCCGTTCCCGGTCGCGGCAGGTTTTCTTGCCGGTTCTGGCTGGCTGCTGCTGTCGTCCGGGCTGTTCCTGCTGACAGGGACCGAGAACCTGTGGGACCTGCTTGTGCAGACTGTGTCGGGGCATGTTCCGCTTAATCTGATCCTTGGGGTCCTTCTTGCGGGCGTCCTGCTGCTGTCACCCAGGGTTTTGCACGGCCCTTGGGCGGTGATCGTGCCGATCCTTCTGGCGCTGGCGCTTTTCTACGCGGTTCTGGGCATGCGTGGCATTCCGATCGATCTGGTCCGCGATGCAGGGCTGTTGCCGGTGCTTCCCGACAAGGTGTTGGGGGGAGTGCCTGATTTCGGGCTGCTGAAGTTTGTGGACTGGTCGGTGACGGCCAGTGCATCGGTCACCATTCTTGTCATCGTCCTGCTGAACGGGCTGGGCTTTGTTCTGAACACGACGGGAATCGAACTTGCGGTCGGCAATGACATCAGCCTTGACGCAGAGGCCCGTACCGTTGGCGCATCCAATATCCTGATCGGCGCCTTTGGCGGGCTGCTTGGTTATACCGCTTCGGATTCAACGATCTTCGCGCATAAGCTCGGTTGCAATACGCGGGTGCTGGGTTTCGCGCTTGGTGCGACGACATTGCTGGCGTTCGCCTTTGCCGCAGAGCTTGTTGGCTATGTGCCGGTCTTCGCGGCGACGGCCCTTGTTCTTTTCTTTGGCGCCGTCATGCTGACCGACTGGATGTTCGCCCTTCGGTCACGTTTGCCGTTGCGGGACTGGCTTGTCATTCCGATCATCGTCGTGACGACCGTTTTCGCGGGTATCGTGGCCGCGGTCGTGGTCGGCTTCATCGTTGCATTGCTGCTTTTCGTCTACACCTACTCTCGCTTGCCCGTGATCAGTTTTGACGGGGACCTTTCGGACCGGCGCAGCAATGTGGATCGGTCACGGCAAGAGGATGCCATATTGTCGGAATACGGTCCGCGGACGCGAATATTGGCACTGCAGGGATATTTGTTTTTCGGTTCGATCGAGGGGCTTCTGGATCGGGTGCGCAGCGCGACATCCGGCCCGAACCGGGTGGAAACCTTCGCGATAGATTTCTCGAAAGTGACGGGGTTGGATTCTGCGGCCTGTGCCGGTTTGATCAAGCTCGCGAGTCTGGCCGCTTCTCAGGGGTTTGTCGTCTTTTTCGCCGGGATATCGGAAGATGTGATGCGACAGATGAACCGTTGGGGACTGAATTTAGAGAATGACCAGTGGATTGGAAATTTTCCGAATCTGAACTCTGCCCTTGAGACTGTCGAAGATTATATGATCCGCCGGCATGCGGCGGAGCAGGAGGGCGCGCGTTCATCGGGCGACGGGCATGATTTCCTTTCCATCCTGCCGCGCGCGGGTGAGTTGATCGGGCATATGGAACGTCTGGATGCCGCACCGGGCGATGTCCTGATCACGGCCGGGTCGGCCAACAAGGACATCTTCTTCATCGAGAACGGGCGTGTCACCATACTGGTCGACGGACCTTCCGGCGTGCCTGTCCGGGTCAGGTCGATGCGGTCCGGAGCCGTCATCGGTGAGGCCGCGCGCTATCTGGACAGCGTCCGAACCGCCAACGTGGTGGTCGATGAACCGTCGGTGATATACCGCTTCTCAGACGAGGCGCTGACAGCACTGGAGCGCGAAGAGCCCGAACTCGCAGCAATCTTCCACAGTTTCATGGCGCGCGGCCTTGCCGAAAAAGTGCAGAGAATGAACCAGCAACTGATCGCCGCCCTTCGATAGCGGCCGCCGGTTTCAATCGATCGCCGATCGGGATCGGCGTGCCTCGGCCCCGCTCTTGTAGGCTTCCGGTTTCGCCTGCACGCCTTCAAGCAACCGGTTGGCCACCAGCTTGATCATGCTGAAGCCGAAGGCTGGGTTCTGGTAGTAGAGGCGCATGAACCCCGCTTCATCCAACTTCATGATAGTGCAGTCACCGACGCATCTCGCTGAAACCGTGCGTTCCTTTGCATTGGTGAAAAACGCGATTTCGCCCAGAAGGTCGCCGGCGTTCAGGGTGACGTCTATCTCGTCAAGGTGGATTGCTCCGTTCTCGATGAAATATAGAAAGTCGGGGCTGTCACCTTTACGAAAGACGTAACTGCCATCGCTCAGACGCTCGGGCTTCAAAAGTGGTCTGAGCAGTTCGACATCGATGGTTCCACTGCGTGCCGCTTTGATCTTCTGGGTGGTCAAGGTGATCTGGTAGAGGCGGTAGGCGTTCAGAGGGAACAACACCAGATGCAAAAAGAGCATCGGATGGACCGACGCCAATGCCCCATATGAAATGAAAAAGATGTTCGCCACTATAGCCGAGAGCCGGAGCGGCAGCATCGTCGTCATTGAATAGGCGCTGAGTGTGAAGAACGCACCGAGCCACCCGAGGATTTCTATGTAGCTCATCGTGGTTCTGCCCATTCAACCAAATTGGTCAGGTCATTAGACCATCACACTATTCGTCCACCCCTTGCCCGTCCACTTGATTTGTCTTCCCGAGCCCGCTTGCAGCCGCTGGGCGCGCCCATTTTCTAATCGGGTTGGTAGTCGGCAGATCTGCTTGGCATCGACTGGAAATGGTCAAGAAGATGGGGGGCCGTTGCAGCGGCCAGACCGGACAGGATCGTCAGTTCCGCTTTCGCATCGCCGCCCTTTCGGATCACACTCATGGCGGTTTCATGCGCCGTTCGAAGTGCCGCGAATTCCGCGCTTTTCGCGTAGTCGACTCCGCCGGCAAGAAGCCAGACGTCGACCTTCCGCGACACGCCCTTGAGTGACAGGCTGCCGCCGGGCAGCAGGGCCAGATCCGAAGCGGCGGCAGCGACTTCGCTGCTGACAAGCGCGTCGCAGTGAAGTGTCCGGCACGCATCCTCGATACGGGCCGCCTGATTGACCGTATCGCCAAGCACCGTGTAATTGAAGCGGTCGCGCGACCCCATGTTGCCGACGCAGGCGCTGCCGGAGGCCAAGCCGATTGCAAGTGCGATCGGAGATGATCCCTTGGCCGCCCTTTGCCGGTTTAGCTCGACCAGTGAGCCACGCATTCCCAGGACGCTCAGGCAGGCGGCGCGAGGATGCTGCGCGACCTCAAGCGGGGCGTTCCAGAAGGCCATGATCTCGTCGCCGATGAACTTGTCGATCGTGCCCCGCGTCGCAAGGATCTGTTGCGACAGGTCGGTGAATATCTCGTTGAGAAGGGACACGAGATCGGTCGCGGGCATCGTCTCGCTCAGGCCGGTGAAGTTGCGGACATCGGCGAAAAGAACGGTGACGTCGCGCATCTCGCCGCCGAGGACGAGTTCCTTGCCGCGTTTTTCCAGTTCTTGCAGGACGCCCGGCGCGACATAGCGCGAAAACGACTGGCGGATCAGCCGTCTCTGGCGGTCCGAAACCGCATATTGGAACATGGATAGCGCCGAAAAAGCTGCGAAACCGCCGATCAATGGAAAGGTCACGTCGAAGAGGATGCTTTTCTCGACGAAGACATAGAGGCTTACGGCCAGCGTGATGACCGCCGCCGACGCGCCCAGAATGACAGAGGCGAGGGGCCCCGAAATCGCCATTCGAAAGGTTACCACTATGCCCAGCAGGATCAGGGCGAGGATCTCGAGCGCCGCAGTCACGTCGTCGCGGACCAGGTAGCGCCCGAGCAGGATCTGTTCGACGATCTGCGCGTGAATTGAAACGCCGGGAACCGGTTCCCCCAAGGCAGTCGTCCGGGTATCGAGCAGACCTGCCGCGGAGGTTCCGACAAAGATGATGTGGCCTTCGATCCGGCTTCGCAGCGCTTCTGATTTTTCGGGGTCGAACAGATCCGCAGCCGATACATAGAGGTCCGGCGCATTGTGGCGAAACCGCACTCTCAGAGAGCCGTCAACTGACATTGGCACTTCGATCCCGCCGACCGAAAGCGCCTCGGCACCAAGCGGGCCGGCGTAAATGAGCAGAGTCTCTTCGCCCATGGCGACGCGCAGCGCCTCGATCGCCAGACCGGGCATGATACCGGTATCGGTGCGCCAGACGAGCGGCACGCTGCGGATCAGCCCGTCATCGGAAACACCAGCGACATTGATGCTGCCGATGCCGGAAGCCGCTTCGCGCAGGGCCGGCGCAATCGGGGTGACGGTTGGCAATTGCAGGAAGCCGTCGCGCGCGTTCCCGCCGATCTCGGCATAGCCCGCCAAGGCTTCGGGCGGCACGGAGCTGGCAGCGGTGGCATGGGCGACACCCAGCGCAACCGGCATCTGGCGCATGGCATCGGCAAAGATCGCGTCATTGTCGATGGCGGCAAGATCGTTGAGAGCTTGCTGGGAACCGACGGCGGCCTGAACCGAGGGCAATGCGGAGAGGTTCGAAGGCGACAGGCGGTCCGGCTCTGCGAAAAGCACGTCGAAGGTGACGACCGCGGCACCCAGGTCGGCAAGCCTGCCGACCAGGTCCGCCAAACGATCACGCGGCCATGGCCATTGTCCGAGTGCTGCCAGTGAGGCCTCGTCGATGTCCACGACACGAACGAATGTAGGTTCGGCGGGGCGCGGCATGAACCGCTGAAGCTGGTCGAAATACGCCTCTCTCAGTGCAGCTACCGGCGCGGGGTCCAAAAGCCGAAGCAGCGTGATTGCGGCAAGCAATCCAAACGCCAAAGCAAGAAATGTCTTCTTCACTCAGCCTGCCTCTGCGATCACGATCAGACCCGTGATGCCCGGTTCATTCCGCAGGGTTTCCTGAGCGATCCCGGCGCCGGTCATCGTCCTTTTCCCGAGGCGCGCGAACGGTCGGCAGGTCGACCATGGTGACGTCTTCGCAGCCCCCTGTTTCATGCCGAAATCTTGGCTGAAGCGATGCTTGCGCCTGCAGGAAAGGAAATCTTTGAAAAAGCATCGAAGCCTTTGATTCCGCCGTCGTGGGTTGGCTGAACTCATTTGCCCTTCCGACGGTCACCGCGTTGCAGCCCCCCGGAATGACAGCGCAGACCCGGTTGGCGCCGCAGAATTGCACCCGACCCTCGAGCACCACAAGATCGGTGAATTCGGCGCGCTGCACCGCGAAGTCGAAGACCGTGCCCCGGATGCCCATTGTCGCAGTGGGCGTGCGAATGGAGTAGGCGCGGCTCGAACTGCTGCCGCTCAGAAAGCGAAAGCTGCCACCAAGCGCGGAGACTGCGAATTTGCGCGCTTTGCCTTCGCTGCGCTTGAACAGGACCGAGTCGATTCGCAATGAAGAAGACGGCCCGACAGCAATCCGTGTGTCATCCGGGAACTCGAGCTGAACTTGTCCCTTAGCCCCCGTTCGAACTATGTCACCTTGGAGGACGGTGTCGCCTTGTCGCAAGGTTAGCTTCGACCCGGCGCGTTCAACCTCGGCCGGCGATATGACTGCAACCGCCGTCCCCTCGACCACGATGTCTTGCGCGAAAGCGGGCAGGGCGAAGACTAATCCAACTAGGAACGCAAGAAACGAAGCGCGGATGCAAGAATATGTCATTGGCCTGTTCTTCTTCTACCTGGGATGAAACATGTCAGCGCGAGCACGGTCGCCATGAACAAGAGAGAGCCTGGCAGCGGCACCACTTCGGGTTCGACGACGCGGAAACCGAAAGACCCGAATGCCATGCCGGTGCCGCCCGGCTTGCTTTTGTCAACGAAGACTAGGCGATTGATATTACGCATTTTTGTCAGATCAATCCGACCATCACGGCGCATGTTTAACGTGACGACGCGTTTGCCTTCCCGGAACACTTTGATCAACGTCTTGTCACCGTAGCCAGCGAAATAGGACCTGAACCTGAGGTTCTCGACTGGCAACTTGAAAACGATCTGTGCCTTGCCCTTGCAAGTGAAATCAGAGGTCACGGCGCAAAAGCCGCCTCCGGTTCCGACACCGAAGTCGCCGGTCTGATAGACAAAAGCATTTGCGCCCTTCAACAGGCGCATATTGGCGGCGCCAAGTTCAAGCTTTTTCCCATTCTCGCCGGACTCGTAGCTGTCAAAGGACAGAGTGGCAGCGAGAACCGGAGTTGAACAAAATGCGATGAATAGAATTGAAAAAACAAAACGTAGCATATCAAAAAACCCCCCGGCGAGCGGAGGACCCCCAGTACCCAAGATAACTCTAGCACAAGAAGCCTTGCTGCCGAATTCTTTTTATTTTGGCAGGGTTGCGGAAGATCGGGGGCTTCCGGACATCCCCAAGAAAGGGGGACAGCCGGGCCGCTTGCCGGTTAAGTGCGTATGCCGGCGAAACGGGTTTGCCAGTCCTCGCGTTCCTCATCCGAGATCTTGCGGAATGTGACCTCTGGCACGGCAAAGGCATGGCCTGCGGGCAATGCCGCAAGCGCCGCTGCCACATCGACGGGCCAGCTGTCATCGGTCGTGCGCATCGCGGCCATCATCGATGCCGCGGCATCGGGGATGAAGGGCTGCGAAATCACGGCGTAAAAGCGGATCAGGTTCAGCGAAAGCCGCGTGATGGCGCCGGCGCGGTCGGGGTCGGTCTTGAAGACGGTCCAGGGTGCGGCGGCCTGCAGGTATTCATTGCCCGCCGCCCAAAGCGCGCGCAGTTCATTGGCGGCCTTGCGGACTTCCATCGCTTCCATATTCGCTTCGTAGGCCCGCAGGCCGGTCGACAAGCGGTCGATCAGCGCGGCTTCCTCGGGGCCATATGAGCCGCCCTCGGGCACGGTCTCTCCGAACTTCGAGCGGCAGAACTTGGTGATGCGGCTGACGAAATTGCCGAGCACGTCGGCAAGGTCCTTGTTCACCGAAGTCTGGAAATTCTCCCATGTGAACTCGCTGTCCGAGCTTTCGGGGGCGTGCGAGAGCAGCCACCAGCGCCAGTAGTCGGCGGGCAGGATTTCCAGCGCCTGATCCATGAAGACGCCGCGTCCGCGCGAGGTCGAGAACTGGCCGCCGTCGTAGTTCAGGTAGTTGAACGACTTGATGTAGTCGACCAGCTTCCATGGTTCGCCTGAGCCGATGATCGTGGCGGGGAACGACAATGTGTGGAAGGGCACGTTGTCCTTGCCCATGAACTGGACATAGGTCACGTCATCAGCGCCCTTGTCGGTGCGCCACCAGCGTTCCCAGTCGGCGTCGGGGCGGCCATGCGCATCGGCCCATTCCTTGGTCGCCGCGATATACTCGATGGGGGCGTCGAACCAGACGTAGAAGACCTTGCCCTCCATTCCGGGCCAGTCCTGGTCGCCGCGCTTGACCGGCACGCCCCAGTTGAGGTCGCGGGTGATGCCGCGGTCTTGCAGGCCCTCGCCGTCATTGAGCCATTTCTTGGCGATCGAGGTGGTCAGGATCGGCCAGTCTTTCTTGCTGTCGATCCATTTCTCCAGATCGTCCTTCAGCGCCGACTGGCGCAGATAAAGGTGCTTGGTTTCGCGCATTTCCAGATCGGTGGACCCCGATATGGTCGAATGCGGGTTGATCAGGTCCACGGGATCCAGTTGCTTGGTGCAATTGTCGCACTGATCGCCGCGCGCGCTGTCATAGCCGCAGTTGGGGCAGGTGCCTTCGATATAGCGGTCAGGCAGGAACCGGCCGTCGGCATGCGAATACATCTGCTTTTCGCTGACTTCCGCGATCAGCCCGGCATCCGCCAGCTTGCCCGCGAAATGCTGGGTCAGTTCGTAATTCTGCGGCGAGGAGGAGCGGCCGAAATGGTCGAAAGACAGCCGGAAGCCGCGGGCGATCTCGGCCTGAACCTGATGCATCTGGGCGCAATATTCGGCGACCGGCTGCCCGGCCTTTTGTGCTGCGATCTCGGCCGGGGTGCCGTGTTCGTCGGTCGCGCAGATGAACATGACCTCGTTGCCCCGGGCGCGCATGTAGCGGGCATAAAGGTCAGCCGGAAGCTGCGAGCCCACGAGGTTGCCGAGGTGCTTGATCCCGTTGATGTAAGGGATCGCCGAGGTGATCAGAATGCGTGCCATTTTTCGCCTGTCGCTGTCGTTCGGTCCCTCCTGTAACGCCGGATCGGGCGAAGGGCCAGAGGTCTGCGCGATTGCGGGCGCCAACCGGAGCAGTCAGGAATCGTCCCGGCTGCGTCTGAGCAGGCGTCCGATCATGAAACTGGTGCGCGGCGCATAGACATATGCGGTGCGGTCGCGCTGCGTCGGGCGGGCGCGCATCCGCAACAGGCCAAAGACGATCAGGACAACATGCGCGACCGAGATAAAGATGAACATCGCGCCGGGGCCGTAGTTTTCGATAAGGCCCGAAGTGATGTAGGGGCTGGCGATGGCGCCAACGGCATACAGGAACATCAGTGCCGCCGAAAGCTCGACCCTTTCCGAACTGTCGGCGAAATCATGAGCGTGTGCGGCAGAGACCGAATAGATCGGGAATGTCGCAAAACCGAACAGTCCTGCCCCCAGCATTACTGCGCCGCTGCCGCCTGTCGCCAGTGCAACGGTGGCCGCGCAGGCCACGATCGCGAAACCGGAAATCCAGATCAGCACCCAGCGTCGGTCAAACTTGTCGGCCAGCCAGCCGGTGGGATATTGCGACAGCGCCCCGCCGAGCACGAAGGCGGCCAGAAAGAGCGCGATCTGATCGACGCTGAGCCCGACCTCGACCCCGTAGATCGGGCCAACCATGCGAAAGGCGGCGGCGGTAAGGCCCGAGACGACGACGCCCGCAGCGGCCAGCGGCGAACGATCCCATGCAAGGCGCGGGCGCAGGCGAGGCGCTGCCGGGGTTTCGGGCTGTTCGGCGCGGGTCAGCGTGAGCGGAAGCAGGGCTGCACAGCAGATCAGCGCCAGCAGGTTGTAGGATACGTAGCTGCCGGGCTCGAGGACGCCAATGAAAAGCTGCGCCCCGAGCGACCCCAGAATATCGACCACCCGGTAGACGCCCATCGCGCGCCCCCTTGTTTCATTGGTGACCTTGGCTTGCAGCCAGGCCTCAATGATCGTGTAGCAACCGGCGATACAGAAGCCGGACATCACCCGGAACCCAGCCCAGGCCCAGGGATTGATGACAAGCATATGGGCGATGATCCCGATCGTGCCGATTGCAACAAAAGCGGAAAATGCCCGCGAATGCCCGACCGTTCCCATCACCCTCGGCGCCCACCAGCAGCCGATGAAGAAACCGAAGAAATGGGCGGATCCCAAAAGCCCGACTTCGGCCTTGGTGAACCCGATTTCCAGCCCGGAAATGGCGTCGAGCGGGCCAATGCCGCCGCCGCCAAGCTGCAGAAGTACAACCGATAGGAAGAGTGCGGCAAAAGAAATCAGCAGGCCCATGGGTCAGCTAAATATCAGGTTCCGGGTCCTTGCAAGCGGCTCTTTGCCCCGCCAGGGCGATTTCGCTTCAGCCGCGGAGCATTCTGCGAAGCGTGGCGTCCTTGTGCAGAAAGTGCCGGGCCAGCGCGCCGGCAACATGCAGCGTGACGATTATCATGAGCAGGCTGGTCAAAAGCGAATGGGCGGCGAAGAAGCCGGTTTCCCAAGCCTCGGAGACCGGCGCGATGCGGGGTATTGTCAGCAGGTTGAAGACGATCACATCAATCCCGGTTGCGGCGCTGGCGATCCAGCCGGTCAGGGGCACGGCGACCAGCAGCAGATAGATGGTCTTGTGGGTCAACGATACGACGCGCTGCTGCCAGCGTGGAATACCGGCTGTCAGGCTGGCGGGTGGCGCGCTGACGCGGTGCCAGAGAATGCGGAACAGCACCATCGACAAAAGCATCAGGCCGATGGACTTGTGCAAGCCGTAAAGCCAGAGGTTGTCCAGCGACGGCTGCATGCCCGACAGGTAGGTGCCGAACCCAAGCATACCGAGGATCAGCGCGGCCATCGTCCAGTGGAGTGTTCGGCTGATCCAGCCAAAACTGTCGATCTCGTTGCGGGCGGGCAAGGTCAGCCTGCCTGACGAATATTCGCCGTGATCTGCAGGCGGACCTGATCGCCAGCGAGGGTCGACCAGCCATTGGCGCCGAACTCTGACCGGTTCAGTGCGCCGGTCAGCAGGATCGTGAGCTGCGACAGGTCATTGGGATCTGTCCCGGCCTGCCGATAAATGCGGGCGTCAAAGGTCATCGGTCGGGTCACGCCGCGAACGGTGATCATCCCATCAATCGCCGCACCACTGTCGGTCTTGCGCACCGCCGTGCTGACGAAATGAATTTGCGGGAATTTCTTGGCGTCGAGAACTTTCGGACCTTTCATCGCCTGACTTGCGAAAGGAAAACCGGCCTCTGCTTCGGTCACATCGACATCGACATTGACCTTTGAATTGGCAACGGCCTGAAAATCGATCTGAAGATCGGCCCGGGCCACCGGCATGTTCCCCCTGATCTCGTCTTCGCCAAAATCCCAAGCGAAGGCGACTGTCGACGCTTCGGCCTGCAGAGCGTAGCTGCGTGGCACTGCGAGTGCGGGCAGCGCCGTGAAAACGAGCAGCAGTACGAATGAGGCCAGTCCCTGTCGCATCGGGTTTCCTTTTCGCGCGTTGTTCTCTCAAGATAGCGCGGTCCGAAGTCTTGTCCTGTCATTTTGTCGTGACCGGAATCGCAAGGCGCCGGTTGCATCGCCTCTTTCAATTCGATTTGAGATAGGAGTCTTCGGACCTATGCTGAGGGTCATGCGCGGGATCGGTCTTTTCATTGGCAGTCATTGGCGCGGCGAATTGCCTTTCTGGGTCTCGCTGGCGGGCGTATTGCTTGGCCTTCATGCCGCGATCGCCCTGCTTTTGCATGGCCTTCGTGGGGACGGGGGCGTGGTCGTGGCGACGGCGGTTGTCCTGCAGGTCGTGATTTTGATCTGGCAATGCGTCGGCATGTTTCGGGCAGCCGACAAGAGCTTTCAGGGTTTTGGCGGAGCACAGTTCGCAGCGCTGTCCTATGCTGCAATTCTGCTTGTCGCTGCATCGACGGTCTACCAGATTGCTGGGCTTCTGGCGTCTGGACCGGTTGCGCGCCTGACACCGGTCAGCGAACCCCAGTCGCTTATCGTCACCGCAGACAGCATCGAGATCGAGGGCGAGATTACGTTGCGCCAATTTTCCGAGCTCGAACGGTTGCTGTCAGGCACCACCGCTGCAAGGCGGCTTGTACTGAACAGCGAAGGCGGCAGTATTGCCGCCGCGCGGGGCATCGCGCGGCTGGCGCAGAACGACGGGTTCGAAACCTTGGTTGACGGCCGGTGCTTTTCGGCCTGTACACTTGTTCTCATGGCGGGGAACCCACGGACCATGACACCGGGTAGCCGGATAGGGTTTCACCGGTACCGCACCGGTGGCATCGAGCGCGGCGGACATCAGCTTTACGGTGATATCGCAGAGGAACAGGCGAAGGACCGCAGCTATCTGCAGGCTCGCGGCCTTTCGGACGACTTTCTGGACCGAATCTACGACGCGGCCCCCGACGAGATGTGGCAACCGTCAGAGGCCGAACTGCGGCAAGCCGGCGTGCTGACAGGCGGTTGACGTTTCGGCAGCAGAGATTTCCAAGGATGACAGGGAGATCCAACCGGTTATGATCGCATGATCAAACGGGAGGACCTCAACTTATGAAGAAAATCGCACTTGCCGCCATGCTGACCTTGTCGCCGATGATGGCGTTGGCCGAAGGAAAGACCCATCACGTCGCTATTCACGTTGATGAGGATGACCCACAAGTGATGAACATGGCGCTGAACAATGCGCAGAACGTAGCGAATTACTACGCATCGCAAGGCGATGAGGTCGTGATCGAGATGGTGGCTTACGGTCCGGGGCTGAACATGTTCGTCGAAGGCAAGAGCCCGGTGGCGGATCGTGTCTCGGCAATGTCGCTGGAGATGGACAACTTGTCCTTCGCGGCCTGCGGCAACACGCTCAAAGGCATGGAAGCGAAGTCCGGGCAGCCCGTGCCGCTGATGTCGGAAGCGGTCGTCGTGCCTTCGGGTGTGGTCCGGCTGATCGAGTTGCAGGAAGAAGGATACGCTTACGTCCGGCCCTGAGGGTTTGCCTCTGGCCGATCGCGCGATATGTCTGCCCCGAACACGAAAGGGACAGACATGCGCATGAAGAAACTCGGCCGGACGGATTTGGACGTATCAGAGCTTTGCCTCGGGTCGATGACATGGGGCAGCCAGAACACCATGGACGAGGGCCATGCACAGATCGATATGGCGCTCGATCATGGTGTGAACTTCATCGACACGGCGGAAATGTACCCGGTCAACCCGGTTTTGGTCGAAACCATCGGCAAGACCGAAGAGGTGATCGGGGAATGGTTCGCGCGCACCGGGCGGCGCGATGAGGTGATCCTTGCGACCAAGATCAGCGGCGCCGGGCAGCGCATGGTGCGCGACGGCGCGCCGATTTCGGCGAAGACTATCAGGGAGGCGGTCGAATCCTCTTTGCGGCGGCTTCAGACCGATGTGATCGACCTTTATCAGCTGCATTGGCCGAACCGGGGATCGTATCATTTTCGGCAGAACTGGGCCTTTAATCCCAGCGCCCAGCCGCGTGGAGCGACACTTGATAACATGCTGGACGTGCTGGAGGAAATGCAGCGGCAGGTCGATGCCGGGCGGATCCGGCATGTGGGCCTGTCGAACGAAAGCGCGTGGGGCACCGCGCAGTGGTTGCGGATTGCGGAAGAACACGGCCTGCCGCGGGTCGCGTCGATCCAGAACGAGTATTCGCTGCTCTGCCGGATCTTCGATCTGGACCTTGCAGAGCTTTGCCACCACGAAGATGTTGGCCTGCTGGCATTTTCGCCACTCGCCTGTGGGCTTCTTTCCGGAAAATACGGGCCAGACCGCATCCCCGAGGGCAGCCGCCGGTCCGTCGCACCCGAACTTGGTGGCCGGGTTTCGCCGCGCGTCTGGCCCGCGATCGATGCCTATCTGGCAGTCGCCCGCAAACATGGGCTTGACCCGGTGCAGATGGCGCTGGCCTGGTGCCGGACACGACCCTTCATGGGTTCGGTGATTTTTGGCGCGACATCCCTGAAGCAGCTTGAAACCGCGCTGGGCGCGGCGGAACTCGATCTGTCCGACGAGGTGCTGAAAGAGATACGGGTGGCGCACAAGGCGCATCCCATGCCTTATTGAGTGGCGCAGCGGCACTGTATCTTGGGCCTTGAACTCTGACCCGCAGGTTGTGCAGATAGTATGAGGCAATCAGGTGAGTTGTATGAGACCGGTTCTGATCATTCTGGCGTCCCTGGCGTTGGCAAGCTGCAAGGGCGAGGAGCAGAAGCTCGACTCTGGTCTGGCCGGATATGACCCGCATCTGGTCGATACCGCGCGTGCGGCCTGCCTGAAAAAGGATGGGCGTTTCGGCGCGGGAAGTGCGTCTGGAACCTTCGTATGTTACGAAAATACGCGCGACGCCAACAAGAGTTGCAGCAAGTCGAGCGATTGCGAAGGGCTCTGCCTGGCTCGGTCGCAAAGCTGTTCTCCCATCAAGCCGCTTCCCGGCTGCAACGAGGTGCTGACCGACAACGGAACAATCGCCACGGTTTGCGTCGAGTGACCCGAGGTCGGCAGCGCGGTCCCGCGCAAAGCCTATTCCCCAAAGGCAAATTTTGATATATTCGCATTTGTGTGAGCGCGGCATAGGCGCGCTGCATCTTTGGGGAAATGATTGATTGAACGATCCCGCTACTGGGTAGAGTGGCCCACGCTGTCCTTGATTGCGCTAAGCTATTGCGCATGGGCGGCGGGCACCACTTTCCTGTCATCGGTCTGGCTGCCGCTGGGTATTGTCCTGACTGCGTTGGCGATAGCGCTGCATTCGTCTTTGCAACATGAGGTGATCCACGGCCACCCGGTGGCCAACCGGATGCTGGCGCAGGCGCTGGTGTTTCCCGCGATCATCCTCGTCATTCCCTATCTGCGGTTCCGCGACACCCATCTGGCGCATCATCACGATGCGCTGCTGACCGACCCCTATGACGACCCTGAATCGAACTATCTTGACCCGACAGTCTGGGAGCGGCTTCCGTGGGTGGTGCAGGTTCTGCTGAATTTCAACAATACGCTGATCGGGCGACTGCTGATCGGACCTGCAGTGTCGCAGGCTGCCTTCATGCTGGGGGACTGGCGCAAGGCGCGGGCGGGCGATGGCTCTGTCGTGCTCGGCTGGCTTTGGCATATCCCGGCGTTGATCCCCGTCGTTCTGTGGCTGGTGTTCGTATCGCAGATGCCGTTCTGGGCCTACGCGCTTTCGGCCTACGCCGCGATTTCGATCCTGAAAATCCGCACTTTCCTTGAACATCAGGCGCATGAGCGCGCCCGCGGACGGACAGTGATCATCGAGGATCGGGGGTTGCTGGCCTTCCTGTTCCTGAACAACAACCTGCATGTCGTGCATCACATGCACCCCAGATTGCCTTGGTACCGGTTGCCTAAAACCTATTTCGCCAACCGAGACCGCTATCTCGCCCGCAACAACGGCTATCGCTACAAATCCTACGCCGAGGTGTTCCGGCGCTACCTGTTCAAGGCCAAGGACCCGGTGCCGCATCCGATCTGGCGGCGCTGAGCCTGACGTGCGATTGATCCGGGCATGGATGCCTGGATTCCCATAACGATTGCTGCCGCCGCCGCGCAGACGCTGCGGTTCATGCTTCAAAAACATCTGAAATCGACTGCGCTGACGACGACGGGGGCAACCTTTGCCCGGTTCGTCTATTCCGCGCCGTTGGTGGCGCTTCTGGTTCTGCTTTATGCGCAGGTCAGTGCGCAATCGCTTCCGGTGATGCCGGGCGCATTCTGGGCCTATGCGCTGATCGGCGGGCTGACCCAGATACTGGCGACGATGTGCGTCGTGGCGCTTTTTGCGGAACGAAATTTTGCCGTTGGGATCACGTTCAAGAAAACCGAAGTCATCCAGACTGCGATCGTCAGCTATCTGGTGCTGGGCGAGGGCGTGTCTCGGGCCGGTTTGCTGGCGGTGGTCTTGGGGTTTGTCGGCGTTGTGATCCTGTCGGACGCTCCGGGCGGCGTGGGGCGGATATGGACGCGGTTGATGAACCGGGCCGCAGGGCTGGGGCTGCTGTCGGGGGTGTTCTTCGCGATCTCGGCAGTGGGCTACCGCGGGGCATCAACCTCTCTGGCCTCTGGCGACGTGGCGTTACGGGCGGGGTTTACGCTGGCTGTTGTGACCGCCAGCCAGACGCTGGCCATGTTGACCTGGCTCGTCTGGCGGGACCGGGCGCAGATCATTGCCGTCGCACGGGCCTGGCGGATCGCGGGTCTGGTCGGACTGACCAGCATGGTTGGCAGCTTTTGCTGGTTCGCGGCCTTCACCCTGAAAAACGCGGCCTATGTGAATACGCTCGGGCAGGTGGAGCTAATCTTCAGCATCGCAGCATCAGTGCTGTTCTTTCGCGAAAAGATCAGTGGGCGAGAGCTTTTGGGCATGACGATCCTGATGGCCAGCATCCTGCTCCTGGTGCTTTTCATCTGAGCGGACTTGCCCCGCCGAGGCGTTCGAAGAGGCTTTGTTCATCGGAATTGTTGAAGAACGGCACCGAGGGCGGTGGCCCGATATGGGGCAGGGCAGCCGCGACTTCGGCCAGCACGACCTCTGTGATGAAGGGCAGGTTAAAGCTGCGCGCCTCACTCAGCGGGATCCATTGCAGATGCGTCAACTCATCTGTCGCGGCGCTGAAATCGTCCGGATCATTCGCAAGATGCGCGGCGTCCGCAAGGAAAAAACGGGCATCGAACCTGCGCGGCCGGCCCGGTGGGGTGATGGCGCGAAACACGTAGTGCAGAGCATCGGCGCGGGGCAGGTGGCCGGTGTCCGCGAAACTTTTCCAGTCGTCAGGCGGAGGGCTGGCCCATGCGCCTGCTGTCCCGAGGATCAGGCCGGCTTCTTCCCAGAGTTCGCGGACAGCCGCCGCGGCCAGAGCCGTTGCCAGGTTCTGTGCCGCGCCAATCCTGAGCCGCTCTTCGCAGGTCATCGCCATCGGGGCAGCAAGGGGAACGCGACCGTCGTCGGGATCGACCGCGCCACCCGGAAACACGAATTTGTTGGGCATGAAGGCAGCCTTGGCGCCGCGCTGGCCCATCAGGATTCTTGGCTGTGTCGCGGCGTCACGGACAAGGATGATTGTCGCGGCGTCGCGGATGGGCGTGATCGTCATATGCTTTCCTTCACTGGCCGGGAACGGCCATCAGGCAAAGCCGTGCATCCGCCTTGCCCACTGAAAGGCCACCATCAGCCCCTTCAGCCTTGGCAAGAGATACAGTGACAGCGCGACGCAGCCAATCGCGAATCCGGTGAAAAGCACCATCGGTTCGGGACGAAAGGCGGTGAAGACGAACAGGATCGAGGGGGCCATGATATGGCCGACGATCAGGATCGTCAGATAGGCCGGGCCATCATCCGCCCGGTGGTGGTACATCTCTTCACCGCAGACCGCACATTCGTCGCGGACCTGCAGATAGCCCTTGAGCATCGGACCCGAGCCGCAGTTCGGGCAGCGGCGGCGCCAGCCGCGCAAGAGAGCGGGGCGAAGCGCGCGGTCTTCAGAGGGGATCATCTGGTCGGTCATCATGGCGTCTATGGCACTTTCGGAAAGGAACCCCAAGTGTAAGCATCGCGATGCCGAAAAGAACGAGGCGAAATGTCCTTGCGTCGGGATGTCGCAAAGCCGGTCGGCGAAAAAGTTTGCTCTCAGACGACGGAAATCGGATCGGGCCGCGTTTTATCTTCAGAATGCAGGGCCGGTTGTGGCCTTGCGTCGCGCAGAAGTCAGGAATGGAGATGAAAATGAACGCGAAGAAGATCGTATTGGGAAGTCTTGCTGTGGCCGCTTTGGGTGCCCTTACGCTTGGCGCCGTGAATGCTGACAGCCGCGGCGCCGGTCCGATGGGCGGACCCATGGGAGGGATGGCAGAGCGCCCGAGTTTTGAAGAACTCGATACCGACGGCGACGGCAACATCACGATTGCCGAGATGCGCGCCCGTGCAGCCGCACGCTTTGGCGAAGCCGATACAAATGGCGACGGCAAACTGACATCGGAAGAACTGGTCGCGGCTGCCGCTGCGCAAGCCGCAGAGCGTGCAGCCACCGCAATGGCGCGGATGATTCAATGGCGCGATGTTGATGGTGACGGAATGCTGAGTCTTGGCGAGATGGCCGGCGATGCCGGGCCGATGATATTCATGCGGCTCGACGGCAATGACGACGGGATGATCTCGGCCGAGGAATTCTCGTCGATGCAGGACCGGATGGAGGACCGGATGCAGGGCCAGATGCA
>JAHEAO010000018.1:0-28355 GCA_024642725.1 Paracoccaceae bacterium | reverse complement strand
GATGCAGGGCCAGATGCAAGGGCAAGGCCGGATGCAGGGACAGATGCACGGTGATGGCCAGATGCAGGGCCGGATGGGTGACGGCGATTGCCACGGCGGTGGCGACCGTGACGGACACGGCATGCAGGGCAGCGGCCACGGCTGGTTCGGCAACCGCGGCTAGGAAGGATGCGGGCGGCGGCGTGCAGCCGCCCGCGCCGATTGCCCGGGGTCAGGAAACCGGATACCAGACTGAACGATGACGATGCCGTTCGACGCCCGTACCGAAATATCCGACGAGGCCCTGCTGGTTGCTTTCGGCAACGGCGATCGCCGGGCTGCGCAAGATCTCACGCGGCGGATGGTTCCGATGGTCCTGCGTTATGCCTCGCGGATGCTGGGCGACGGCGCCGAGGCCGAGGATGTGGCGCAGGAGGCAATGTTACGGCTTTGGAGAATTGCGCCGGAATGGCGTCAGGGCGAAGCCAAGGTTACAACATGGCTTTACCGCGTGGTCACAAATCTTTGCACCGACAGGTTGCGGCGAAGGCGATGGGTGGATCTGGACGGCATCCCCGAGCCCCCGGACGGCGCGGCGAGCGTGCAGGCGGGGCTGGAAGAGGCCGAACGGCAGACTGCCCTGAACGACGCCCTTCAGGCCTTGCCGGAACGCCAGCGACAAGCGGTGGTTCTGCGCCATATCGAAGGGATGGCAAACCCTGAGATCGCGAACGTGATGGAGATTGGGGTTGAAGCGGTCGAAAGTCTGACCGCAAGGGGAAAACGGGCGTTGGCCGCCATTTTGTCGGCGCGGCGCGAGGAGTTGGGATATGACGAGAATTGACAGATCAGAGCAAGAGCTCGAAGAGCTTCTGCAATCGGCGGCCAAGGCCGGACCTGACCCATCCGATGCGCTTCTGGCACGGGTGATGGCGGATGCCGACGCGGTTCTGGCAGAGCGGTCGGCAGAGTCTGCCATGCCCGTGGGATCGGTCCCGACATCTGCTTCGGGCGGCTGGCTGAACCGTTTGCTTGGTGGGGTTGGCGGCTGGCCGGCGGTTGCCGGGCTGGCGACGGCGACGATCGCCGGGGTCTGGATCGGATACGCGCAACCGGCTTCTCTCGGTGGGGTTGCGGGCGGCCTTCTTGCGGGGGAGACTGCCTATGACTTGGGGGACCTGTTGCCTGACTACGATTCCGTTCTGGCTGGGGGATAAGCGATGGCAGACAAGGCGGAAATATCCAAGAAGAACGGGATGCCATGGGGCAGGATCGTTCTTTTCGCATCGCTGGCGCTGAACCTGCTTGTGGCAGGTCTGGTCGGCGGGGCGATCCTGCGGCACGACCGCTATGGCGACGGGGCGCCGCTGCGCGATCTGGGATATGGACCGTTCGGCGCGGCCCTGTCGATGTCCGACAGGCATGTGCTGACCAGAGAGCTGGTTGGCCGCGCAGGTGACCTGCGTGTGAATCGAGACGATATCCGTCGCCAGTTCGCCGAGATGCTGGCCGCACTTCGCGCCAAGCCGTTCGACCCCGGGGCGCTGCAGGCGCTTGTTGGCCAGCAGCGGAGCAAGCTCGAAGAACGGCAAGCGATCGGGCAGCAACTGCTGCTGGAGCGTATCGAAGCGATGAGCGACGATGAAAGGGCCGCCTTTGCCGACCGACTGGAGCGGAACCTGCGGCGCGCCGGGCGCGATCACCATGATTGAAGCAAGCTGGCCGGGTCTGAAACCGCAGTGATGCCGCCCTAGGCCGCGGATTGGCCAAAGGTGACCTGATTGCGGCCCCCCGATTTCGCCCAGAGCAGGGCACGGTCCGCGCAATCGACCAGCCGTTCCACGTTTTCGGTCCCATCGGGTGTCCCGCCGATCGCGACGCCGATACTGACCGTCACTGCGACCCCTTTGGACGGCAGATGCTGGAGCATCACCGGCGCGTTCTCGATCACTTTTCGCAGCCGTTCGGCGGCAACGCGCGCGGCATCGATGTCCGTGTCCGGCATGGCGACCAGGAATTCCTCTCCGCCAAGTCGGGCGACCAGATCGACAGAGCGGAGCTTGTCCTTTATGCGCCGCGCAATCTCGCGCAGGACAGCATCGCCCGCGGCATGGCCGTGACGATCATTCACGCGTTTGAAGCGGTCGACATCAAGCACCATGACGGCGAAGGGCCTGCTTTCGGCAAGGGCGCGTTTGGCCATGCGTGACAGGTGAGGCAGCGCATAGCGGCGGTTGAAAAGACCCGTCAGCGGGTCTGTCATCGCCAGTTTCAACCCATCCTCAACCGTGGCGCGCAGCCTGTCGGCCTGCGCTTTCCGGTCAAGCTGGCGACGGATGCGCAACGACATTTCCGTTGCGTCGCAGCTGGCCGCCAGCACATCGTCTGCGCCCATGTCGAGCGCCGCGATCGCGCTGAACAGGTCACCGTCGTCATGGACGACAAGGATCGCTGCATGCCGGGTTTCGGCGCGGCTGCGCAATTCGGCCAGCAGGATCAGCCCGCTGGCCCCGGATTTGAGGCCTGCCGGGATCACGATAAGGTCCGGCTTTTCCCGAGATTTGGATGTTGAATCCAGCAGTTGTTCGTATGGCATGACTTCGATCTCGGCGCTCACCCTGCCTTCGATCGAGCGCCGCCAGCCAAGCGCGATGTCCGGACGTCTGGCGACCAGCAAGACACGCTCGGGACGGGTGAAGGCGGTGACAGGTTCTGCGAAGCCAAGCCGGGCCGCGGTGCCTTCGCGCAGCTTCAGTTCCTCGCTTAGCGCACGCGACCGTATCAGGTTGCGAACACGGGCAAGCAGGATCATTTCATCCAGCGGCTTGGGCAGGAATTCGTCTGCCCCGGCGCGCAGGGCGGCGAGCCTGGTCGGGGAATCGGTGCGGGTGGAAACGATGATCAGGGGTATGTCAGTTGTCGCGGGATCTTCGCGGATCTTGCGGCACAGCGTGATCCCGTCAAGATCGGGTAAATCCACATCAATGATGAAGAGGTCGGGAAGATCTTCTTCCAGAGAATTCAGGACTGACGCAGCGGTTTCGGCCTGCACCACGCCATAGGAGGCCGCCGACAGTTTGACCTTCATGATGATGCGGTTCGTTGCGACACTGTCCGCGATGAGAATGCGCCCCGACATGAATCCCCTTGGGTTTGAGTCGAATGTGACTGGTCTTGGTCATATAACTTTGGGATTGGTTAAGAAGTGGTTGCCGGAACCGGGGGAAATTCCGAGATGCAGCGGGAATACGCCGAGACAATAGCAATACGCGCCGTCGCGTGGCTCGCCGGCAATGACGAACTGTTGCCGACATTTCTGGGCGCGACCGGGGCTTCAACCGAGGATCTGCGCCTGCGGCTGGCGGAACCGGAATTTCTGGGTTCCGTTCTGGACTTCCTGATGATGAATGATCAATGGGTGATCGCGTTCTGCGACGGTTCGGATCTGCCCTACGATCGGCTGATGCAGGCACGGCAGGCCCTTCCGGGCGGGGCGGATGTAAACTGGACCTGAGCCGTCAGAGCCGGGAAAGCGCGATGTCCTCGCCCGCGTTGATCTTTTGCAAGAGCCGCCGCATTTCTTCGGATTCTTCGGGCGTCAGGCGGGATTCCATGATCGCGTTGTTTTCGACCGCGAGCGGCGTGCCTTCTGCCAGAAGGCGGCCCCCCAGATCGGTCAGGTACACCGCGGTTGTGCGCCGGTCATCGGTGCCGGTCTGTCGCCGGATCAGGCCCGCCGATTCCATCTGGCGCAAGGCGCGTGACGTCGCGGTGCGATCAATGCCGACGAAATCCGCGATTTCGGAGGGCTGGAGCAGTTCTTCGTTGCCGACGGCCAGCAACACGCACCATGTGATGCGGGACAGGCCAAGCGGCCTCAGCCCGTCATCCAGACGGCGTTCCTGCAGTCGTGCGGCAACCGAAAGCCGGTACCCCAGGGAGTCATGCAGGCGATATCGCTTGGGTTTCGTCATGGTGAACTGTGTCAACCACTCTGCGGCCTCTGTCAACGCGCCCAGACCTGTGGCATGAGGGGGCAACGAAAGGGAGAAGCGGGAATGCGCGCCAAGGCGGTTTTGTTCGACAAGGACGGCACCTTGTTCGACTTTCAGAAGAGTTGGTCCAGATGGATCGGTCAGGAAGTCGTGCAGATATCCGGCGGCGATCCGGTGATCGCGGCCGAGATCGCGGCGGCCGTCGGCTTTGACGCCGAAACCGGGCTGATCCTGCCCCACAGCCCGGCCATCGCTGGAACGGAGTGGGATGTGGCGCGGCTGTTCTTGCCCTTCATGCCGGGCGCCGCTCTGGAAGATCTGGTGGCACACTTGCAGCAAACCGCCTCTGGCCTGATCCCGGTCGAGGTCACGCCGCTGGTGCCGTTCTTGCTGGAGCTGGCGGCTATGGACCTATATCTCGGCGTCGCCACCAACGACAGCGAGGCCGCCGCCCGCAAGCATCTGCGGCATCACGGTGTGGTCGATATGTTCGACTATGTCGCCGGGTATGACAGCGGGCACGGTGCCAAGCCGGAACCCGGAATGTGCACGGCATTCGCACAGGCCTGCGGCCTTGCGCCGGGCAACGTGGTGATGGTCGGGGACAGCCGCCATGATCTGGACGCGGGGCGTGCGGCAGGCATGCAGACCGTCGGTGTCCTGACCGGTGTTGCAGGCGAGAACGACCTGCGCGGCCATGCCGATGTGATCCTTCCCGATATCCGGCACTTGGGGGGGTGGCTTTCGGGCTAGACTTCGGGCGTTACGGCGTCCCAAGCGGGAAGCGCCGTGCAGCGCCCGACGCGGTCAACCGTTCGATCACGCCGCCGTTGTTCAAGGCAAATGAGCGGGGACCCCGCAGCACTGGTCGCAAGGATTGCACGACAGCCGGTTACTTGCCCCAACGAAGCGCGATCAGGTCGAGGTCTCGGGCCAAAGACAGGAGCCTCGACTTCGTCCGGTCGGACATCGGCCGCAGAGGGTGCCGCACGTGGTCGCTTTGGATCACGCCCCCCTCTGCATAAACCGTCTTGCAGGCCCGAAGGCCGCACTGACGGTTTTCGTGATTTATCAGGGGCAGGCATTTCTGCCATTGCGCCAAGGCCTGATCCTTGTTGCCTTCCAGATAGCTCGCAACGATGACGCGCAGCTGCTCGGGGAACATGCCAGAACTCATCGTGCCGGTGCAGCCTGCGTCGAGATCGGCAAGCAACGTTACCGCTTCCTCGCCGTCGAATGGCCCGGCGACATGATCACCGGCTTCGGCAATCAAAGCGGCAAGCTTGTCGGCGGCAAATGGGCACTCGATCTTGAAATAGCTGACGTTCTCGATCTCGCGCGCCATGCGTGCCAGCAACGATACAGGCAGATCGGTGCCCGAGAGCGGGGCATCCTGAACCATGATCGGAATCGAGATGGCATCGGACACGGCCGCGAAATGTTCGAATATGCCGTTCGGATCGGCCCTCAGCCCCGCGCCGTGATAGGGCGGCATCATCATAACCATTTCAGCGCCCATCGCCTCGGCCGCGCGGGCCCTTTTCACAACGATACCGGTGTGGAAATGGCTGACCGTCACAATCATCGGCACGCGGCCGGCCGCATGTTCCAGACTGACCCGCATTAGCAAGTCGCGTTCGTCATCGGACAGCAGGAACTGTTCGGAATAGTTGGCGAGAACGCAGATCGCATCAACGCCCATGTCGATCAGACAATCGATCACGCGCCGCATACCATCTTCATCGACTCTCCCGTCGTCAAAGAAGGGCGTGGGCGCAACGGGCAGTATTCCGGTCAGGGGCGATTTCATCATTTCTACCATTCGAATTCAGAGACAGTGGCGCGCCGGCCAAGCGTGAACGCATCGGCGACATGACGCATCGGAGCCAAGTCGACGCTGCTTTCGCCAGCGGCGATCAGTTCGGCGAACTGGGCGTAGAGGTGAGCGTATTCTTCATCGGGACCAGCGGACAGTTCAACGCCATCGACCGTCAGGCGCGCGCCGCCTTGGCTGAGGACTGCGGTCCCGTCGCTTGTCTCGATCTGGATGTTCCATTTCGGCGGACCCTGTTCACGCCAGTCGAATGCGGCGGCAACGGGGGCGCCATCCATCGGCGAGAACACAAGGTCGGCGGCGATTGGAGTGTCGCGGTTCGCGGGGAAGGACAGCAGGGCTTTCACGAGGTGCACGGGCGCGGGAAGGATCGCCGTCATTACAGACAGGGCGTTGATCCCGGGATCAAACACGCCAAGACCACCAGCTTCCCATATCCACTCCTGTCCGGGGTGCCAGTAGCGAACGTCCTCTTTCCAATCGATTTGCAGTCGAAGCAACTTGCGCTGCGAAAGCCAGTCCCTTGCGTCGGCAACCGCAGCCGCATGGCGCGAATGCCATGTCGCATAGAGCGTTACCTGCATTCGTTCGGCCAGACGTTGCAAATCATGAACTTCGGACAAGGTTGCACCGGGCGGCTTTTCCAGCATGACGTGGCGCCCGGCCTCCAGTGCGCGGCGGGCATCGTCGTAGCGCGCCTGCGGGGGGGTCGCCAGGGAAACGCATGAAATTTCCGGTTCGCAATCGAGCAGACGTTCAAGGGTGCGATAGGCTGTCACGCCGCCGACTTCCGCATTTCGGCTGGCCGTCGCCGCCAACGAGAAGTCCGCGTTGCCCGCAATGGCGGGAATGTGCTGATCCCGCGCGATCTTTCCTATTCCGACAAGAGCTATGCGATGGGTCATCAGTGGCTGTCCCTGGGGATTTCGTTGCCCCGCGAGCCGACGAGGAAATCGAAATCCGCACCGGTGTCCGCACCCTGCACATGGTCGTGAAACAGGCGCGAATAGCCACTTGGCGGCGTCAGATCCGGCAGGTCGAGCGCCGACAACCGCGCCTGCATCTCATGCTCGGTAATGTCCAGCGACAGGCTGCGGTTTGGCACATCGATAGTGATCATATCGCCGTTGCGCACGACGGCGAGAGGCCCGCCGCGCGCCGCTTCGGGCGATGCATGAAGGACGACAGTCCCATAGGCGGTGCCGGACATGCGTGCGTCCGAGATGCGGATCATGTCCTTGATCCCCTTCTGCAGCACTTTCGGCGGCAACCCCATGTTGCCGACCTCGGGCATCCCCGGATAGCCGCGGGGCCCGCACATCTTCAGAACCAGCACGCAGGTCTCGTCGACATCGAGCGCATCGTCGTTGATCCTGGCCTTGTAGTCGTCGATATCTTCGAAGACGACGGCACGACCGGTATGCGTCATCAGCTGCGGGCTGGCCGCAGAGGGTTTGATCACCGCGCCGTCCGGGGCGAGATTGCCCTTCAGGACCGCGATCCCGCCGTTTCGGGTCAAGGCCCGATCCGGTTTTCGGATGACGTCCTCGTTCCAGTTTTCCGCGCCCTTTACTTCGTCCCAGATGGTGTCGCCCGACACGGTGAGCGCGTCCTTGTGCAACATCCCGGCCTCACCGAGTTGGCGAAGCACGACCGGCAGACCTCCGGCATAGAAGAACTCTTCCATGAGGTATTCGCCCGATGGCTGCAGATTGACGATGGTCGGCACGTCGCGACCCATGCGGTCCCAGTCGTCGAGTGTCAGGTCTATCCCGACCCGGCCAGCGAGCGCGAGGATATGGACAACCGCATTCGTCGACCCGCCTATCGCGCCGTTCACACGGATGGCATTTTCGAATGCTTGTCGTGTCATCACATCAGAGGGCTTCAGATCATCCTTAACCATCTGGACGATGCGCCGCCCGGTCAGCTGCGCCATGACGCGCCGGCGGGCATCGACCGCCGGGATTGCCGCATTTCCCGAAAGCGCCATTCCGAGGGCTTCTGCCATGCTCGCCATGGTCGAGGCGGTGCCCATGGTGTTGCAGGTGCCCGTCGAGCGTGTCACGGCAGCTTCCGCCTCGATGAAATCCTCCTGGCTCATCTCACCCGCCTTCACCGCTTCGGAAAATCGCCACAGATGCGTCCCGGCGCCGACGCGTTCACCCCGAAACCAGCCGTTGAGCATAGGCCCGCCCGTGACGACGATCGACGGGATGTCGGTCGAGGCTGCACCCATCATCAGCGAAGGCGTGGTCTTGTCGCAGCCGACCAGCAGAACGGCGCCATCGATCGGCTGCGCGCGTATCGTTTCTTCAACCGCCATGGCCGCGAAATTGCGATACATCATCGCGGTCGGTCGGTAGGTATTTTCCGAGGCAGAGAAGACAGGGACTTCCAGCGGAAAGCCACCGGCTTCCCAGACACCTGCCTTCACCTTCTCGGCGAGCTCACGCAGATGCCCGTTGCAGGGCGTCAGTTCAGACCAGGTGTTCAGAATGCCAATCACCGGGCGTCCATCGAAAAGATCGTGCGGGTAGCCCTGATTTTTCAACCAGCCACGATGATAGATGTGGTCCCGGCTTGTTCCACCATACCATTCCTGCGACCGCAGCTTGCGTGGCCATTCTTTCGGTACAAAGCCCATCTCAGCCCTGCTTCTGCTTGTTGTAGACATCGAAGATGACCGCCGCGAGCAGCACCAGGCCCTTGATCACTTGCTGGTAGTCGATGCCGATGCCCATGATGGACATCCCATTGTTCATCACGCCCATGATGAAGGCACCGACAACGGCCCCGACAATCTTGCCGACCCCGCCGGACATGGAGGCCCCTCCGATGAAAACGGCGGCGATCACGTCAAGCTCGAGTGCGAAACCGGCCTTTGGTGTCGCGGTGTTCAGCCGCGCGGCAAATATCAACCCAGCAAGAGCGGCAAGAAAACCCATGTTGACGAAGGTAAAGAAGGTCAGCCGTTCGGTCGCAATCCCCGAGAGTTTCGCTGCCTTGCGGTTGCCGCCGAGTGCATAGATACGACGGCCCAGCGTCGTACGTTCCGTGATGAAGGCATAGATCAGAGTCAGGACGCCCATGGTGATAAGCACGTTGGGCAGACCCCGAAACGTGGACAGCTTGTAGACCAGGAACAGGATGGCCCCGGCGACAATGACATTGCGGGCCACGAAGAAGGATGTCGGTTCGTCTTCGATCCCATAAGCCTTGTTCTGGGCCCGGACACGCAGGCCGGACCAGATGATGGTGCCGACCGAAACAAGGCCGACCAGCATAGCCAGACCATTCACACGCTTGTCGCCCGTGACGGCGCTGATGGCGTCGCCAAGGGGGGGAATGAGATCTGCAACGAAGCCTGTGGAAAGCATCTGGAACGATTGGGGAAACGGCCCGACCGACTGGCCTTCAAGCAACCATAGTGAGGCGCCACGGAACACCAGCATTCCCGCCAGCGTGACAATGAACGATGGGATATTCCAATAGGCGACCCAGTAGCCCTGTGCTGCGCCGATCACGATGCCAGCGAACAGGCATGTGAGGACCGTCACTGAGACCGGAACATTCCATTCAACGATCATCACCGCGGCAAGCGCGCCGACAAAGCCCATGACCGAACCGACCGACAGGTCAATATTGCCGCCGACGATGACGATCAGCATCCCGAGCGCCATGATGATGATGTAGCTGTTCTGGAGGAAGAGGTTCGTTATGTTGACGGGCCGGAGCAGCGTACCGTCCGTGACGATCTGGAAACACAACATGATTGCGATCAAGGCAATCAACAGCCCGTATTCGCGCATATGCGCGCCAAGATAGCTCAGCAGCCGCTTGCCGCCGGCATGGTCTGTCTCGCTGGATGTAGTCTCGGTCATCGAGGCCCCCTCACTCCGTGACGATGAGCGACATGATGCGCTCCTGACTCGCGTCCTTGGCCGCCAATTCGCCGACCAAAGCCCCTTCGTTCATGACGTAGATCCGATCGCATAGCCCCAGAAGTTCGGGCATTTCCGAAGAGATCATCACAACGCCCTTCCCCTGCCGAGACAGGTCATTGATAATGTTGTATATTTCCAACTTTGCACCCACGTCTATGCCGCGGGTCGGTTCGTCGAGAATCAACACCTCGGGACCGGCGAAAAGCCATTTCGAAAGAACGACCTTCTGCTGGTTGCCCCCGGACAGGTTCACCACCCGTTGAAACACTGAGGGCGTGCGGATGTTCATGGCCTGACGATACTTCTCGGCCACGCGCGTCTCGGCATGTGAATTCAGAACCCCGCGCCGCGAAACCTCCGCTAGGTTGGCGAGCGTGATATTCTTGTGGATTGTCTCGTCCAGGATGAGACCCAGCGCCTTGCGGTCTTCCGTGACATAGGCCAGGCCCGCTTTGATGGCGCGCCCGACCGTCGATATATCGACTGTTTCCCCGCGGACCCTGACGGTTCCGGTCGCGTTCCTGCCGTAACTCTGCCCGAAGAGACTCATCGCCAGTTCGGTGCGGCCCGCGCCCATCAGCCCGGCGATCCCCACGACCTCGCCGGCGCGGACATTGAACGACACGTCACGAACAGACAGCCTGTCGGCATGTTCGGGATGCGTGACAGTCCAGTTTTCGACCTCCAGTAGCATTTCCCCTGCATGCCGATCACGCTCCGGATAGCGGTTTTCGATACTGCGCCCGACCATGTCGCGGACGATCCGGTCCTCGGTCACCTTTTCGGTCCGGGCGTTGTGTGTGGCCACGGTCGCACCGTCACGCAGCACGGTGATCGTGTCGGCGACACGCCGGACCTCATTGAGCTTGTGACTGATGATGATCGACGTCACGCCCTGCGCCTTGAGTTCCAGGATGAGGTCGAGCAGCGCTTGGCTATCCGATTCCGACAGCGCCGCGGTGGGCTCATCAAGGATCAGAAGCCGGACTTCCTTGGAAAGAGCCTTGGCGATTTCGACGAGTTGCTGTTTGCCGACACCCAACTTGTCGACCAAGGTCTGGGGAGCCTCTCGAAGACCGACTTTCCTGAGAAGGCCCTCTGTGCGCTGGAAGGTCTCGCGCCAGGATATGACACCGTTCGTCGCGCATTCGTTGCCTAGAAAGAGGTTTTCGGCAATGGAGAGCAGCGGCACGAGCGCAAGTTCCTGATGAATGATGATGATGCCGTGGCGCTCGCTGTCGCTGATGCCGGAAAACGCCATAGTTGCGCCGTCGAAAATGATCTCGCCACCGTATTCGCCTTGCGGGTAGATGCCCGACAGGACTTTCATCAATGTCGACTTGCCGGCACCGTTTTCTCCGACCAGAGCATGAATTTCGCCATCCTCGACCGAAAAGGTAACGTTATCGAGCGCACGTACGCCCGGAAACGTCTTTGATATCTCGCGCATTTCAAGAAGCGTGGTCATTGGCTCGATCCTGCCGCCAAGGGTCAGGGCGCGCGGTTGCGCGCCCCGATGCCGTGGCTTACTGGACTTGGTCCTTGGTGTAGTAGCCCGATCCGATCAGGATTTCTTCCCAATTGGATTCGTCTACGGACACAGGCTCCAGCAGGTAGGAAGGAACGACCTTCACACCGTTGTCATAGGTCTTGGTGTCGTTGATTTCCGGCTCTCCACCTTCCAACAGGGCCTGAACCATTCCGACCGTCACGCGTGCCAGTTCGCGGGTGTCCTTGAAGACCGTCGAGTACTGTTCGCCGGCAAGGATCGACTTGACCGAGGGAACCTCGGCGTCTTGCCCGGTCACGATCGGCATGGGCTGCCCGCCAGAGCCGTATCCCACGCCCTTGAGCGAAGAAAGGATACCGATGGACAAGCCATCGTAGGGTGACAGCACGCCCTGAACCGTTGCATCCGTGTAGTGTGCCGACAGCAGGTTATCCATGCGGGCCTGCGCGACCGCACCGTCCCAGCGCAGCGTGCCGACGGTATCCATCCCCAGCTGACCGGACTTTACGCTAATCTTGCCGGAATCGATCAGCGGCTGAAGCACGCTCATCGCACCATCATAGAAGAAGTAGGCGTTGTTGTCGTCTGGAGAGCCACCGAAAAGCTCGACGTTCCACGGCGACACATCCGGGTACCGGGCCTCGAGGCCGGAGACAAGCGATGATGCCTGCTGAACACCGACCTTGAAGTTGTCGAAAGTCGCGTAATAGTCGACATCGCCGCTGTCGCGGATCAGCCGGTCGTAGGCAATGACCGGTATGTCCAATGCCGCGGCGTTGGCCAGCGCGTTCGACAGAGTGGTGCCATCGATGGCGGCGATGACAAGCGCGTCCACCTCTTTGGTGATCATGTTCTCGATCTGCGCAAGCTGGTTCGGAATGTCGTCTTCGGCATACTGAAGGTCCGTGGCGTAGCCTGCCGCCTTGAATTGCTCGACCATGGAGTTGCCGTCCGAAATCCAGCGCGCTGACGACTTGGTTGGCATTGCGATGCCGATGGTGCCCTTGTCCTGGGCAAATGCGGGCGCGGTGAACAAGCCCACGCCGATAATCAGGGCAGAAAGCCCCGTTGACAGAAGTTTCATTGAATTACCTCCCTGTCGCGGGCAGCAAGTACTGCCTTACGCGATACTTAGTTGCTTGAGCCGAATCTTGCGGCTGCTTCGCATCATTCCCTTGGAAATGAATACCATTCAAATCACAATTATCGTAACCTGCATACCGATAGTGGTATGATAGTGGAATGAACCAGCTCCTGTCCCGCCTGAATCTCCGTCATATCCGGCTCATCGATGCGATCGCGCGGACCGGACAAATTTCCCTGGCCGCGGAACGGCTCGCGATCACGCAGCCGGCCGCCTCCCGAACGCTTGCAGAGATTGAGAATCTCGTTGGCAGCTCGCTCTTCGATCGGCGACCCAAAGGCATGGTCACGACGCCGCTCGGAACGGTCATGGCACATCGCGCCAGCACCATCATGAGCGAACTGGAGGTCACGGTCAGCGAAATCGATGCCTTCCAGACGGGGCTGGCAGGTTCGGTGCGGATCGGTGCCGTAACGGGGCCGGCGATCAGCATTGTCGTTCCGGCGGCGCAGCGCCTGAAACAGGAAGCGACATTCTGCGAAGTCAGTGTCGATGTTGCGCCAAGTGTCCAGCTTGTCGAGGGCCTGCTTGCCGGAGAATACGATATCGTCCTGTCTCGCGTGCCGCCGGGCGTTGACCGTCGCCTTCTGGACGTTCGTCGTGGGCGCGTCGAAGAAGTCTGCTTTGTCACCCGCACTGGTCACAGCCTTCAGGCTGGCCCGTATACCAGCTTTGACCAACTGGTCGGAATGACCTGGGTTATTCAGCGCACCGGTATGCCGATACGTGACGCCGTGGAACAGGCGTTCATGAACCGCAATCTGCCTGTCCCGCGCGACACGATCGTCACGGCGTCACTGGTCTTCACGATGGGCTACCTCAGAAATTCCGATGCAATCGCTGCGATGTCGTCCGAAGTCTTTGGGCTGCTCGCCGAGTCCGACAAATTCCGTGCCGTTGCCATGAAAGAGAGTATCATTCTGTCGCCATATCACGTGATCACCCGACGAAATCAGAGAATGACTCCGGTTTGCAGGAGGATGCTGAAGATTGTCACCTCAGAGATCGCGATTTGAGGTCGGTCGTCGCGGCAGTTCGTCTTTCGCCACCGGAAAACGACATCGCCGGTCGCATTCCGCGCCGAATATAGTCGCGCTTTCGGGTTCCTTTGCTTGGAACATGGAGGCTCTCATGACGGATGATGCACATCGCAGGAAACGCTCGGGCGGACGCTCTGGCAATGCCAGACGCTCGAGCCCGAATGTCATCGAGCAGATGCCGTGGCGGGTGCCGGTCAACACCGATCGCCCGACGGAGCCGCTGAGCGAGGAGGGCGTGCATGCCATCCATGATGGTGCGATGCGCATTCTGGAAGAGATCGGCATCGAGTTTCTGAATGATGAAAGTCTTGCAATTCTAAAAGAGGCCGGTTGCAAGGTCAGCGAGACGAACGTGCGCATGGGGCGTGATTTCGTGATGGAGATGCTGGCGAAAGCGCCGTCGGAATTCACGATTACGCCGCGCAACGAGGCGCGGAAGATCACCATCGGCGGGAAGAACATGGTGTTCGTGAACGTCTCGTCGCCTCCAAACTACTGGGATCTGGAAACCGGCAAGGTGCCGGGGACCCGCGAACAATGTGCCAACCTTCTGAGGCTGACGCAGTATTTCAACTGTATCCATGTCGCGGGCGGCTATCCGGTTGAACCTGTCGATGTGCATGCCAGCGTGCGCCATCTTGATGTGCTTTATGACAAGCTGACGCTCACCGACAAGGTCGCGCATGCCTACAGTCTGGGCAAGGAACGGGTTGAGGACGTTATGGAGATGGTCCGCATCGCAGGCGGACTTAGCCATGAGGAATTCGAGGCGACGCCGCGGATGTACACCAACATCAACTCGACCTCACCGCTCAAGCATGACACGCCCATGCTGGACGGATACATGCGCTGCGTGATGCGCGGCCAGGCGACGGTTGTCACGCCGTTTACGCTGGCGGGCGCGATGGCGCCGGTCACCATGGCCGGCGCGGTGGCGCAGTCAATCGCCGAGGGGCTTTGCACCATTGCGATGGCGCAATGGATGAAACCCGGTTCGCCCTGCGCGTTCGGCACGTTCACCTCGAACGTCGACATGAAATCGGGCGCGCCGGCTTTTGGGACACCGGAATACATGCGTGCGACGCAGATGACCGGGCAACTCGCGCGGTTCTATGGTTTGCCGCTGCGATCCTCGGGCGTTTGCGCGGCGAACGTGCCGGACGGGCAGGCGATGTGGGAAACGTCGAACTCGCTTTGGGCCAGCGTGCAATCGGGCACCAACATGGTTTATCACGCCGCCGGATGGCTGGAAGGCGGGCTGATCGCATCCCCGGAAAAGTTCATCATGGATTGTGAGATCCTTCAGCAGATTCAGCGCTATTTCGAACCCTCGACCTACGCGACGGGTCCGGATGACATCGCGCTGGATGCGATCCGCGAAGTTGGACATGACGGGCATTTCTTTGGCATCCAGCACACGCAGGACCGCTATGAAGAGGCCTTCTACCAGCCGTTCCTGAGTGACTGGCGCAACTACGAGGCGTGGCAGCTTTCCGGATCCGTCTGGACTGCCGAACGAGCGCATCGGATGTTCAAGGAAATCATCGCAAGTTTCGAGCCGCCTGCGATGGACGAAGGCATCCGCGAGGAGCTTGCCGATTTCGTCACGCGCCGGAAGGCCGAGGGTGGCGCACCGACGGACTTCTGAGATGTCGGACCCATCTGATCGCTGGCCCGAGATCTGGCATTTCAATCTGGTGGCAATCTGCATAGCCTTGTGTGAAAGCAAAAGGATAAGTGCATGGGTTTCGCAGGACTGAGCAGCGCCTCGGCGGACCGGATACGGATGGCCCTGACCGGAGCAGGCGCCGGCCTGACCTTCTGGGTTCTGGCGGATGTCCTGCCGGACATGATCCAGAACGATCGGGCCGTGTTGTTCCTCGCGGCGCTGCTGGGCGCGTTCTTCGCGGCCGTTCTGGCTGCGTCCGGTCCTTTGAACACCACAAGAGCGATTGTTGTGGGACTGGCCGTTTCAGCCCTGCCGGCTTTGTTGCTTCTCTGGGCGAGTTTCCGCTTCGATAACGTCAAGGATTTCCTCGAGACGGGGCATCCCCTGTTCGCTTTCGCGCTGCTCGCGTCGTTGCCGGTGCCATTTCTGATCGCCGGTCTTGGCCCGGAACGGAACTGGCGCGGCTATCCGGAACTTTTCAACCAGTCTTGGAATGTCGTCGTGCGCTACGTCGCGGCCTGGCTTTTTACCGGGCTGTTCTGGGCGGTCATGATGCTATCCAACGAACTTTTTGGAATCATCGGGCTGGAGATCATCGAAGACATGCTGGATATCGAGCCGGTGCCCTATGTCATCACGGGCCTCGTGCTTGGTCTGGCATTGGCAGTGGTCAATGAACTGTCCGATTATGTGTCGCCATTCTTGGTGCTTCGGCTATTGCGGCTGTTGTTGCCGCTGGTTCTGCTGGTGGTTCTCGTTTTCGTCGTGATGGTCCCGATCCGGGGGCTTTCCGGTCTTTTCGGCAGCCTTTCAGCGGCAACGATCCTGATGGCAATGGCGATAGGTGGCATAACGCTGGTCAGCACGGCCATCGACCAGTCGGATGACGAGGCGGTGACGATGCCTTTCATGCGGCTTGCGACCCGGGTGCTGGCGCTGGCTCTGCCGGTTCTTGCCGGGTTGGCCGCCTATGCCGTTTGGATGCGGGTCAACCAGCATGGCTGGTCCCCGGACCGGCTGGGGGCAGCGACGCTGGCCGCCGCCATATTGGCCTATGCGATTCTTTACATGGTCGCGGTGGCGCGGTCGCCGCGCTGGATGAAGGATATCCGCCGGTTCAATATCTGGATGGCGATGGCCGTCATTGCGGTCGCGGCACTCTGGCTGACCCCGGTTTTGAACCCCCAGCGGCTCTCTGCGAACAGCCAATTGGCACGCTACCAGTCGGGTCAGACTGCGGTCGAAGATCTTGACCTTTGGACCATCACGCGGGACTGGGGCCGGGCGGGGCAATCCGTGGCGCCGGAGTTCGCCAAGATCGAGGGACCGGGCGCGGCTGCCGTCGCAGAGCAGTTGGCTGCGCTGGATGCCGCCAACGATTTCCATAGTTACCAGCGGCTACTGAGCGGACCACAGTCCGACCGCATGCAGGATTTCCTGTCGCGCGTCGTGGTTCGGCCCGCAGGCGCAGTGCTGCCAGAGGATATCTTCGGCGACGCCGGTCGTCCCGACATCTGGCTTGACGCCTGCGCGCGGACGACGGTAGCGGACAATCCGGGGTGCGCCATGGTGTTGGCGGATTTCCTGCCCGAGGCTGAGGGAACCGAAATCCTGCTGGCGACAAAGGAAGCCGGCGACTGGCTGCGCCTGGAGATGTGGAGCCGGGAAGACAGCGGACAATGGCGAAACCACGGGACGCCTGTGCGCCTTTCAGGGCCGGAGGCCATTTTGCAGTCTGACGCCATCATTGATCAGATCGCGACGGGCGAATTCGCTTTGGGACCTGTTTCAGTCACGACAATCGGCATTGGCGAGTCCCGATTCATCATGCTTCCCTGATCTTTGCCGATTGTTAAGTCCGGTGCACTAGCTTTCGCGGCAGAAGAAGGGACGGCTGGTATGCATGGTCTGATCAACAGGTCGGTGCAGTGTTTTCTGCGCGACGCCTACGGCTCGGAAACCTGGTCCGAGATATCGAGGGCCGCCGGTCTGGGCTTTGACAATTTCGAGGCTCTGCTGGGGTACGAAGATGACTTGACGGACCGCGTTCTGGCCGCAGCATCGGACCGGCTGGCCAAGCCGGTCGAGGTGCTGATGGAAGACCTGGGCACCTATGTCATCGCGACACCCGGATTCGATCACCTGCGCAGGCTGCTTCGGTTTGGCGGGGCCAGTTTCGTCGATTTCCTGCATTCGCTCGACGATCTCGAAGACCGCGTCAGACTTGCAGTGCCGGAACTCTCGCTGCCCCGACTTGCCGTTCAGGACTTCGACGCGGACCGGCTGACCTTGTGCTGCCGGTTCGAACGGCCGGGCTGGGGCCATGTCGTGGTCGGCGTGCTGCGTGCCATGGCTGACGATTACGGAGCACTTGTGGTCATCGATCATCGCGGCGATGGGGCTGGCGCCGATCTGATCACGGTCGAGATACTGGATACCGGTTTTGCGCAGGGTAAATCCTTTGCGCTCGGCGTATCGGCGGCCTGAGATGCCCGGGTCTGACAATAGTGCCGCGCTGTCCTGCAGCGATCTCGACCGGTTGATGCCGATGCATCTGACGGTTTCGCCAGCCGGGATCATCACCAGGGCGGCCCCGACTCTGGCAAAGCTGATGCCATCTCACGAGCTGGTCGGGCGGGCGTTCTTGGATGTGATCGAGCCGTTCCGACCGCGCAACATCCGCACCCTGTCGGACCTGCGCAAGGCGGCAGATGGTCCATTGCATCTGCGGTTCCGGGAGGCACCGACGACAACGTTCAAGGGTCTTGCGGTTCCCATTGCGGCAGAGGGCGGTCTCTTGGTGAACCTGTCTTTCGGGATTGCAGTAGCGGATGCGGTGCGCGATCACCAACTGAACGGCGCCGATTTCGCCCATACCGACCTGACGGTCGAGATGCTGTACCTGATCGAGGCGAAGACCGCTGTGATGAACGAGTCGCGCAACCTCAATATCCGGTTGCAAAGCGCCCGCGTCGCCGCAGAAGAGCAAGCCTATACCGATACGCTGACCGGGCTCAAGAATCGCCGCGCGATGGATCACATTCTGTGCCGGCTTATCGGGACGGGCGCGCGCTTCGCGCTGATGCATCTCGACCTCGACTATTTCAAGGATGTGAACGACACCCTTGGCCATGCCGCGGGCGACCATGTCCTGCAGGTCGTGGCGAAAGTTCTGGTCGAAGAAACCCGCAACGCTGATACCGTCGCGCGCGTGGGCGGCGATGAGTTCGTGCTGCTGTTCGACCGTCAGGTGACGCCCCACAAGTTGCGCCGAATTGCCGAGCGGATTATCGAGCAGCTGGAAAACCCCGTTGCCTTTGAGGGCCACACTTGCCGCATTTCGGGGAGCGTCGGGATTACCATGAGCACTTTGTATCCCGATCCTTCGGCCGAGCAGATGCTGGCGGATGCCGATGCCGCTCTCTACGCGTCCAAGCACCGCGGGCGTGCCTGCGTGACGTTGGTGACGGAACTGGACGGCCGGGCGGGCAAGGTGACAGGGCAGAAGAGGCGCTCGGCCTGAGGCAAATCTTACGACTCGTGCAGACGGCCGGGGCGGGGGCATGTGCTCGACCCGTTTCACACCTTGGTGGCTGCTCGGCAGGTGGTGCGGCCGGATTTGCCGGGACATGCCCGCCGCACGGGGCAAGCGGGCACGTTTCTTGAACGCCGCGTCAGCGACAGCACTGGCCAAACGGATGCGCATTATGACAAGGACATGACGCTTTCCGCCACTCGTCGTCGTCACGCCTCGGTCATTCTGGGTTGGAGATTTCAACCGTGGTCCGTGGCATGAACTTCATCACTGAACCTTCCCGCAAGACGCCTGTCGCCCGCCGCACCGAGGTGCTGGTCGTCGGATCCGGACCAGGTGGCCTGGCGGCTGCACTTGCGGCGGCGCGGGCCGGAGTGGAAGTGACGCTTGTCGAACGCTTCGGTTGTTTTGGCGGTAATATTACGGTTGTCGGCGTCGAGGGCTTCGCTTGGTACCGACACGAGGCCACGGTAGAGGCCGGTGGGATCGGGCGGGAATTCGAAGACCGTGCCAAAGCGATGGGGGCCGCCGTCCCTGAAAGCCAGAGCCTGAGCTATGAGCTGGATAGCGAGGGCTTCAAGCTGGTCGCCGACAGGCTGGTCGAGGAGGCCGGCATTCACCCGATGCTGCACCGGCAATTCGTGGCGCCGGTCATGGAGGGTGACCGGATCGCGGGTATCATCGTCGAGTCCAAGGCCGGGCGCGAGGCAATCCTTGCAAAAGTGGTGATCGATGCGACCGGCGATGCCGACGTCGCGCATCGCGCTGGCGCGCCGACGCATCTGACGCCGCCGGAGGAAATGCAGGCCGCCTCGGTCATGTTCCATCTGGCCGGTGTCGACAAGTCTGCCTTCATGGCCGAGGTCAAGGCTGATCCGCAAACCTACAAGGATTGGTCCACCGGCGAGTGGACGGTTGAGACGGCCGGAAAAGAGGACGACATGTTCTCTCCCTTCCTGAAAAAGCCGTTCCAGAAGGCGCTGGAGGCGGGGCTCATCCCGGCGCATCTGAACACGATTGCAGGCACCTGGGGTGCGCTGCATGACACGGGCGAGCTGACCTATATGAACCTTGTGCATCTTGCGGGAATCGACGGCACCGATCCCGACAGCATGACCAAGGGAGAGATTGAGGGCCGCAAGCAGGCGATGCTGGCGATCGAGGCTCTGCGGCAGTTCATGCCGGGCTGCAAGGGCGTCCGCTTGCGGAATTTCGGCATGACCATCGGTATCCGTGATACCCGCAAGATCGACGCTGCGTATAACATGACCGAACGCGACGTGCGCGAAGAAGCCCGGTTTGAGGACAGTATCGGGATCTATCCGGAATTTATCGATGGCTATGGCGTGCTGATCATTCCGACGACGGGGCGCTATATGCATATTCCATACCGGGCGATGCTGCCGGGCAAGGTTCGGGGGCTTCTGGTTGCGGGGCGCGCCATCGGGGGCGACCGGATTGCCCATGCAGCGACACGCAATATGGCGTGTTGTGCCGTCGCCGGGCAGGGTGCCGGTGTCGCGGCCGCTGTTGCCGTCAAGCACGAAAAAGACGTGGCTGCCGTCGATATCGAGCAGGTGCAGTCGGAACTGCTTCGGCAAGGTGTGCGGATCGCCTGACGCTCTGCCGGACGGGGTCGCCTGTCCAGTGACTTTTCGAAAGCCGCGTCGGAATTGACAAGCCTCTCCCCAGCCCTTTGGATGGCTGGGCGTAGAAACGGGCTGAGACAGGATGTCGGCCCCGAGATCTGACAGGTGGACAGAATGGACGCTGGAAAATCCTCGGCGATCGGCAAAGCGTTGGCCAGCGTCATCCAATCAGCCCTGTGCCTGGCATGCATGACGGTCGGTGTGTCGGCGATTGCGACAAGCACGGCGCTGGGGCAGGCCGGCATCGCGGACAATCAACAAGAGCTGCTGCAGAATTCGACCGATCCGGCTTACGGCTTCCGCAGAGGGTCGGTCATCGTGGCGCCGATTCCGTTCAAGAACCCGCTGCTTGGCGCAGGCCTTGCGGTTGGCGGCGCATATATGTTCCAGGATGAAAGTGAATCGAAAAGCTCTTCGATCGGCCTGGGTGGGTTTCGGACCGACAACGGCAGCGTCGGATACGGGGCATTTGCCAATGTCTATTTCGGGGCCAACGAATGGATTCTGAAGGTCTTCGCCGGGCAGGCGGACGTCAATTACGATCTCTATAGCAGCATTGGCATTGTCCCGGTCCGTCAAGATGGAACATTCGTTCAGACGACCCTGGCCTATGGCGTCACGCCGAACCTGTCGTTCGGTGTCATCGCGCGGTACCTCGAAACGACGGTGACACCGGAACTCAACTTCCTGAGCCGCTTGCCAAGGGAGTTCAGACTCGACGCCGCGGCAACCTTTCTGAGCGCAGGCGGTGTGATGGACTGGGACCGGCGCGATGACGGCCTGTACCCGACGAGCGGATCGCGTTTGGCCTTAACAGCGTACAAGGGTACAGAAATAGAGCGGGAGAACCGCAATTATACAAAGGCATATGCGACGCTGGACGGGTACTATCCGATCTGGGCGTCGGGCGTGGTCGCGGGCCGGCTGGCAACCTGTGCAACTTCAGGAGCCGCGCCATTCTTCGATTCCTGTTCGGTTGGCAACACCGATGCGCTGCGCGGGTTTCCCGCGACGCAGTATCTGGGAAGCCGGTCGCTTTCCGCGCAGGTCGAGTATCGGCAACGGATCGGCAAGCGCTTCGGGGTCGTGGCATTCGCCGGCGCGTCCCTTATCGGCGACGACTTCGCAAATATCCTTGATGAGGAAACCCATAGCGCAGCCGGGCTGGGTTTGCGGTATCGGCTGTCGAGAGGGTTCCCGGTCGACTTTTCAATCGACAGTTCGATCAACGACGATGGTGAACAGTTGGTCTACATCTACGTCGGTCAGCGGTTCTGACACCCCAAGACAGTGGGGTGTCAGCGTGATGAGATCCAATCGGCCTAGGCGGGAACGGTCCCCAATCTTCAGAACTTGAAGACGCCACCGATGACCGGACCCTTCTGGGTTACGTCATAGACGAAACCGTCCTCGGAATAATCAACACCGAAGCCGCGGTATCCAACGACGACCGAAAAGAGATCGTTGAACTTGTAGCCCACGGCCCCCATCACGTCCCACATATTGTCCGACGACAGGCCAAAACCGCCGACCATGGCCCAGCCTGTCAGGTAGACCCTGTCGTTGATATCGGTGCGAAACTTAGCGCCGATCAGCGGATCAACCCAAGTATCGCCATCGCTCGCCTTGCGCCCATCCAGTAAGCCGCCGCGCAGACCAAAGTCATTGTCAACCGACCAGACCCGGCCGCCGCCGATGATGTCGACCGTTGCATTATCCTGATAGAAAACGCTGTAGCCGCCGTAGAATGTGCCCATCATGGCCGTGACTTCAGCGTCGATGCTGTTCGCCAATATGCCAAATGGTGTGTTTATGTCGGTGCTGATCCGCACATAGGTGAAGTCAAGTCCGAAAGTCATGCGGCCGTTCCGGGCCTCTCCGACCGCCATGAATGCCATATCGAGGTTGTCCCAGATATCGCCAAAGGACAAGTCTATGTCCTGTGCGGGCAGGCCGAAAACTCCGGTGCTGCCTTCAAGCCCGGCCGCCCACAGGTAAGGCGCGGCGGCAAAAGACCAATCGCTGGTCGCATAGCTCATTTCGTCAGCCTGCGCCGCGCCGAAGCCACCGCACAAGATTGCGGCGGCAACAGAAATTGAAGTTTTGAGTTTCTTGATCATCATGCACTGTCCTCTTGCATTCCTGATGCGACACTTTGCCGAAGAAACGGCTGGTCGCGCAATATATACCACTTAAAATTCCACGCGCATGCACAAACCTGTGCCAGTCTGCGAGTAGTCACTTTATCAAAACGACTCAATAAGTAGCGCGACCGCCAGACAGGTCAAAGACTCCCGCCGTGGTGAAACTGTTCTCGGCAGAAGCAAGCCATGCGATCATCGAGGCGGCCTCGTCAAGCTCCAGAAACCGCGCACGGGGGATCTTCGAGAGCATATAGTCGATATGCTCTTGGCTCATCTGGTCGAAAATTCGGGTACGCGCTGCGGCAGGCGTCACGCAGTTTACCGAAACGTTCACATCCGCAAGTTCCTTGCCGAGCGATTTGGTCAAGCCGATAACACCTGCTTTGGATGCGGAATAGGCCGAGGCGTTGGGGTTGCCCTCTTTGCCGGCGACTGAAGCGATGTTGACGATACGGCCATAGTTCTGCGCCCGCATCGCGGAGGCGAAGGCCCGGTTCACGTGGAAGGTGCCCAAAAGGTTGATCTCGACGATCCGGCGAAACTCTTCCACGGAATAGTCGGCCACCGGTGCGTTGGACCCTGCGATACCTGCGGAATTGACCAGCACGTCGACGCGCTGGCACAGCGCGATGGTTTCTTTGTATGCCGTGCTGACACTCTCCCAGTCAGAGACGTCGACATGCAGCGCGAAGGCCTGCCCCCCGATGTCGAGGGCGGTTGATGCGGCAAGCACCTGGTCCATGTCCCAGAGAGCGACCCTCGCTCCGCTTTCCGCGAGTCTTCGGGCGACTGCCGCCCCGATGCCCTGCGCGCCACCGGTTATCACCGCGACCTGTCCACTGAAATCAAGCTTGTGCATTCTCGCCCCCTTTGGATGGCATCCACTGTCGGAGGTGAGCGCATCAGGCGTCCGGACGCAACTCCTCTTCGCACCAGCACGGACTTTGCTTCAGGGTGCCCGCGACCATCCTGCGCTTGCCGCTGTCGGTTGAAGCCATTAAATGCTCTGGCCAAAGCCGGAAGGACAAGACATGAGCGCGCGCGACACCAACCTGACCGAGCAGCGGCCCGGTTCGAAACGAATTGGCGCACTTTCCGGACTGTGGGGCTTTCTCCGGCCGTACCGCCTGCTGATGCTGATGGCGGCCGTCGCCCTTGTCATAACGGCATCCATCTCGCTGATACTGCCGATCGCCGTGCGGCGCGTCGTTGACGGTTTCCAGACTTCGGCCGTGGCCCTGCTGGATCAATATTTCCTCGCCGCACTCGTGATCGCGGCGGCGTTGGCGATCGGTACCGGGATTCGGTATTATCTCGTGACGCGTCTGGGAGAACGCGTCGTCGCCGATATTCGTGAGGCCGTCTTCGCCCGGATGATCGGGATGAGCCCGTCGTTCTATGAAAAGATCATGACAGGCGAAGTGCTGAGCCGCATTACCACCGACACGACGCTGATCCTTTCCGTAATCGGGTCGTCGGTTTCGGTTGCGTTGCGCAACGTGCTCATCTTCTTCGGTGGGCTGGCGTTGATGCTTTACACCTCTGCCAAGCTGACCGGGCTGGTTCTGCTGATCGTGCCGGTCGTCATCGTTCCGATCATCGTGCTGGGCCGGCGGCTGCGCGGCCTGAGCCGCAAGAACCAGGACTGGATCGCGGCATCGTCCGGCAATGCGTCAGAGGCACTCTTGTCTGTCCAGACCGTGCAAGCGTTCACCCATGAAGACGCCAGCCGCAAAGCTTTCGCGGATGTGACGGAGAAGAGCTTTGATGTGGCGCTGACACGGATTACGACGCGAGCCGCCATGACCGTCATCGTGATTACGCTGATCTTCACTGGCGTTGTCGGTGTGCTCTGGATCGGTGCGCGGGACGTGCGGTCTGACCAGATGACCGTCGGCGCACTGGTCCAGTTCGTAATCTATGCAGTCATGGTTGCAGGATCGGTTGGCGCGCTTTCCGAGGTTTGGGGCGAGTTGCAGCGTGCTGCCGGCGCGACCGAACGGCTTGTTGAACTGCTCAATGCAGAGGACGCCGTTCATGATCCCGAAAAGCCCCGGCGGCCAGAAAAGATCTTGGGCGAAATCCAGTTCGACGATGTGACATTCCGGTATCCGGCACGCCCCGACATCCCCGCGCTCGATCATGTCGATTTCCGGGTCAGCCCTGGCGAAACAATCGCGCTTGTTGGCCCGTCGGGGGCAGGCAAGTCCACGGTCATACAGCTGTTGCAGCGGTTCTACGACCCAACCGGGGGCGCCGTACGGATCGATGGCGTGGATCTGCGCGACCGGTCGCGTGACGAGTTCCGACGTCACATTGCGCTCGTACCGCAGGACCCGGTCATTTTCGCGGCGACGGCGCGCGAGAACATTCGTTTCGGTCGACCAGACGCGAGCGATGCAGAGGTGGAGGCGGCGGCCAAGGCCGCGGCGGCGCATGACTTCCTGACTGCGCTGCCGGAAGGTTACGAAAGCTACGTCGGCGAACGCGGCGTCATGTTGTCAGGCGGGCAGAAGCAGAGGATCGCGATTGCGCGGGCAATTCTGCGCGATGCTCCGATTCTGTTACTGGACGAAGCCACATCGGCGCTTGATGCCGAAAGCGAACAGCTTGTGCAACGGGCCGTCGATGCGATGGCCGCCGATCGCACGACGCTTATCGTCGCGCACCGGCTTGCGACTGTTAAGAAGGCGGACCGAATTCTTGTGTTCGATGAAGGTCGCATCGTGGCCGATGGGACGCATGACACGCTGGTTGCCGAGGGCGGGCTTTACGCGCGACTGGCCCGGCTGCAATTCACTGCGGGGAATGAGGCCGCGTAATTCCCCTTGCCGGCATTTCTGGCATAATGCGCTGATTGCTCTCAACATCAGGAACTGGAGATTATCATGGGACTTTGGAGCTTTGTTAAGGATGCTGGCAAGAAGCTGACCGGCAGCGCGGAAGCGGCTGAAGCGCCGAGCAAGGATGCCCTTCTAGCGGAAATCGAAGCTCTTGGGCTGCAGGCTCAAGGTCTCGATGTCTCTGTGGACGGCGACAAGGTGAACGTGACCGGAACGGCTGTCAGCCAAGAGGCCAAGGAAAAGGTCATTCTCGCGGTCGGCAACGTCAAGGGCGTCGCGACTGTCGAAGACAAGGTGGCGGGACCCGACCCCGTGTTTCATACTGTCAAGAAGGGCGACACCTTGTCGGCCATTGCCAAGAAGACACTGGGCAAGGCCAGCCGCTACCCGGAGATATTCGAGGCCAACAAGCCGATGCTGACCCATCCCGACAAGATCTATCCCGGCCAGGTGCTGCGAATTCCGCAAGACACCGAGGCCTGACAGAAAAACGGGGGGCCTTGGGTCCCCCATTTTTCACAACGCGCTGCCACTGGTTTCATCACAGGCTTGCGGCAATGGAAATTTACGCACATCCTTGCCCAATAAAGCGGCAATAGCCCGAAAAGGGCATTGGGGAGGATGGCATGGCGCGGTTTGCATCGCACAAGGATATCGAAGCTATCGAGTCGGAAATGCCGTGGGAGCAGCGTGATGTCGCAGCAACCATGTACCAGTTCCTGAACCGGACCGCAGACCGGTTCGGCGACCGCCCGGCGATTACATTCCAGATGTTTTCCGACGACGGGGCCAAAGCCGAAACGCTGACATGGCGCAGCTTTCTTGAGAGAGTAACACAGGCGGCCAATCTGTTTCGCAAGCTTGGCGTCGGTGAAACCGACGTCGTGGCCTATATCCTGCCGAACTGCCACGAAACAGCTATCACGCTGATTGCGGGTACCATTGCCGGAATTGCCTGCCCGATCAACCCGCTGCTCGAGCCCGAGCAGATCAGTTCAATTCTTCGCGAAACCGGGGCGAAGGTCGTCGTGACGCTGAGAAGCTTCCCGAAGACCGATGTCGCTCAGAAAGTGGCCGAGGCTGTCGGGCACGCGCCCAATGTCCGTACGGTCCTCGAGGTCGACCTGCTACGCTACCTGTCCCCGCCGAAAAGCTGGATCGTGCCATTGGTGCGCCCTAAGAACCCGACCTCGCACACGGCCAAGGTCATGGCCTTCAGCAAGCATGTGTCGACGCAGCCGAAGACCCTGCAATTCGATGACAGCACCGGCGACAGGGTGGCGGCGTATTTCCACACCGGTGGGACAACTGGAATGCCCAAGGTTGCCCAGCATAAATACTCGGGCATGATTTATAACGGCTGGCTGGGCAATACGCTTCTGTTTACGGAAGAAGACAACATCATTTGTCCGCTGCCTCTGTTCCACGTCTTCGCCTGCCATGTGATTCTGATGGCGATGATCTCTTCGGGCGCGCATGGGGTCTTTCCGACGCCGCAGGGCTATCGGGGCGACGGCGTATTCAAGAATTTCTGGAAACTGGTCGAACGTTGGAAGATCACGTTTATCATCACTGTCCCAACCGCCATCGCTGCCCTGATGCAGCGGCCCGTCGATGCCGATGTATCGTCGGTCAAGACCGCCTTTTCGGGCTCGTCGCCGCTTCCGGTCGAGCTCTTCAAGCGGTTTGAAAAGACAACCGGCGTCACGATCGTCGAAGGATATGGCCTGACCGAGGCGACTTGCCTTGTGTCCGTGAATCCGGTGGAAGGTCCGAAAAAGATCGGCTCAATCGGATTGCCGCTGGCTTATACTCATGTGCGCATTCTGGATTGCGCACCCGATGGCGCGGTGAAGAGTGAAATGGGCGTCGATGAGATCGGCGAAATCTGCGTGAGCAACCCCGGTGTTTATGCGGGCAAGACCTATGTTGAGCCAGACAAGAACAAGGGCCTTTTTGCCGACGGCGCTTATCTTCGCACCGGTGATCTGGGCCGGATCGACGCCGATGGTTACATCTGGATAACTGGTCGGGCAAAGGACCTGATCATCAGAGGCGGGCATAATATCGACCCGGCCCAGATAGAAGAGGCGCTCGCCGGACATCCCGCGGTGGCCATGGTTGGGGCCATCGGGCAGCCGGACAGTTTTGCGGGAGAATTGCCCTGTGTTTACGTGGAACTCGTCGCGGGTGCCGAGACCACCGAGAAAGAACTGCTGAAATTTGCCAGCGACCACATACAAGAACGCGCGGCGCTGCCCAAGCATGTTGAGATTCTTTCAGAGCTGCCCAAGACGGCGGTCGGCAAAATTCAGAAGAACGAGTTGCGAAAGCTCGCGATTGCGAGGGTCTACAATGCGGCGCTCGACAAATCTGGCCTTAAAGCGGAAGTGGTAGAAGTCTTTGAAGACAAGAAGCGCGGTCTAGTCGCGAGACTCCGCAAGACCGGAGAGCTGGACGAAAGCGCCATCGCGGGCGTTCTTGGGGAATTCACGCGACCTTGGGAATTGACCCGCTGACGGTCGGCGGCAAGTTTCTAAAAACACTAAGTATTTAAGAAAATACCGAATTTCAGACTTCCTAAATGGATGCTTTGTCATGCTGGCGTCAGGCAAAGCTACCGTTTGGGTTGAATGCCGTCGCTGTGACGTCGGTTTTCCACATTGATGCCTCATTCGGTTGGTTCTTTGAGTCTCAGGGGTAGGAGAACTGTTATGATTGTAGCGTTTTTGGGAATTGGGATGGTTTCTGGCCTGGTCGCCAGCGGATACGCTCTGGCTCTGGGCGGATCGTTTCTTGCGGCTCTCGCGATTTACAGCGGTGTCGGAATTGCAGCGACACTTTCGGCGATCGCCTTGGCGATGCTGATCTCTGCATTCCGGTTCGCAAGATCCGAGTGGTCGGACTCTGCAGCTGACGGAAACCAAGTTTCCGCCTGAACAAGCCGCCGGTCGGAACCGGCGCAACCCCATCGGTCGAGTTCGTAGAACACGGTCCAAAGGCATCGCATCCCGGTCGGCTGCGAGAGCCATTCCAGACGGATTTGACATCTTCACATTCCCGGAA
>JAHEAO010000017.1 GCA_024642725.1 Paracoccaceae bacterium | reverse complement strand
CACACCTACTGCAACTGGGTGCGCTGGACCGCCGGATGGATGGTTGGCCTGAAATCCGAAATCCGCGGCGAGGTGCCGGCCGACGAGGTGCTGATTGCTTCCAAACACCAAAGCTTCTTCGACATCATAATGATCGTCTCGGTCGTGCCGCGGCCGAAATTCATCATGAAACAACAGCTCCAATGGGCGCCGATCGTCGGCTATTACGCCAAACGGATCGGATGCATCGCCGTCGACCGCGGCAAGCGCAGCCTCGCCATCAAGCAGATGGTGGCAGATGTGAAATCCGGCAAGAGCATGCCCGGCCAACTGATCATCTTCCCGCAAGGCACCCGCGTCGCCGCCGGCGCGACGTCCAGCTACAAGATCGGCACCGGCGTCCTTTACCGGGAAACCGCAGAGGATTGCGTGCCTGCCGCAACCAATGTCGGCGTCTTCTGGAAGCGCCACGGCATCATGCGCTATCCGGGGCTCGCTGTTGTGGAATTCCTGCCCCGGATCAGGTCGGGAATGGAAATCGACCCCTTCATGAAGGCACTCGAAAGCGCTATCGAATCCGGTTCCAACCGCCTGATGGCAGAGGCCGGGTTCAGGATGGAGGCAGGCCATGACGCCGATTGAGACGCTGGAAGACCTGCACGCGCTCTACGGTACGCCGGGCGACGCCGCGCTGCGCAAAGTGGCCGACCGGCTGACCCCGGAATACGCCCGGTGGATTGAACGGTCCCGGTTCTGCATCCTCTCCACCGTTGGTCCGGAAGGCACCGATGCCTCGCCGCGCGGCGATGACGGTCCGGTCGTGTCGCCACTTGATGACCGCCATCTCGCCATGCCCGACTGGCGCGGCAACCAGCGGCTGGATTCCCTGCGCAATATCCTGCGAGACCCGCGTGTTTCGCTGATGTTCATGGTGCCGGGGTCCAACAACGTCATACGGATCAATGGGCGGGCCATCGTCACTGCCGACGAGACGCTGCGTGACCGGCTTGGGCGTGGCGACATTCGCCCGGCGACGGTCATCGTGATCGAGATCAAGGAGGTGTACAGCCAATGCGCCCGCGCCCTTGTGCGGTCACGGCTGTGGACGGCGGGTGAGGAAAGCCAAGGCCTGCCGACCGTCGGCCAGATTCTTGCGGCAATGACCGACGACGAAGTGGGCGGAGAACGCTACGACGCGGAATGGGCCGGACGCGCTATCAAGACCCTCTGGTAGCTCAGGCCGCCAGACCCTTCGCGCCCATATCGAGATATTTCTTGCGCCGGTCTTTGACCAGTTGATCCGGCGTCTTCTTCGCCAGTTCCTTCAGCATCGCCTCGATCGCCTTGCCGACATCGGCAATCGCGGTCTTGCGATTGCGCTGGGCGCCGCCCAGCGGCTCGGGGATGATGCGGTCGATGACCTCGAGCTTCAGTAGGTTCTGCGCGGTCAGGCGCAGGGCCTCTGCCGCCTCGCGCATCTTCTCGGCATCCTTCCACAGGATACTGGCGCAACCCTCGGGGCTGATCACCGAATAGATGGAATGTTCTAGCATGGCGACGGTATTGCCGGTCGCAAAAGCGACAGCGCCGCCGGACCCGCCTTCGCCGATGATCACAGAGATCAGCGGCACCTTCACCTGCAGACATTTCTGCGTCGATCGGGCAATCGCTTCGGACTGGCCGCGTTCTTCCGCACCCTTGCCGGGATAGGCACCGGGCGTGTCGATCAGCGTGACGATCGGCAGGCCGAATCGATCCGCCAGATCCATCAGCCGGATCGCCTTGCGATAGCCTTCGGGCCGGGCCATGCCGAAATTCCGCTCGATCCGGGTCTTGGTGTCGTTGCCCTTTTCATGGCCGATAACCATCACCGGGGTTCCGTTCAGCCGGGCCAGCCCCCCCATGACAGCATGATCATCGGCGAAGTTCCGGTCACCGGCCAAGGGCGTGTATTCGGTGAAAAGCGCCTCGATGTAGTCCTTGCAATGCGGCCGGTCGGGATGCCGCGCGACCTGGCACTTTCGCCAAGGGTCGAGCGACTTGTAGAGATCCTTGAGAAGCGCATCGGCTTTCTTGTCCAGCGCCGCGGCTTCCTTTTCGACGTCCATTTCCTTGTTGGCCCGCGCCAGCGCGCGCAATTCTTCAGCCTTGCCTTCGATTTCTGCCAGCGATTTCTCGAACTCAAGGTAGTTTGTCATTCTGCGCTCCGGTGCCGCTTCGTCGGTCATTATATGGCCGCGCCGCAAAAGAGATGCAACAAGCCCCGGTGACTGGACTGTTTACTGACATAACGTCAGGGTGCTAGCGTCCGATCGAATTCCATGCGCAAGGACATGCCATGCCGTCCTCTGACTACGATATCCGCGATCCGCGGTTCGCCAAGATGATCCATATGAACGCAGGTATCGACCTTTTGTGGTCGGGTGGCCGCTGGTGTGAGGGACCTGCCTATCTCCCGGCCGGGAAATACCTGATCTGGTCCGACATTCCCAATGACCGGACGCTGCGCTGGGATGAACGCAATGGAGAGGTTTCGGTCTTCGAACAGCCCGCGCGCAACCAGAACGGCCATACCGTCGACGCCCAGGGGCGGCTTGTCTCTTGCGAACATCGCGGTCGCGCGGTCAGCCGGATCGAACATGACGGAACCACCCGCGTGCTTGCCGACCGCTACAAGGGCAAACGCTTCAACTCGCCCAATGACGTCGTCGTGAAATCCGATGGATCGGTCTGGTTCACCGACCCCAGCTACGGCATCGACAGCGAATACGAAGGCGATGCCTCGCCGTCCGAAATCGGCGCCCGCAACGTCTACCGGATCGACCCCTCGGGCGAGGTCACGATAGTCATCGACGACATGGTTCAGCCCAACGGCCTTGCTTTCTCCGGCGATGAATCGCTGCTTTATGTGGCGGACACCGGCAAGACCCATGTCGCCGACTGCACCCCAAAGATCCGGAGTTATCCGGTGTCCAAGGACGGAAAATCCGTTGGCAAGGGGACGACGCTCGTGGAATGCGACTGCGGTCTTTTTGACGGGTTTCGCGTCGATACCGCGGGCAATATCTGGTCGTCGGCGGGCGACGGGGTGCATTGCTTCGCGCCGGACGGTAGCTTGCTTGGCAAGATCCTGATCGACGAGGTCGTGGCAAACGTCTGCTTTGGCGGGCCCAAGCACAATCGCCTGTTCATCTGCGCCACCACGACCCTGCGGGCCGTTTATGTGAACGCGCAGGGCCTGACGCCGTTTCACTCCTCCTGATGGAAATCTGTACCGACGACCCGGGCCGGCTTCTGCGGGGGCTCTTTGATCGCGCGGTTGAGGTCGCCGACCCGATGCGCAGCCTTGCCCGCTTTCTTCCGCCCCGGCCCAAGGGCCGAGTGCTGGTGATCGGCGCCGGCAAAGCCTCTGCGCGGATGGCTGAGGCGGTCGAGGCTGCCTGGGGTCCCTGCGAAGGGCTGGTAATCACCCGCTATGGCTACGCTCGACCCTGCCAAGGTGTCCGCATCGTGGAAGCGGCCCACCCTGTCCCTGACAAAGCCGGCCTGACGGCGACCCGCGAAATGCTTGACCTGCTTCAGGGGCTGACGGAACAGGACTTCGTGCTCGCGCTCATCTCCGGCGGCGCATCCGCCCTGCTGGTTCAGCCTGCGGGCGACATCACGCTGGCGGAAAAACAGGCCTTGAACGCGGAACTTCTCGCCTCTGGTGCGCCGATCGGCCAGATGAACGTGGTCCGCAAGCACCTCAGCCGCGTCAAGGGAGGCCAGCTTGCGGCAAAAGCCTATCCCGCGCGGATTCTGGCGTTGATGATCTCGGACGTGCCGGGAGACGATCCGGCCTCCATCGGATCGGGGCCGACCGTCGGGGACGCCAGCACGCCAGCAGCGGCGCGGGCAATCCTTGAGCGGTGGTCGATCACCCCGCCGCCCTCCGTGGCGCAGGCGCTGGCCGGCAAAACCGGCGTGGTTCCACCGGGCGACATCCGATTGTCCCGCACGAAGAACATCGTTTTCGCCGCCCCCGCGCAGTCGCTCGGCGCAGCTGCCGACCTCGCTGAGGCCGCCGGTTGCAGCATCACGATGCTGGGCGACGCGCTTGAAGGCGAGGCGCGCGATGTCGCCGCATCTCAGGCGCACCAGGCCCTCGCCATCCGGCAGCGGCTCGCAGCGGGCGACGCACCCGTTCTGCTCCTCTCAGGCGGAGAGCTGACGGTGACCCGCACCGGGTCGGGTAGCGGCGGACCCAATGCCGAATTCGCGCTGGCCCTCGCCATCGCGCTGGATGGCGCCGAAGGCATCCACGCGATCGCCTGCGATACCGACGGCGTCGATGGCGCCGCGGAGGTCGCCGGTGCTACGATCGGACCGGAAACGATTCGAACCGCGCGCGCCAAGGGACTCGATCCGGCCCGCGCGCTTGCTAAAAACGATAGTCACGGCTTCTTTGAGGCGATCGGCGGACAGATCGTGACCGGCCCGACATTGACGAACGTCAACGATTTCCGGGCGATCCTTGTGTTCCCGGCGCGGCCCAGACAAGACCTGACTGCCTAGTCAACTGATATATCTCCGAAAACCCCGGCCCTGACGGTGTTTTTCTGAACCCAAGCGGCTTGACATCAAACCGGCGAGCCGCGCTAATCGGGTATCGCGCAGGCCGGCCTGACTCCGTGACCTGCGCCAAATTCTAGACAGGGGGTTATAGATGCTACACGTCCCGAAATTAATTGCCGCTGCGACCGTGGCGCTTGTCGCCGGGTTCTCAGCGCCAGCTGTGCAGGCGGAAACGCCGCCCGACACGCTGATCCAGGCCTGGTCGATCGACGATGTGATCTCGCTCGATCCCGCTGAGGTGTTCGAATTCACCGCATCCGAGATTCTGGGCAACAGCTATCAGGGTCTGATCGGCTATGACGTCAACGACGTTTCGAACATCTTCGGCGTGATCGCTGAAAGCTGGGAAGTCGCGCCGGATGGAATGTCGATCAGCTTCAAGATCCGCGACGGAATGAAATTCGCCTCGGGCAACCCGATCACCGCCGACGACGTGGTCTATTCGTTGACCCGCGCGGTCAAGCTCGACAAATCACCCGCATTCATCCTGACCCAGTTCGGTCTCAATGCCGAAAATGTCGACAGTATGGTCGTCAAGACCGGCGACATGTCTCTCGATTTCAAGATGGACAAACCCTATGCGCCGACGCTGGTGCTGTACTGCCTGACCGCAACCGTCGGCTTCATTGTCGACAAGAATCTTGTGCAAGAGCACGAAGTTGACGGCGACATGGGCTATAACTGGCTCAAGACCGCCTATGCCGGCTCGGGTGCATTCACCATCCGCGAATGGCGCGCCAACGAAGTCGTGGTGCTGGAGCGGAACGACAACTTTTCCGGCGACGCAGCACCGATGATGCGCGCGATCTATCGCCACATCCCGGAAACGTCGACCCAGCGCCTGCTGCTGGAAAAGGGTGATATCGACATCGCCCGCAACCTTGGTGCTGAAGATATCGCCGCACTTCAGGGCAACCCGGACGTTGTCATCGACAGCGGCGTCAAGGGTTCGATCTACTACCTCGGCCTGAACCAGAAGAACGAGTTCCTGTCGAAGCCCGAAGTGCGTCAGGCGATGAAGTATCTCGTCGATTACGCCACGATTGCCGACACCATCATGAAGGGCAAAGTGAACGTGCATCAGGCCTTCCTGCCGTTGGGTTTCCTTGGCGCTCTGGAAGACACGCCGTTTAGCCTGAACATCGAAAAGGCCAAGGAACTGCTGGCGGCTGCCGGCCTTCCGGATGGCTTCTCCGTCACGATGGATACCCGCAACACGCCTGAAATCACCGGTATCGCGGAAGCGATCCAGCAGACGATGGCGCAAGCCGGTATCACGATGGAACTGATCCCGGGCGATGGCCAGCAGACGCTGACCAAGTATCGCGCGCGGAACCACGACATCTATATCGGCCGCTGGGGTCCGGACTATCAGGATCCGCATACCAACGCCGATACCTTCGCGCGTAACCCCGACAACTCGGACGATGCAGCCTCCAAGCCTCTGGCATGGCGGAACTCGTGGGACATCCCGGAAATGACCGCAAAAGCTGACGCCGCCGTTCTGGAAGCGGATGCCGGCAAACGGGCCGAGATGTATCTGGAACTGCAGCGCGAGCATCAGGAAGTCTCGCCCTTCGTGATCATGTTCCAGGAGATCGAAGTGCTTGGCCGCCGCGCCAACGTGAATGGGTTCGTTGTTGGACCGTCGTTCAATGACAACTCGTTCAAGGCCGTGACCAAGTAATGAGCCTGACGACAAACGATCCGGGGGGGCGCAGCAGCGCCCCCTCGCGGTTTCTCTGGAAGGTTACAAAGCTGCTGGCGACACTGGCCATGACCTTTTTCGGTCTGTTGCTGGTGACTTTCCTGATCGGTCGCATCGTGCCCGTCGACCCGGTTCTTGCCGTGGTGGGCGACCGCGCCTCGCAGTCCGTCTACGACAAGGCGTTCATCGAACTTGGCCTCGACAAACCGCTCTACGAACAATTCTGGATTTACCTGCAAAAGGTGATGACCGGCGATTTCGGCCAGTCCTTCCTGACCAAGAAGGACATTTCCGAAGACATTCTGCGAGTCTTTCCCGCAACCGTCGAACTGGCGACTGTCGGCATCCTTATCGGCACGATCCTTGGCATTCCCATCGGTATTCTGGCCGCAGTCAAGCAGGGCAAACTTGCCGACCAGATGGTTCGCGTGCTTGGGCTGATCGGCTATTCCGCGCCGATCTTCTGGCTGGGCCTGCTGGCGCTTCTGGTCTTTTACGCGAAACTCGGCTGGGTGGCCGGACCGGGTCGGATCGACATCGCCTACGAATATTCCGTGACCCAGAAGACCGGCCTGCTGCTGATCGATTCCGCGATGCAGGGCCAGTGGGACGCGTTCCGAAACGTCTTCTCGCACATCATTCTGCCAGCCTCGCTGCTGGGCTATTTCTCGATGGCCTATATCAGCCGGATGACACGCAGCTTCATGCTGAACGAACTGGCGCAGGAATATATCACGACCGCCCGCGTCAAGGGCGTCCCCGAATGGCGGATCATCTGGGTCCATGCCTTGCGCAACGCCGCCGTGCCGCTGGTGACGGTCGTCGCCCTGTCCTATGCGGGGCTATTGGAGGGCTCGGTCCTGACTGAAACCGTGTTCGCTTGGCCGGGGCTCGGCCAGTATCTGACCAACAGCCTGCAGAACGCCGACATGAACGCGGTTCTGGGCGGAACTCTCGTCATCGGCGTGATCTTCGTCGGTTTGAACCTTCTGTCGGACGTGCTTTACACCCTGCTCGACCCGCGAGTCCGGAGGCGCGGATGAGTGTCGCAGATACACCTCGCCGCGAATGGCTTCTGTCCGATCAGCCGACCTCGCGTCGGCAGGCGCGGCTGGGCCAGATGTACCGGACATGGCTGGCCTTCCGGCAGAACAAGCTGGCGATGATCGGGCTCGGGATCGTTCTGCTCTTGGTTCTTGTCGCAATCTTCGCTGACCTCATAGCGCCCTATGACCCGCTGATCAGCGGCGATCTGCGCACCGCGCGTCTGGTGCCGCCATCATGGGACCACCTGATGGGCACCGACGATCAGGCCCGCGACATCTTCAGCCGGGTCGTGCATGGATCACGGCTGACACTGATGGTGGTGGCGCTGGTCGCGATCATCGCCACGCCGATCGGCCTCTTGGTCGGCACAACGGCGGGCTATTTCGGCGGCTGGACCGACACGATCCTGATGCGGATCACCGACATCTTCCTCGCCTTCCCCCGGCTGATCCTTGCGCTGGCCTTCGTCGCTGCCCTCGGCCCTGGCATCGAAAACGCAATCATCGCCATCGCCATCACCAGCTGGCCACCCTATGCCCGGCTTGCCCGCGCTGAAACTCTGACGATCCGCGACACCGACTATATAGCGGCGATCCGTTTGCAGGGGGCCTCCAGCCTTCGAATAATCTCGGGCCATGTCGTGCCGCTGTGCTTGTCCTCTGTCATTATCCGGGTGACGCTCGACATGGCAGGCATCATCCTGACGGCGGCAGGGCTCGGCTTTCTGGGGCTGGGCGCACAGCCTCCGCAGCCCGAATGGGGCGCCATGATCGCCGCTGGTCGCCGCTTCCTTTTGGATTTCTGGTGGGTCGCGACCATGCCCGGCATCGCCATCTTCACCGTCTCGCTTGGTTTCAACCTGCTTGGCGACGGGCTGCGCGACGTGCTTGATCCGAAAGGGCGGGGATGACCGATCTTCTGAACGTCAAGAACCTGCGCATCGCCTTCCCGTCCCGGCAGGGCCCGGTCGAGGTCGTGCGCGGCGTCTCCTTCGCGATGGGCCGGGAACGCCTCGGCATCGTCGGTGAATCCGGGTCGGGCAAGTCACAGACCGGCCGGGCCATCCTCGGCCTGACGCCGCCGCCCGGCAAAGCCACCGCTGACCGGCTGGAGTTCGACGGCACCGACCTGCGACAAGCCACTAAGGCGCAGTGGCGCGACATCAGGGGCGAGCGGATCAGCATGGTCATGCAGGATCCGAAATTCTCACTGAACCCAGTAATGACCATCGGTCGGCAACTGACAGAAACCTACCGAACCCATCGCAAGGCGACCAAAGCCGAAGCGCAGGAACGCGGGCTCGAGATGCTGAACGCCGTGCAGATCCGGGACCCCGAACGCGTGATGAACGCCTATCCGCACGAACTGTCCGGCGGTATGGGGCAGCGCGCGATGATCGCGATGATGCTGGTCACCGAACCGGAATTGCTGATCGCAGATGAACCGACCTCGGCGCTCGACGTCACGGTGCAGATCGAAGTGCTGCGCATCCTCGACCGGTTGGTCAGCGAACGAGGCATGGGCCTGATCTTCATCAGCCACGACCTGCGGCTTGTTTCGTCCTTCTGCGACCGGGTGCTGGTGATGTACGCGGGGCAGGTGGTCGAAGAAGTCAAGGCGACCGAACTGACCCGTGCCAAGCACCCCTACACAAAGGGGCTTTTCAACTGCCTGCCCAAGATCGAAGGCGGCGAACGGCCGCTGCCGACATTGCAGCGCGACGAGGCCTGGGCACTCTGATGGCGCTTCTCGATATCAAGGACCTCAACGTCACCTTCTCGAAAGGGGCCGAACGCGTCCACGCCGTGCGCGGGGTGTCCTTCGCGGTGGCCGAAGGCGAAAGCTACGGCATCGTCGGCGAAAGCGGGTCGGGAAAATCGACCGTGCTGCGCGCGATCTGCGGGCTTGCCCCGGTCACCGGCGGCACGATCCGCATCGATGGCCAGCAGCTTGCCGATGACCGCCGCCCCGACTTCTACCGCAAGGTCCAGATGGTGTTTCAGGACCCTTACGCCTCGCTGCACCCGCGTCACACCGTCGACAAGGTGCTGTCCGAGCCGCTGGCGATCCACGGGTTTTCCGACCGAGAGACCCGCGTCGAACAAGCACTTGAGGATGTCGGCCTAGGCAAGGGCTTCCGCTTTCGCTATCCGCACCAGCTTTCAGGCGGCCAACGCCAGCGCGTCGCCATCGCCCGCGCGCTGATCCTAGAGCCCCGCATCCTTCTGCTCGACGAACCGACCTCGGCGCTCGACGCCTCGATTCAGGCCGAAGTTCTGAACCTTCTCGATCGCATCCGGGGCGAACGCGGCCTGACTTACGTTCTGGTCAGCCACGACCTTTCGGTTGTCGCACATATGTGCGAACGTCTGATGGTCATGCAGCACGGTCAGGCAGTCGAGGAAATGACCCGCGCCAGCCTGCAATCGCGCAGCGCCACGCAGGACTATACACGCAAATTGCTGATCGCGAGCCTCGGCTACCGCGCAGCTCAAGAGGAACAGGCAAGTTGACCAAACCGATTCCAGTTTTCGACGGCCACAACGATTTCCTGCTGCGGCTGCTGCGCGATCCCGCAAACCGCGAAGCCATCTGGCTGAAGGGCGAAGGCAAGGGTCATATGGACCTGCCGCGGATGCGAAAGGGAGGTTTTGCGGGCGGGTTCTTCGCCATCTATATCTCGTCGCCCGAACCCCATGATTCCGCCGACCGCGACGCGATCATGGATGCGCCGCCATACGACATGCCGCTTGACGCGCTGATTGGCCATCTCGCGGCACAGCCCGTCGCGCTGGCGATGGCGGGCCACCTGATGTGGATGGAACGCGCCGCCCCCGACGACTTCAAGATCTGCCGGACAGCGGCAGAGCTGCAGCACTGCTTCGACACCGGCAAGATTTCGGCGATCATGCATTTCGAAGGGGCAGAGCCGATCGGCCCTGACCTTGATGCCCTGCATGTCTGGCACGCCGCCGGATTGCGCAGCCTCGGACCGGTCTGGAGCCGCCCGACGGTGTTCGGCCACGGCGTACCTTTCCGCTATCCCGGCGATCCTGATACCGGGCCGGGCCTGACTGATGCGGGCAAGGCGCTGGTTCGGGAATGCAACAAGCTGAAGATCATGCTCGACCTTTCACACCTGAACGAAAAGGGCTTTGACGATATCGCGAAAATCTCTGACGCGCCGCTCGTTGCCACCCATTCGAACGCCCATGCGGTGACGCCGAGCACCCGAAACCTGACCGACCGCCAGCTTGCGGTGATCCGGGAATCCGACGGCATGGTCGGGCTGAATTTCGCTACCGTGTTCCTGCGCCCTGATGGCCGCAAGTCGCCCGCCATGACGCTGGAACCGATGCTGCGCCATCTCGATCACCTCATCGAACATCTGGGCGAAGACCGGGTTGGTCTCGGGTCCGATTTCGACGGCGCCACGGTGCCGCAGGACATAACCGATGTCGCCGGCCTGCCCGTGCTGCAACAAGCGATGATCGATCATGGCTACGGACCAGAGCTGATGCGCAAGATCTGCCACGAAAACTGGATCGCAGTGCTGCGCCGCACATGGGGGGGCTGAACCATCGCGGTTTCGAACAAGCCGAAATACGCCGCCCGGCTGAATGCCTTCAAGACCAGCGGTGCCTCGGTGGCCGAGATGATTGCCGGCGCCGGGAAGGTGGGCGGACTCGACGCTGCCGACCTCAACTACCCTGACCACTTCACCGCCCATGATCCGGCCAACTTGGCCTGGCTGCTGGCCGATCAGGGTATGGCACTCAATGGTCTTGCGATGCGCTATTATACCGATCCCGGCTTTGCGATCGGCGCGTTCACCAACCCCGATCCCAAGACCCGCCGCGACGCCATAGACCTGACCAAGAGCGGCCTTGACGCATTGGCCGAAATGGGCGGAACGCTGATGACGCTCTGGATGGGGCAGGACGGGTTCGACTATTCGTTTCAGGTGGACTACGCCCGGATGTGGGACGACACGGTCGCGGCCATCGCCGAGGTCGCCGACCACAACCCCGCGCTCGATATTGCCATCGAATACAAACCGAACGAACCCCGCGCCTATGCGCTGATGCCAGATATCGGCACGACGCTTTTGGCGGTCAAAGAGGCGGGTCGCCGCAACACGGGCGTCACCCTCGATTTCGCGCATGTGCTATATGCCGATGAAATGCCCGCGCATGCCGCGCATCTTGTCGCCCGCCATTCCCGGCTTCTGGGGGTCCACCTGAACGATGGTTATGGCAAGCGCGACGACGGGCTGATGGTGGGCAGCGTGCATCCCGTGCAGACCGTCGAACTCTTCGTTGAACTGGACCGCATCGGCTATGACGGCGTCATCTATTTCGACACCTTCCCGGACCACGGCGGGCTGAGCCCGGTTGAGGAGGCGCGTACGAACCTGCTGATGGCAGACCGCCTGCGGGCCGTGGCTGAAACCCTGCGTGGCAATAGCGCTCTGGCCGCCGCCATCGCCCGGCAGGATGCCGCAATCAGCCAGAGGATCGTGGCGAACGCGCTTTACGGAAAATCCTGATGTCGGTTTTCGTGGTCGGCGCGCTTCACCTCGACGTCATCGTGACCGCACCGCATTTGCCACGCCCAGACGAGACTGTAGTTGGCAATAATGTCGACTACCGGATGGGCGGAAAGGGCGGCAACCAAGCCATTGCAGCAGCAAAGATGGGCGTCCCGACCGCGATGGCGGGTTGCGTTGGTCATGACGACTTCGGCCAGCGCCTGCTGGCGGATCTTGTTACAGGCAACGTTGATTCCCGTCAGGTAATGCAACGCCCGGGCGCATCGGGGATGAGCGTCGCGATCGTCGAAGCGGGCGGGGATTACGGTGCGGTCATCGTTTCCGGCGTCAATCGCGACATCGACCCGGCGCGCATTACGATCCCGGATTCTGCACGCGTGGTTCTCTTGCAGAACGAGATTCCCGGCCCGGCCAACCTTGCCATCGCAACTGCTTCCCGCGCTGCGGGCCGAATGGTCATTTTGAACGCAGCACCGGCGCGAATTACGGAATCCGACCTGCTCAGGCAGGTGGACCTGCTCATCGTGAACCGGGTCGAGGCCGCCGACCTGCTCGGTCGGGACGATGCCGGGCTGGACCCGGTGCAGGCTGCCCGGGTGCTCTGCCGCTCCGTGCCAAACGTCATCCTGACTCTGGGCGGCGAGGGGCTTGTTCTTTGCCAGAATGGCTCAACATCGCGCATGCCTGCCTACAAGGTGCGACCGATTTCCACCCATGGCGCGGGTGATGCGTTCATCGGTGCTCTGGCCGCGCGACTGGCTTTGGAGGCGCCGCTCGCCAAGGCAACGGCTTTTGCACAGGCCGCCGCAGCGCTGCATGTTTCAACCCCGGTCGCAGAGCGCGCAAATATTACTCCACAAACCGTCGCGGCTTTCCTGAAGCCTCAGACCGAAAGCCCGTAAAACTCCGCAGCGGTCCCGCCAAAGACACGGGCCTGATCCTGTGGCGACAATCGGCCCGTCAGTTCCAGCGCAGCTGACCGCCAGCCCGCGTAGTCCGCACGCAACCGGACCACCGGCCAGTCCGACCCCCACATCACGCGATCCGCACCGAAGCGGGACAGGACGTGGCAGGCATAAGGGCGCAACTGCGTAACGGTCCAGTGTTCGCCGGCTTCGGTCACAAGACCCGACAGTTTGCAATAGGCCCCCGTCTCGGCCAGTCGCGACATGCCGTCTGCCCAGAAGTCGAAATCTTCTGCATTATGAAAAGCGATCTGCGGTTTCATGCAATGGTCGATGACAACCCGCATGTCCGGGTACCGTTTCAGCAGCACAAGGAAATTCGCCAGGTGCCGGGGAAAGCCAAGTGCGTCGAAGGTCAGCCCCAGATCGCAGACCGCGCGATAGCCCCATTGGACATCGTCGCGCAGCATCCAGCCGTCGTCGTCGATATCTTGAATCATCGGCCTCACGCCAAGGAATTTCGGGTGCTCGGCCAACCGTTTCAGATCCGCCATGTGGCCCGGCTTCTCGAAATCCACCCAACCGACGACACCCGCGACCGATGGCGTCGCATCGGCGATCCCCAGCATGTATTCAGTCTCCGCGACCGTCGCCGCAGCCTGCACAAGAACGGTATGAGTGACCCCGGCTTCAGCCAGCTTCGCTGACAGATCCGCCGGACCATACGACCGGTTCAGAACCGCGTTGTCCCTCGGCATCCAGTCGTAATCGCCCCTTGCGGGGTCCCAGTAATGCTGATGCGCGTCGATCTGGACCATCGTTGCTTCCTCAGGGGGTGGGGGCGTCCTGACGGACAAGCCCTTCTGCCTTCAGGTCGTGCCAGACCGCGGCCGGTATCGCGGCTTTCGACGCCGTTAGGTTCGATTCCATCTCGGCCACACCCTGCCCGCCGGGAATCACCGACACCACTGCGGGGTGGTAAAGCGGGAACTGAAAGGCCGCGTCCAGCATCCGCACACCATGCGCCTTGCAGACCGCCTCGATCCTGCCGACCTGCTGCAGAATCTCTTTCGGCGCGGGATCGTAATTGTAGAAGGCTCCCTCGCGCGGACCCGTTGCCAGAATGCCGGAATTGTAGGGTCCGCCAATGACAATACCGATACCGCGTGCCTCGCAAAGCGGCAGAAACGAATCCAGCGATTCTTGTTCCAGCAGCGTGTAACGCCCGGCCAGAAGGAACAGGTCGAAGTCGCCGCGTTCCGCAAGCCACTGGCAGGATTGCCATTCGTTGACGCCAGCGCCGAAGGCCCGGATCACGCCTTGGTCGCGCATTTGCATCAGCGCCCGGTAACCGCCCGCCATGAGTTCGGACAGCTTGTCTTCCAGAACCTCGCGCGTGCCGTGATTGAAGATGTCCAGATCATGCGCAAAGAGGATATCAACGCGGTCGGCACCCAGCCGTTCTAGCGAAAACTCCAACGACCGCATCGTGCCGTCGTAGCCATAGTCGTAGACCTCTTTTCGCGACGGTACGTCGAACCACTTTCCGAACCCGTCCCGCTTGTCAGGCGTGGTCGCCTTTAGCAGCCGGCCGATCTTCGTCGACAGAACATATTCGTCCCGCGGTTTGCCACGCAGGAAACGGTTCAATCGGGTCTCACTGAGCCCGAGCCCGTAAAGGGGCGCAGTATCGAAATACCGGACGCCGCTGTCCCAGGCGAGGTCAAGGATCGCCTCGGCCTCCTGATCGGTGATTGCGCGATAGAGATTCCCGAGCGGCGCGGTCCCGAACCCCAGTTTGGTAAAGGTCAGTCCGCCATTGCCGATCCTGTCCCAATGCGTTGTTTGTAAAGCCATACCATCCCCCTGCCTGCCCGAGGTTAGTATGATTCATCTTGGGAACAAACCTTTAACGCGCTAGGCTTTGCTCAATTGCATGTGGGGGAAGTGGCATGAGCAAGTTTCAGGCGGTCTTCGGACGGAAAAAGCCGGTGATCGGCATGGTCCATCTGGGGGCATTGCCGGGGTCGCCTCTTCACGACGCACACGGCGGATTGAAGCATCTGGTCGAGGCCGCATTCGATGATCTGAATGCGCTTCAAAGGGCGGGTTTCGACGCGGTGATGTTCGGCAACGAAAACGATCGCCCCTACGAATTCAACGTCGACACTGCTTCGACAGCCACCATGGCCTATGTCATCGGCAAGCTGCGCGACGAGATCTCGGTGCCCTTCGGTGTCAATGTCCTGTGGGACCCGATGTCCAGTGTGGCGCTGGCAGCCGCCACCGGCGCGGCTTTCGTGCGCGAGATTTTCACCGGCACCTATGCATCCGACATGGGACCGTGGACGCCGGATGCCGGGCGCGCCATGCGGTATCGCGATCGGCTTGGACGGCACGACCTTGCGATGCTTTATAACGTTTCGGCGGAATTCGCCGACAGCCTTGACCGCCGCCCATTGCCCGACCGAGCACGCAGCGCGGTGTTTTCCTCTATCCCTGACGCCGTGCTGGTGTCAGGTCAGATAACCGGTGAGGCGGCCAGGATGGTCGATCTTGAAGCGGTCAAGAAAGTCCTGCCGGATACACCGGTTCTGGCCAATACCGGCGTCAAACATGCCACCATCGCCGATATTCTGCGCATCGCGGACGGTTGCATCGTCGGGTCTGCCCTGAAGGTTGACGGCGACACATGGAAGGCGGTCGATCCGGATCGCGCCAAGGATTTCATGGACCGGGCGCGCGCGGCCCGCGGGGGTAAATGATGCTCGAACGCCTGCGCCGGGACCTGACGGATCTCATGCTTATTCCCGGCCTCTCGGGGTACGAAGACCGGGTCCGCGACCACATCGCCGCGCGCCTCTCGGCTCTGGGGCTCGACAGCCGCGCAGACCGGCTCGGCAACCTGATCGTCACGATCGAGGGCGATCCAAAGGCCCCGTCGGTCATGGTCTTTGCGCATATGGACCAGCTGGGCTTCATCGTCCGAAAGATCGACGATGACGGGTTGATCCGGGTCGAGCGGATGGGCGGCGTGCCGGAACGCGCCTTGGCGTCTCAGGCGGTGCTGTGCTGCGTTGGGGAAGGGCGCGATGTGCCCGGCATCATCATGAACAAGGCCCACCACGCAACGACACCGGACGAGAAGTACCAAGTCGTGCGCGCTCCTGACCTGCTGATCGATACCGGCCACGGGTCGAAGGCAGCCGTCGAGGCGGCGGGCATCCGCATCGGCACGCCCATCGTCTATCGCCCGAACGTGCTGCCTCTGGCCGGGAACCGCATCGCCGGCACCAGCATCGACGACCGCGCCGGCTGCGCCGTGCTTGTGGAATTGGCAGGCAAGCTGGCAAAGCGCAAATCCGGCCCGACCGTGCATCTGGTCTGGTCGGTGCTTGAGGAATTCAACCTGCGCGGCGCGGTCGTGGCGGCGCAGAACCTGAACCCCGACATCGCGATCCAGATCGACCTGATGCTGGCAAGCGACACGCCCGACTTGGCCGACCGGGGCGATATGCAGCTAGGAAAAGGGCCCGGCATCAGCCTGTATTCCTTCCACGGGCGCGGCACGCTGAACGGTGTGATCCCGCACCCCTCTGCCGTGAAGCTGATGGAAGACGCGGCGGCCCGGGCCGGGCTCAACCTGCAACGCTCGGCACAGGTCGGCGTGCTGACCGATCTGTCCTATGTCCAGCTTCTGGGCGAAGGCGTCGTCTCGATCGACGTCGGTTTCCCGATGCGGCATTCGCATTCCAGCCTTGAGGTCTGCGACCTTGCCGACCTCGCCGGGTTGGCGACACTGCTCGACACCGCTCTCGGCCGGATCGACAAGACCTTTCCCCTGACCCGCTAGAGGACCCGATGACCCATACGCTCGGTATCGACATCGGCACGTTCGAATCCAAGGGCGTCATCGTCGATCAAAAAGGTGGAATTGTCGCCACCGCGACCTCGCCGCACAAGATGATCGTGCCGCAGCCCGGCTGGGCCGAACACCGCGCTGAAGAGGATTGGTGGCACGATTTCACCGTGATCAGCCGCAAGTTGCTGGCTGACTCAGGGATCGACCCCAGAGACATCAAGGCCATCGCCACCAGCGCCATCGGCCCCTGCATGCTGCCGGTCGACGCGGATGGCGCGCCCTTGATGAACGCCGTGCTCTACGGTGTCGATAGCCGTGCCGAGGCAGAAATCGACGCGCTGAACGCCCGCATCGGTGCTGACAGGATCCTGCGGACCTGCGGCAATGCCCTGACCTCGCAATCGGTCGGCCCGAAGATCCTCTGGCTGAAGAACCACCGGCCGGAGATCTTTGCCCGCACCGCGATGATCACCACCTCGACCACCTACCTCGTCCACCGGCTGACCGGCGAATATGTGATCGACCATTACACGGCGGCCAATTTCAGTCCGCTCTATGACGCTTCGGCACGGGACTGGACGCAGGATCTCGCCTCCGACATCATCGGCACCGATCGGCTGCCGCGCCTGATGTGGTCCACCGAGATCGCGGGAACCTTGACCAGCAAGGCTGCCGCCGAGACAGGGCTGGCCGTCGGCACTCCGGTCACCTGCGGTACGATCGACGCGGCGGCGGAGGCCGTTAGCGTTGGGGTTCAGGAGCCGGGTGACATGATGGTGATGTATGGGTCCACCATCTTCATCATCGCGCTGACCGAAGGCCGGGTGAATGACCCCCGCCTCTGGTACGCCCCGTGGCTTTTTGAAGGCCAGCACGCAAGCATGGCAGGACTTTCCACAAGTGGGACGCTGACGCACTGGTTCCGCGACCAGTTCGCGCGCGAGTTGCCAAGAGAGACGGCCTTTGAAGCCCTGACGGCAGAGGCCGCCGCTGCGCCGCCCGGTGCCAACGGCCTGCTGGTGCTGCCCTATTTCATGGGCGAAAGAACCCCGATCTACGATGCCCGCGCCAAGGGGACATTCTTTGGCCTGAACCTGACCCATACGCGCGGCGACATGTTCCGCGCGCTTCTGGAAGGCATCGCAAACGGCACTGCGCATGTCATCGAGACCTTCCGCGATACCGGTCAGAAGGCGACACGCATCCTTGCCGTTGGCGGTGGCGTCAAGAACCCGGTCTGGCTGCAGGCGACCTCTGACATTGCCGCTGTGCCGCAGGTCATCAGTAAGGAATCCATCGGCGCCAGTTATGGCGACGCCTATCTGGCTGCCCTTGCCATCGGCGCGGCAAAGCCGGGCGGCATTGCCAAATGGAACCCGGCCAGAACGCGGATCGAGCCGCGGGCGCTTGACGTCTACACCCGGCAGTATGCGCTTTTCAAACGCTTGCACACCCAGACCCGCGATATCGCCCATGCACTGGATGGGGGATCATGAAACCCCTGATCGACGCGGCGCTTGGCGATCTCGCCACGGTTCTTCACGCCATCGACCCGTCTGCGATCCAATCCGCCTGCGACCGTATCGCCGGGGCCGACAAGATCGTTCTATACGGCTGTGGCCGCGAAGGTTTGCAGCTGCGGGGTCTCGCGATGCGCCTGCATCACCTTGGGCTCGCCGTCTCCATGCAGGGTGACATGGCGGCGCCACCGGTCGGGGCCGGCGACCTGCTGATTGCGTCGGCCGGTCCGGGAGAGCTGGCCACCGTCACCGCCCTGATGCGCGTCGCCCGTGATGCCGGGGCCGAGGTGCTGTTCCTGACTGCAACGCCCGGCACACCCGCCGCGGCACTGGCAAGCGAGATCCTGACGATCCCGGCGCAAACCATGGCCACCGACACCGGCATGCGGGCGCAGTCGATCCTGCCCATGGGTTCCCTCTATGAAGGCGCGATGTTTGTCCTGTTCGAAGCCATGGTGCTGAGGTTGCGCGAACAGCTTGGCATCTCGCCCGAGGCAATGCGCGCCAACCACACGAACATGGAATGACCGATGCGGTATGAGTTGATGCGCCCGGGCCAGATTCGCGATGCCATCGCCGGAAACACGCCTGTGGTGTTGCCCATCGGTGTGCTGGAATATCATGGCGAACATCTGCCGCTTGGCATGGACACGCTGGCCGTGACGCGCATCCTCGACCGGCTGGAGGCAGAGCGCGACCTGATCATCCTTCCGCCCTTCTTCTATGGTGCCGCGAGCCATGCGGTTGCCGGTCCCCTGGGCACCGGCAACCTGCATGTCGACGCGGGCCGGATCGCGCCGCTTGCCGAAGAGATGTTCCATGCGCTACTGCGCATCGGCTTTCGCAATATCCACGGGCTGATCCATCACCAGACCGAGAATTTTGCCCAGGGCATGCCGACCGACCTCGCCTTCCGTTTCGCCGGGCGGCAGGCGGTGTTCCGCTTCCTCGAGACCGAACGCGGTGAGGGCTGGTGGGGCGATGCCGCGATGCAGGATTATTATGCGCAGCAAGCCGCGGGCGATGATCCGTTCAACTGGATCCGGATCCATCCGCTGATGACGCCGGACGTCATCGAGAGCTATCCGTTCGACCATGCCGGTATCGGGGAAACTTCCCTGATGCTTGCGCTCGCGCCCGAGACCGTCGATATGGCGCGGCTTGGAGACCAGCGCCCGTGGTACGTCGAAACCGCGACCCGAGCGAATGCGGAACTGGGAGAGCGCGGAGTAGCCCTGATCCTTGAGAGGTTGCGCCTGCTGTTCGGCTGACACTATCGCGCCAGCCGACCCGCGGGGGGCCAGCCCCCCGCCCCCCGGGATATTTCCCAACAGAAGAAGGGGAAGTGGCTGCTATTTCACCGCGCCGGCGGCCATGCCCTTGATGATGAAGCGTTCGAGCGCGACGCCGATCACGATGAGCGGAACGATCGCGGCGAAAGACAAGGCCGCCATCGACCACCAGCTGATGCCCTGGCTCCCGGTCTGGCTGGCGACCATAACCGGCAGGGTCACCGCGTTCGATCCGGTCAGGAGCGCGGCGAAGAAATACTCGTTCCATGTCAGAACGAGGCTCAGGATGAACGATGCGACCATGCCGGGCAGAGCGATCGGCAGGATGATCGTCAGGAACGCGCCCCAGATCGACAGCCCGTCGACAAGTGCTGCTTCCTCCAGCTCAGTTGGGATCGAGGCGAACTGGTCGCGCATGATCCAGATGACGATGGGAAGCACCGTCAGCGCGTAGAGTGCAATCAGCCCGATCCGCGTGTCGAGCAGGGAGAGTTCCTTGTACAGAACAAGGAACGGCAGGGCGAGGACCACCGGCGGCAGGATCAGCTGGCTGAGGAAGAAGAAGGAGATGTCAGGATTGCGCATGAAGCCGAACTTGTAGCTGAAGCGCGACAGGCCATAGGCTGCGAGGCTGCCAAGGACCACCGCCAGCGCCGAGGCGGACAGTGACACCACCGCAGAGTTCGTGAAGCGTTTGAGGAATTCAGCCCGCACCGTCGATTCGTTGCCGATGGTTTCGGGCGACAGGCCGAGCGAGCGCCAGCCCAGCCATTTCGGTGTGTAATCGACCCAGGGGATCATGTTGCCCTGCATCACATCCGGCGCCATCTTGAAGCTTGTCGTAATCGTCCAGTAGATCGGAAAGAGACAGATCACCGTCCAGAGCAGCAGAAAGCCATAGATCGCGACGCGGCTTGCGAACCATTTCGCCCGGTGTCCCCGATCCGCTTCGGCATCATGAAAGATCTGTGTTTCCGGCATCAGTACCTCGGGTTCATCCAGCGGTCGGCGAGCTTCATGAAGATCGTGATCGCGATGACGATCAGCACCAGATAGACCATCGCCAGAAGCGTCCCGTAGCCGACATTCGAGCGGTCGCGATATTCGCGGAAGATGAAGCTGGTCACGCTGTCGGTGGCGCCGCCCGGCCCGCCTGACGTGACGTTGATGATGATATCGGCCAGTTTCAGCTTGAAGATGATCCTGATCAGTATCGCGGTGATCGAGGCCGGCAGCATGAGCGGAAAAGTGACTTCCCAGAAAGATCGCCAGCCGGATGCGCCATCGACGCGGCTGGCCTCGTGCAGCTCTTTCGGGATCGCCTGCAGCCCGGCAAGGATCATGATCATCATGAACGGGATGAAGGTCCAGGCATCCATGACCATGATCATGAACTTTGCCATTTCCGGAGACCCGAAGAACGACGGATTGTCCCATCCCAGCCAGCGTGCCAGCCGCGCCAACGGGCCGAACCGGACTTCGAGCATCGACTTGCCGATCATCCAGCTGACCGCAACGGGTGATAACATCAGCGGCAGAAGGAACGCGACCCGGAAGAACTTGCGCGCCTTGATTTCGGCGTTCAGCAGCAGTGCGAGCCCGAACGCGATAGTGTATTCGACTAGGATTGCGGCCGTATACCAGACCATGTTGCCAAGCGCGTTCCAGTAGAATGGGTCAGCCCACATCTGCCGGACGTTGTTGAGCCCGTTGAACTTGCGGCCATCGGGCGAGGACAGGTTCCAGTCGGAAAATGCGATGCCGAGGCCGAAGACCAGCGGAATGACCACCAGCGATATCACGAAAAGCGCGGCTGGAAGGACGAAGAGCACCCGCTTGCCCTGCTCGCCGCGGATGATGACCTGCGCCCAGCACAGGCAGACAGCCCAGACGATATAGGCGTAGAGCGTCGGTCTCCACGTCGAAAAGCCGACCTCTGCCCAACCCAGCTTGTCGCCGGCCTGCAGCAGCGCGACAAGCACCAATGCCGCAAAGGATCCCCAGATCAGGGCTCGGCCGAAAAATCGTCTGCGGTCGGAAATGTCATCCGCCGTCACGACGTGAAGAAGATCGCCCGCATTGCTCATGAAATCATTCTAAACACAGCCAAACGAACCGGAAAAGCCATCATCGGGGTTCAGCCGCCCGAAAGCGGCCGGGCGCAAGAAGGGCGCGCACCGGAATGCGCGCCCACAGGTTCGTTCGTCCGCTCACATCCCCAGCGATGCTTTGTAAAGCGCGATCTGACTGTCGCGCCCGATCTGGTCGGTGATCTTCTCCCAGGCTGCTGCGATGGCGTCCGCAGTTTCCTGAGCCGATCCGTATTGGCCGGCGAACCCTTTTGCCAGTTCATCTTCTGCAATCGAGTAATACTGGAAGATACCGGGAATACGGGGTTCGATAGCGGCGTTCGGATGGTTGTAGCTGTCGGCGTTCGAGCCGAGGTAATCCTCGATATAGGCACGGTCGTAGCCAGCTTCCTCCCATTCGTCATACTGGAAGTGAGAGTTCCGGTACGGCTGGAAGCCCGACGGGTAGGCCGACATCCAAAGGCTGATGTCCTTGCCGCCCAGATGAGCCGCTGCAGACCATGCCGCCTTGCGCTTTTTCTCATCGCCCGACACCCGGCTGGTGACGTAAACGCCCCAACCCAGATAGGCCATGTTCGGCGCAAAGTTTGGCTCTGCCGGGGTTTCCCACTCACTTGTCTTCGCGTTGTAAACACGGTCTGAACCGGGGTTGATCGAGAAGCCGACGACATCGCCGACGACCGACCCGTCAGAGGTGCGCGCAGACGATCCGACGTCGCCCCACCAGCAAATCCCCGAACCGGTTCCGGCAAGAAACTGCTGGAATGCCGTCGTGCCGGGATCTGCGTTGATCTGATCCGGCGGCAGGTCGGGCATCGTGTCCATCACATCCTGAATCGCCTGTACCCAACCCGGGTTGTTGACCATTGGCTTCATGGTCTCTGGATCGAACAGCCATGCCGGGCTGTCGGGATGCTTCACATAGGCCGAGGCCCGGTCTTCAAGGAAGTAGAAGCCAAACCCGCCCCACCCCTTCAGCGGGTCAAGGAAGCCGTAAGCATCTAGCCCGGTCAGCGGATCCTTCTGGCCTTTGACCGCCTTGGTAAAGGCCTGAACCTGCTGCCATGTGGTCGGCGGCTCGGTCATGCCGGTTGCGGCGGTGATCGCCGGGTCGGTGAAGTAGTCCTTGCGATAGGCGAAGGTATGGCAGTCACCGTCGATGGTGATCCGGTAGGTCTTGCCGTCCCATGTGCCGACCGGCGGTTGCAGGTAACCCACGATGTCATCGGCCTCGATCTGGTCCTTGACCCAATCGGGCATCTCGTCCAGCAGGCCGCGGCCAGCGGTATCGCCCTCGAACGGCGCACCCATTTCGATGATGTCGAAATCCACGGTGCCCGTTGCGATCGACTGCTGCAGACGGGGATTGTAATCGGCCTGCGCCAGATCGATCCAGTTGATCTTGGCGCCGGTATAGGCCTCCCATGGCTTCAGGAAGCCGCGGAACAGGAAGTTGTGCAGGTTCTGGTTGTTCAGGCCCATGAAGGTCAGCTCAACGCCGGCAAATTCGCCCTCGGCGACATTGGCCATCGTTGGCCCAAGGCACATTTCTCCAACCTTCTGCCAGTCGGCATCGGTCGGCGAGCCCATGCCGACGCCCGGGATCTTCAGGATCTCGGCCCGGACATTCCCGCCATGCGAGGCTGCGCGCACCGGTGCAGGCAGCCCGCCCATCGCGGACAATGCTCCGACGCTGGCCATCCCCTTCATTACGTTGCGCCGGCTGATCTTTCCGGCCTTCAACATCTGATTGTAAATCTCGACTTTCACGAAATGCTCCTCCCTAGGGCAAAGGTCGGCACATTCTGCGGTTGCACTTTCTGGCGTCAAAAACACACCAGCAATCCGTGAAACGATTAATAAGCAACTTCCGCAGCTTGGCGTATTCCCCGACCTAGTGTTTGCGCCAACAAGGAAAACCATTTCAGCGATGTGACGCTAAGTCAAGATTCGTGACTGACTGCTCTTCACCAGCGTGGACAGACCCTGAATCCTAGGCTAGTCGTTAGACGGGTTAGCGGCAGAAGCGGGGCGGGATGGCCGAGGTCAAGGTACGATCACTACGAAAATCCTATGGCGCGGTAGAGGTCATCCACGGCCTAGATGTTGACATCTCCGATGGCGAATTCGTTGTCCTCGTGGGCCCGTCTGGATGCGGCAAGTCAACGCTGCTGAGAATGATCGCCGGGCTCGAAAGCATCACGTCGGGCCAGATCCTGATCGGTGACCGCGTCGTCAACAATCTGCCGCCTTCGGAGCGCGATATCGCTATGGTCTTCCAGAACTATGCGCTTTACCCGCACAAGACAGTGCGGGCAAACATGGCCTTTGCGCTGCGTATGAAGCGGATGGACAAAGCCGAAATCGACGACAGGGTAAACCGCGCCGCAGATGTTCTGGGGCTCACTCCCTATCTTGACCGCTTTCCGCGCGCGCTGTCCGGCGGCCAGCGTCAGCGCGTCGCGATGGGTCGCGCCATCGTCCGCGACCCGCAGGTATTTCTGTTCGACGAACCGCTCTCGAACCTCGATGCCAAGCTGCGCGTCCAGATGCGCACCGAAATCCGCGAACTGCACCAGCGCCTTTCAACGACGACCGTCTACGTCACCCATGACCAGATCGAGGCCATGACGATGGCCGACCGCATCGTGGTGCTGCGCGACGGCTATATCGAACAGATCGGGACACCGCTCGAAGTCTATGACAGCCCTGCGAATACCTTTGTCGCCAGTTTCATCGGCTCGCCCGCGATGAACATGCTCGACTCGGTCGTGCAGCGCGACGGCAAATCCGCTTGGGCCGAAGTGGAAGGCGCGCGGATCGCGCTGCCCGCCAGCGCCGATCTGAAGAACGGGCAACAGGTCACGCTGGGCATCCGGCCCGAACATCTGACGCTCGCCGACAAGGGCCTGACCGGAAAGGTGCTGGTGATCGAACCGACCGGCTCGGAAATCCATGTCGTCGTGCGCATGGGCGGCAAGGATATCACCGCCATTTTCCGCACCCGGCATCCGTTCAAGCCCGGACAGGACATCAGCCTGTTGCCCAATAAGGACGCCGTTCACGTATTCGACCGGGAAACCGGCAAACGCCTGTCATAAGGAGTCCGCCTATGCTCAAGGGAATCGACCCGCGCCTCAATGCCGATGTCCTCTATGTGCTTCGCGCCATGGGCCACGGTGATCAGATCGTCATCGCCGACACCAATTTCCCCTCGGATTCCGTGGCCCAAGACACCGTCCATGGCCAGCTTCTGCGAATGGACAACCTGACAGCGGCGCAGGCGGTCGAGGCGGTGCTGTCCGTGATGCCGCTCGACACCTTCGTGGATGACTTCGCCGGCCGGATGGAAATCGTCGGCGAACCAAGGACCGTGCCGCCGGTGCAAGAGGAAGTGCAACAGGCCATCGACACGGCCGAGGGCCGCGACCGCCCGATGGTCGGCATCGAACGCTTCGATTTCTACGATGCGGCCCGCGACGCTTATGCCGTCATCCAGACCGGCGAACGCCGCTTCTACGGCTGTTTCATTTTCCGCAAGGGCGTGATCCCGCCCGAGGAATAGAGATGTCAGAGCATATCGTCGTCCTGGGTGTCTTCGTTGCCGACACCGCCTACCGTGCCGATCGCCAGCCGCGAATGGGTGAGACCATACTCGGCAACAGCTTCGCGCTTGGACCTGGCGGCAAGGGCAGCAACCAGTCCGTTGCGGCGGCCATGGCCGGCGGCCGGGTTCACTTCATCAGCCGCCTCGGGCGCGACCCCTTCGCGGACATGGCCCGCGCGACATGGGCAAAGGCCGGGGTTCAGCCCGAAATTACCGAGGATGCGGACAGTTATACGGGGGCAGCCTATATCTTCATCGAGGAAGCCACAGGCAACAACGCGATCATCATCTCACCGGGCGCCGCGGGGCGTATCTCGGTCGATGATGTCGAGGCGCGCACCGAACTGATCGCCACCGCAAAAGTGTTCGTCACCCAGCTTGAGCAACCCATGCCTGCCGCCCACCGCGCCCTTCAAATCGCCCGCGCGGGCGGCGCCATCACCATCCTCAATCCGGCTCCCGCCGCCGCCATCGCCCCTGAAATGCTGGCGCTCTGCGACTATGTCACCCCGAACGAGACCGAGGCCGAAGGCATCACCGGTATCCCTGTGGCAACCGTCGATGACGCTCGCCGCGCTGCCGAGGCGTTGCTCGAATCCGGTGTCGGAACCGCCATCATCACCCTGGGCGAAAAGGGCGCGCTCTTTCACGATGGCAAGCGCTCGAAACTGGTGCCGCCCTTCAACGCCGGTCCGGTTGTCGAAACCACCGGTGCCGGAGATGCCTTCAATGGCGGCTTCGCGGCAGCACTGGCACGCGGCACCGACCCGCTTGAGGCGGTCCGCTTCGGCTGCGCCACCGCAGGCATCTCTGTCACCCGCCCCGGCACCGCGCCATCGATGCCCAGCCTTGCGGAAATCAACGCGCTCCTCGCAGGCTGACCGTCCCCATCATTCGTCGATAAATATCCCCGCCGGAGGCCTCGCGGTGCGGGCGCAGCCCGCGCCGCAATTACTCTCACCCCGCCGCGATCATCTCGGACTGCCGCACGATGACCTCGGCCTGCCGGATCGACGCGATGTCGACCAGTCGGCCCTTGTAGACGGTCGCCCCGGCACCTTCGCCCTTGGCCTTTTCCATCGCGGCCAATATCTCGCGCGCTTCACTCACCTGAGCCTCGGACGGTGTGAAGACCTCGTTGGCCAGCGCGACCTGTTTCGGGTGAATGGCCCATTTGCCGACCATGCCCAACGTGGCTGACCGTCGGGCCTGCGCCACGAACCCTTCGTCATCGCTGAAATCGCCGAACGGCCCGTCGACTGGCAGAACCCCATGCGTCCGGCAGGCCGCCACGATCGCCGCCTGCGCCCAGTGCCACGGGTCCGACCAGTATTTCGCGCCCTCATGCGCCATGTAATAGTTTTCCTGCGTGCCGCCGATGCCCGTCGTCTGCATCCCCATCGAGGCCGCGAAATCCGCCGCACCAAGGCTCATCGCCTGCAACCGGGGCGAACTGGCAGCGATCTCCTCGACATGGGCAATCCCCGCCGCGCTCTCGATGATCACCTCGAAGGCAATCGGATTGGCCCGTCCCTTGGCCCGCTCGATCGCGGTAACCAGGGCATCTACCGCGTAGACATCCGCCGCGCATCCGACCTTGGGGATCATGATCATGTCCAGCCGGTCGCCCGCGCCTTCCAGCACCTCGACCACGTCGCGGTACCAGTAAGGCGTATCCAGACCATTGATCCGCACACTCAATGTCTTCTTGCCCCAGTCGATGCCATTTATCGCCTCGATGATATTGCCGCGCGCCGCTGGCTTGTCGTCGGGGGCTACCGAATCCTCCAGATCGAGGTTGATGACATCCGCAGCGCTTGCCGCCATCTTCTCGAAAATGGCGGGTCGGGATCCGGGGCCGAACAACTGGCAACGGTTCGGGCGGGCTGGGGGAGTGGGCTGGAGGCGGAAGGACATTGGATTTCCCGGTAAGTAAATTACGTTTCAGATCGGCTTCGGGGTAGAATATTGCGCGCCCGCATGCAAGGCGCATTTTGCACCTGCAGCATTGCCGCGCGCCTGTCCCCCATCGGCCTTGACCCGCCGCTGTACTTGGCCGAATACCACGGTGAGCTTTGTCAGGAGGAAAGCATGAGCCGGATCGTCTACGTGAACGGAGAATATCTGCTCGAGGAAGAGGCAAAGGTCTCGATCTTCGATCGTGGTTTCCTGATGGCCGATGGCGTCTATGAGGTCACCTCGGTTCTTGGCGGCAAGCTGCTCGATTTTGCCGGCCATGCCGCGCGCCTTCAGCGGTCGCTTTCCGAACTCGAGATGGCCGCGCCCGTCGATATGGATGAACTGCTGTCGATCCACCGCGAACTTGTCACACGCAACGGTATCACGGATGGGATGATTTACCTGCAAATCACCCGCGGCAATCCCGGCGACCGCGACTTTACATTTCCTGACCCGGCGACGACGCCATCCACAATCGTTCTTTTCAGCCAGTCCAAGCCCGGCCTTGCCGAAAATCCGGCGGCGAAACAGGGCATCAAGGTGATCTCGATCGAGGATATCCGCTGGGGCCGCCGCGATATCAAGACGGTTCAGCTTCTCTATCCGTCGATGGGCAAGATGATGGCGAAAAAGGCCGGTGCCGACGACGCCTGGATGGTCGAGGACGGCCATGTCACCGAAGGCACGTCGAACAACGCCTATATTGTCAAGAACGGCAAGATCATCACGCGCCACCTTGGCAATGAAATCCTCCACGGTATCACCCGCGCCGCCGTCCTGCGCTTCGCCAAGGAAGCGCAGATGGTGGTCGAAGAACGCCCCTTCACCATAGCCGAGGCAAAACAGGCAGACGAAGCCTTCATCACCAGCGCCTCGGCCTTCGTCATGCCGGTCGTGCAGATTGACGACGCAAAACTCGGCACCGGCAAACCGGGTCCCGTCGCCACCCGACTGCGCGAGATTTATCTGGACGAAAGCCGCAAAGCGGCAATCTAGTGTTGTTCAACGAACTTGGCCGGGCAACCGGGTGGAGGGGGACAACAGATCAACGCTGCAAGCACTCACGTCACCGGCGGCTGTCTGTGCAGGCGCGTCCGCTATCAGGCAGAGGTCTATCTGCAGAGCGGCTACATCTGCCATCGCACGATCTGCCAGAAATGCACGGGCCAACCGGCTGAAATCACCGTGCTGATCAAGCCGGGCACGCTTTAATACACCGAAGGTGCGCCGACGTATTTCACCCCTTCGACCGCCGGAAGCGATCAATCATTGATGTTGACTGCCTTCTGCACTGCTGCGCGGATTGAACGATGATCAACCGAAAGGGGGACGCCATGACACTAAAGAATGAACTCCAGCAAGTGATGGATCGCTATGCAGCGGCCTATCAAGGCCACGACGCAATTGGCTGCGCCGCGGTCTTCACGCCTGATAGCCAAATGATGTCGCCCTATGGTCCACCCGCACGCGGGCGCCAGGAAATCGAAACGGTGCATGCAGCCTGGACCAGCGAGGGCGGAGAAGGCAAACGGCTGGATATTGTCGAATGTGGTGGGTCGGGTGATGTCGCCTGGGCGCTCGCTCGCTACAGCGAAGGTGAAGCGACCGGCGAAGGCACATCGCTTAGTGTCTTCCAACGGCATCCGGTCGCGGGCTGGCTGATACACATGTGCAGTCTGAATGCGGACGAAGCCGGGTCTTAAGGCAGCGTTCGACTGCCTTAACCGGTCGTAAACTCGAGGAACGCTCGTGTTAAACGTTGAACGTACGCGTTAAATCCTTGGGCCGTTCTTTAACGAACGCGTTAAACAACACCGGCTAAATCGGCCTGCGTCACTCAGCCCCGCCGCCGACGTTCAACCGGAATGCTTCTTCGAAATCCGCCTTCTTCTGGGCACTGGCATCGGTCTGGTTCTCGGCCCGCCACTGTTCATAGGGCATGCCGTAAAACGCCTCTCGGCCTTGCTCCTTGGTCATCTCGATCCCGCGCTCGTTTGCGGCTTCTTGATACCAGCGCGACAGGCAGTTGCGACAGAACCCGGCCATGTTCATAAGGTCGATATTCTGTACATCCGGACGCTTGACCATCAGATGCTCGCGCAGTTTTCGGAACGCAGCGGCTTCCAGTTCGACTTGAGTTTTTTCGTCCATATTCAACCTCTTGGCTAGATACCGCTGACAGCAAGCGCTTCCTGCAACGCGCGCGAAAGTAGCTCCGCCCATTTCTTCTGACCAGCCTCGTCGGCGATCAGGTCCTGGCGTATTTCGATCAAAGCATTCGGCCGCCCGGGTTGCAAGGCATGCCGGTCCACCGCGTCGCCCGGCAAATGCCCGGCATAGGGCTCATTGCCCGCAACGCAAAGCCCCGGCTCTCGTCCAAGGGCCGCCAACAGCGGCTCTGACAGCCGCGTGTCCCAGTCGGCATAAAGGATTCCGATATGCCACGGGCGCGGCGCACGGCTATTCAGCTTTGGCGTAAAGCTATGAACTGCAACAATAATTGTGTCGTCTCTGCCTGCCGCCAGTTCTGCGTAGGCCGCATGGTAAGGCTCATGATATGTCACCCTCCGGCGCTCGATTTCCACGGCATCCGCGTTGCGGTTCCCCGGAATGATGGTCCCATCATAGACGCGCATCATCAGCGTCGGATCGTCCGCACCCCGGTTCGGATCTATCACCAGCCGCGAGAAACACGACAGGATTGCCGGTGCGTCCAGCAGGTCGGCAAGGTGCCGACTTACCCCGGCTGCGCCAATGTCGTAGGCGATATGCCGGTTCATTTCCGAGCTGGACAGCCCGAGATCGCCGCCGCAGATGTCGTCCGGGACATGGTTGGTGGCATGATCACAAGCGATCAGCCAGCGGGAATCACGTTTGTTCCCAATGATTTCGTAAGCCGGATTTGTCATTTAGCTGCCATTTAGCATTGTTAGTTCTTGCTTACTCAACTCGTACCGAAAGCGCCAGTTGTCACGTCGCGGGAATTGCTCCATACAGTCCGTGGCCCAGCGAAATGATGATTTGTTAGAAAAGGAACGAGGCTTTATGAGACGCCTTCGCAATGTAAAGATCGTTGCCACCCTGGGCCCGGCATCCAGCGACTATGACACGATCCGTGCACTCTTTGAGGCCGGAGCCGATGTGTTTCGCCTGAACATGAGTCACGGCGACCATGCCGATATCCGTGCCCGTCACGAAATCATTCGCAAAGTCGAAAGGGACACCGGACGCCCCATTGCAATTCTCGCCGATCTTCAGGGTCCCAAGCTCCGTGTGGGCGTATTCAAGAATGGCGAAGAAGAACTGGCAGAGGGTCAGAAATTCCGGCTGGATTTGGATAAGGCCGAGGGAGACAACACCCGCGTCTGCCTGCCCCACCACGAGATTTTCGACGCGTTGGAGCCGGGCGCGACGCTTCTTGTCAATGACGGCAAGATCCGTTTGAAGGTCGATGAGTGCGGTCGCGATTTCGCGAATTGCACAGTGATCGCAGGGGGGACCATTTCGAACCGCAAGGGTGTGAATGTCCCTGATGTCGTTCTGCCGCTGGCCGCGTTGTCTGACAAGGACCGAAAGGACCTTGAGTTTGCATGCCAGCTGGGCGTCGACTGGCTTGCCCTTTCATTCGTGCAGCGGGCCGCGGATGTCGAAGAAGGCAGAGCGCTTGTGGCCGGTCGCGCTGCCATCATGTCAAAGATCGAAAAGCCTGCGGCAATCAAGTCATTTGACAGTATCTTGGCGGCCTCTGACGGCATCATGGTGGCCCGTGGCGACCTGGGGGTTGAACTCCCCGTCCAGAATGTTCCGCCGCTTCAGAAACGCATGGTCCGCGCCTGCCGAGCCGCGGCAAAGCCGGTCATCGTGGCCACGCAGATGCTGGAAAGCATGATCGATAGCCCAATGCCGACCCGGGCAGAGGTCTCTGATGTCGCGACTGCGATTTACGAAGGTGCCGATGCGGTCATGTTGTCTGCCGAAAGCGCCGCCGGGAACTATCCGGTTGAAGCTGTGACGACGATGAGCAATGTCGCTGTCGAGGTCGAAAGCGACAGTATCTACCGCGAGGTGATCGAAGCAAGCCGTGCCGGCCGGAAAGAAACCATCGCGGACGCGATCGTTTCAGCGGCGCGTGAAATCGCAGAAACGACCGATATCAAGGCCATCTGTTGCTTCTCTGAATCCGGGACAACCGCGCTGCTGACCGCGCGGGAACGCCCGCGTGTTCCGATTGTGGCCCTGACGTCACGCGTCGGAACGGCCCGGCGCCTTGCCCTTAGCTGGGGGATGCACTGCGTTATGACCGGAGAGGTCGAACGCTTCAAGATGGCGGTCGTCAATGCGGCCCGAGCCGCACGAACAGAAGGCTTCGCCACGGAAAAAGACTTCATCGTGGTGACCGCAGGCATTCCATTCAATCAGCCCGGATCGACCAATATCCTGCGGGTGGCACCCTGTGAGGAAAGGTTGATCTTCAGCACGGATCCGGAATAATTCGGCTCAGGGCGCGGACGAAGGACGAGATCTCATGTTGAACGACCTGTTTTTCGTTGTGGGTCTCGTCGTCGGTTGCCTTTCCGTTCCTTCATTGATCAGCGCCTTTTCCGAAAGCCGCCCACCACGGACGGCTGCTATCTTGTTGATGATCGGCGGTGGCCTGACCGCGCTTGCTGTGATCCGCCAGCCGGGAGGTTATGACTTTGCCGACATTCCGGCTGTCTTCGCCCGTGTTGTGGCTCACTACCTGCGCTGAGTTGGCGGCATTTTTGCCCTTGCTTCACGCTCGATAGCCCCTTATACGCCCCCAGTCTAACTGTGCGTCCGGCCGAAAGTGGCATGCCGAGTCGCACATTCTACCGACCCAAGAGGAGACGGAAATGCCCAAGATGAAGACCAAATCGAGCGCGAAGAAGCGCTTCAAAGTGACTGCGACCGGTAAGGTCGTGTCCGCCCAGGCTGGAAAACGCCACGGGATGATCAAACGGACCAAGAAATTCATTCGTGATGCACGCGGGACGACTGTGCTGTCCGATCAGGACGCAAAGATCATCAAGTCCTACATGCCCTACGATCGCTAAGGAGGTCCGAAAGATGTCTCGAGTAAAAAGCGGAACCGTCACTCACGCCCGCCACAAGAAAGTCCTGAAGGCCGCCAAGGGTTACTATGGTAACCGCAGCCGCAACTTCCGGACCGCGACGCAAGCCGTCGACAAGGCAAACCAGTACGCAACCCGCGACCGGAAAGTGCGCAAGCGTAACTTCCGCGCATTGTGGATCCAGCGGATCAACGCGGCCGTGCGCAGCGTAGACGCTTCGCTGACCTACAGCCGCTTCATCAATGGCCTGTCGCTGGCCGGGATTGAAGTGGACCGCAAGGTTCTGGCCGATCTCGCCGTACATGAGCCCGATGCGTTCAACGCGATCGTCGATAAGGCGAAGGCTGCGCTCGCGTAACCCTCAAGAGGGTTCAAACCACAGGAAGCCGCGGGCCTTGTCGGGCCACGCGGCTTTTTCTTTGAGCCCCGGAGCGGGTAGTTTGCAGAGTGACGGACAGGCCGGGCGGCAGGGCAATCGGCTTGAAGCCTCAAACGGAAATCGCTAGCACCCGGAGCAAGACAACATAGGACGGATCCTGATGGACGACCTGAGACAGAAATACCTGAACGCCGTTGCCGGGGCGGTCGATGAAGCCGCGCTGGAAGACATCCGGGTTCAGGCGATGGGCAAGCAGGGTGAGGTCGCGCTGAAGATGCGCGAACTGGGCAAGATGACCCCCGAAGAGCGGCAGGTTGCCGGACCCGCGCTGAATCGCCTCAAGGATGAAATCACTTCGGCGCTGGCGGCGAAGAAATCGGCGCTGGCTGATGCGGCGCTTGACGAGCGTCTGCGCCACGAATGGTTGGACGTCACCTTGCCGGGACGCCCGCGTCCGCAAGGGACCATCCATCCCGTGTCCCAGGTCACCGACGAGGTCTCTGCGATCTTCGCCGATATGGGATTCGCGGTTGCGGAAGGGCCGCAGGTCGAAAGTGACTGGTTCAACTTCGATGCGCTCAATATCCCGCCCGAGCATCCGACGCGGACCGAGATGGACACGTTTTACATGCATCGTGATCCGGGCGATGGCCGCCCGCCGCATGTGCTGCGGACCCACACGAGCCCGGTGCAGATCCGGTCGATGGCCAAGCATGGCGCGCCGATCCGGGTGATTGCGCCCGGTCGCGTCTATCGCGCCGATTACGACCAGACCCACACGCCGATGTTCCACCAGATCGAAGGTCTGGCGATCGACCGTGACTTGTCGATGGCCAACCTGAAATGGGTGCTGGAGGAATTCTTCTCCGCCTTCTTCGGGACCGGGGTTCGCACCCGGTTCCGGGCCTCGCATTTTCCGTTCACCGAACCTTCGGCAGAGGTCGATATCCAGTGTTCCTGGGAAGGCGGCACGGTGAAGGTGGGTGAGGGCGACGATTGGCTGGAAGTGCTGGGGTCGGGCATGGTCCATCCCAAGGTTCTGACGGCGGCAGGGGTAGATCCGAACGAGTGGCAGGGCTTTGCTTTCGGCATGGGAATCGACCGGCTGGCGATGCTGAAATACGGCATCCCCGACCTGCGGGCCTTCTTCGATTCCGACCTGCGCTGGCTGCGGCATTTCGGGTTCTCGGCGCTGGATGTGCCGACCCTGCACGGTGGGGTGAATCGGTAGCGTCCACACGTGGACGCATGGCTAACTCTTTGAAATTGCAAATGGTAGCGGTAACATATTCAGGCAATATTAACCACATGATCGCGAAAAAGCGGATCCGGCCATGATTGAAGACCTGAGGCAAAGATACCCCAACGCCGTCACCTTCCGCTTCGGCGATTCCGATGCGATGAACCGCGAACTCATCGCGCTTGTCCGCGCTGGCAAGAAGCGGGCGACGATGGGGCGGCTGGCGGATTTCGGGCCGGGCAAAGAGGCCAAGCCGGTGGCCGGGCGCTGCGATATCATCACCGACTGGGACGGAACGCCTGCCGTCGTGATCCGGACCGTCAGCGTCGAAGAAATGCCGTTGAATGAAATCTCTGAGGATTTCGCGCTGGCCGAGGGCGAGAACGAAACCTACCAGGAGTGGTACGACGACCATCGCCGCTATTTCGAGCGTAACGGCGGCTGGGCCCCGGACATGATGATGATCTGTGAGCGGTTCGAGGTCGTCGAGGATCTGGCGGGGCTGCAACCGAAGACCTGATGCTGCATCCGGTCCTCGCGGTCAGTTTCCGGGAGCAACCCACGCGATTGAAGACCCCTGTCGAGCGCGGTTGTCGGACCTCATGTCCAGTTTGCGCAGGTCGACGAAAGACACCGGCGATCCGCAGTTCAGCGAGAGATTGCCGTAGAATATCTTGTTCCCGACACATTTTCCGGCGGCCTCGGCCGCCCGAAGGATCGCAGACGGAGCCTGATCGACCCTTGCAAAATTCAGGTGCAGGAAACCTGCCAGTCCTAAAAGCGCCAATGCTGCAAGTATCTGTTTCAATGTCGCGTCTCTGCCGGGTCGTCCCCGCTGGAACGACTGGCCCCTGACTACAGTCCTATTGGGGCCAATCTGGGGAAGAATCAGGTCAACGCGGCTTTCCCCACCCGGACAATTCGGCTAGGAACGCCGACGACACCTGAACGATGGACCTGAACGATGAAATTCACGCTGTCTTGGCTGAAAGACCATCTCGACACGACCGCCTCGGTCGACGAGATCACCTATGCGCTGACCGACCTTGGGCTGGAGGTCGAGGGGGTCGAGAACCCTCTGGACGCGCTCAGGGATTTTACCATTGGCAAGGTGAAGACCGCGGAAAAGCATCCCGATGCCGACAAGCTGCGGGTCTGCGTCGTGGAAACCGACGAGGGCGACAAGCAGATCATCTGCGGCGCGCCCAATGCGCGGGCCGGGATCACGGTCGTCGTGGCCAAGCCGGGCATGTATATCCCCGGAATCGACACGACGATTCAGGTCGGCAAGATCCGGGGCATCGAAAGCCACGGCATGATGTGTTCCGAACGTGAGATGGAACTGTCCGAAGAACATGACGGTATCATCGAACTGTCCTCGGGCAAGGTCGGTGAAAGGTTCATCGACTGGCTGGCCGAGCATGACCCGGCCAAGGTCGATCCGGTGATCGAGATCGCGATCACGCCGAACCGTCAGGACGCGCTGGGCATTCGCGGCATCGCCCGCGATCTGGCCGCGCGGGGTCTGGGGACGCTGAAGCCCGAGAAGACCGCGCTTGTGCCGGGCACGTTCAAAAGTCCGATCAACGTGACCATCGACGCAGATACACGGGGCGACGACGGTTGTTACCTGTTCATGGGCCGGATGATCCGGGGCGTGAAGAACGGACCCAGCCCGCAATGGCTGCAGGACCGGCTGCGCGCGATCGGGTTGCGGCCGATCTCGGCGCTTGTCGATGTGACCAACTTCTTCACTTACGACATGAACCGTCCGCTGCACGTTTTCGATGCTGGCAAGGTCAAGGGCGATCTGCGGGTGCACAAGGCGAAAGCCGGTGACAGTATCGTGGCGCTGGATGACAAGGACTATGCGCTGGAAGAGGGCATGGTCGTCATCTCGGACGAAAGCGGCATAGAAAGCATCGCGGGCGTTATGGGAGGGCTGCACAGCGGCTGCACCGCCGAAACCACGGATGTCTTCGTTGAGGCGGCGCTGTGGGAGACGCGGCAGATCGCGGCGACCGGGCGGCGGCTGAAGATCAACTCTGACGCGCGCTATCGCAACGAACGCGGCATCGATCCGGCCTTCAACGCCCCGGCGATGGAATTGGCGACGCAGATGATCATCGAGCTGTGCGGTGGCGAGCCGTCCGAGGTCGTGGTCGCCGGCGAAGTCCCGGACTGGCACCGTGCCTACAAGCTGGACACCGACCGCGTGCAATCGCTCGTCGGCATGGAGATTTCTGCGAAAGATCAAATTGCCACACTGGAATCTTTGGGTTTCGTGATTGATGGCAATATGGCACAGGTTCCAAGCTGGCGCCCGGATGTTCAGGGAGAGGCCGATCTGGTCGAGGAAGTGGCCCGCATCGCGTCGCTGACCAAGCTGAAGGGCAAGCCGATGGCGCGCACCCAGCCCGGTGTGCCGCGCCCGATCCTGACGCCGATGCAGATCCGCGAGCGCGATGCGCGGCGGACGGCGGCGGCGCTGGGTTACAATGAATGCGTGACCTATTCCTTCATCGACGCGGGGTCTGCCGCGCTGTTCGGCGGCGGCACCGATGTGACGCGGCTGGAAAACCCGATTTCGTCGGAGATGAGCCATATGCGTCCCGATCTTCTGCCGGGGCTGTTGCAGGCCGCGGCGCGCAATCAGGCGCGGGGCTTCATGGATCTGGCGCTGTTCGAGGTCGGCCCCGCCTTTCACGGCGGCGAGCCGGAAGAGCAGCATGTGCAGGTGTCTGGCCTGCTGGTCGGCCATGCCGCGCCGCGCGATCCCTTTGGGTCGCGCCGGGCGGTCGATCTTTACGACGCAAAGGCCGATGCCGAGGCGGTTCTGGCGGCCGTCGGTGCGCCGGCGAAAGCGCAGATCCAGCGCAATGCGCCGGGGTGGTGGCATCCGGGACGGTCGGGGCAGATCAGCCTTGGGCCAAAGAACGTGCTGGCGGTGTTCGGCGAGGTCCATCCCAAGGTGCTCAAGGCGCTGGATGTGAAGGGGCCCGCGGTGGCGTTTACCGTCTTCCCTGAACGGGTGCCGTTCCCGAAGACCCGGAGCGCGACGCGACCGGCGCTGGTGCTGAGCGGGCTTCAGGCCGTGGAACGCGATTTTGCCTTCGTGGTCGATCAGGGCGTAGAGGCGCTGACTCTGGTCAATGCGGCGGCCGGTGCGGACAAGGCGCTGATCGAAAGCGTGCGGGTGTTCGATGAATTCAGCGGCGCCAAGGCCGAGGCGCAGATGGGCGCGGGCAAGAAGTCGCTGGCGATCTCGGTCCGGCTGCAGCCGGTCGAAAAGACGCTGACCGAAAAGGAGATCGAAGCGATTGCCGCCACGATCGTCGAAAAGGTCGGCAAGGCGACGGGCGGCGTGCTGCGCAGCTGAGGCGAAAGCGGAAAGGAAACGCCATGACACTGAAGGTTTATCTGTCCGGTGAAATTCACACCGACTGGCGCGAACAGATTGTCGAAGGGGCCGCCGGGCTGGAGGTGTCGTTCAGCAGCCCGGTCACCGATCATGCCGCGTCCGACGATTGCGGCGTGGCGATCCTTGGGGCCGAGCCGGACAAGTTCTGGCACGACAACAAGGGTGCGAAGGTCAATGCGATCCGGACCCGGAAAGGCATTGAGCAGGCCGATGTCGTGGTGGTCCGGTTCGGCGAGCAGTACAAGCAGTGGAATGCCGCCTTTGATGCCGGCTATGCCGCTGCGCTGGGCAAGTCGCTGATCATCCTGCACGGTCCCGACCATGCCCATGCGCTGAAAGAGGTTGATGCCGCGGCGCTCGCTGTTGCGCAAGAGCCGCGGCAGGTCGTGCAGATCCTGCGCTATGTGCTGACAGGCGCGCTGCCGGGCTAGTCTCGCGGCGGGATGTTCTTGGCCTTGGCAACTGCCGGGCGCGCGTAGAAACGGTCGGTATAGGCAACGACATTCGGGTAGCTGTCCCAGCCGACGACGCCCTTGGCACCATAGAAGTCCAGAGCGTTGAGCCATGGCGCCAGCGCGATATCGGCAATCGAGAACTCGCCGGTGATCCAGTCTTTGCCGTCAAGTTCCCGGTTCACGACGTTCAGCAACCGCTTGGCTTCGGCGATGTAGCGGTTCCGGGCGGTCGGGTCTTTCATTTCGGCGCCGCCGAACTTGTAGAAAAAGCCAAGCTGCCCGAACATCGGGCCGACGCCGCCCATCTGGAACATCAGCCACTGGATGGTCTTGTATTTCTGCGCGGCGGTCGACCCCAACAGCTTGCCGGATTTTTCGGCCAGATAGATCAGGATGGCGCCGCTTTCGAACAGCCCGATCGCCGCGCCGTTCGGTCCGTCCGGATCGACGATTGCAGGGATCTTGTTGTTGGGGTTGAGCGAAAGAAACTCCGGCGTCGTCACGTCATCGAAAATGCTGATCTTGTGGGCCTCGTAGGGCAGGCCCATTTCTTCCAGTGCGATGGAGATCTTGACGCCGTTCGGCGTCGGAAAGGAATACAGTTGGATCCTTTCGGGATGCCTCGCTGGCCATTTGGACGTGATGGGAAAGTCAGCGAGGTTCGAGGTCAGGGTATTGTTCAGAATTGTCATCGGATTTCCTTTTTTATCCCGGTGACATGTATCGGCACATTCCCCGCAAAAAAGGGGCGCAACTCTTCCGATTTGTGCTAAAGGCTGTGCGCGAACGCGCAGCGCGCGCGAACAGGAACTGTAGTGGGGACACAAATATGCTTAACGAATTCAAGGATTTCATCGCCAAGGGCAACGTCATGGATATGGCCGTTGGTATCATCATCGGCGCGGCGTTCACGGCAATCGTCACATCACTCGTCGACGATCTGATCAACCCGATCATCAGTCTGGTAACTGGCGGGATCGATTTTTCGGGGCTTAAAGTTGCGCTGGGCGACGGGCCGGATGCGGCATCATTCAACTACGGTAGTTTCATCACCGCGCTGATCAATTTTCTGATCATCGCCTGGGTGGTGTTCCTGTTGGTCAAGATGGTGAACCGGGTCAAGGATGCCGCCATGAAGAAAGAAGAAGTCGTCGAAGCACCTGCAGGCCCGTCCGAGGTCGACCTGCTGATGGAAATTCGGGACGCGCTGAAAAAGTAAGCCCGACACCATGCCGAAATGAAAAGGCCCGCGAGGTTTCGCGGGCCTTTGTCTTGAATGAACGCCGACCGTCAGGCCGCAAGCGCTTTCTTCGGGTCCATCACATCCAGCCCAAGCGCGGTGCCGACCGCTGCATAGGTCAGCTTGCCGGCATGCACGTTCAGACCGGCCAGAAGATGGCGGTCATCCTCGCAGGCCTTGCGCCAGCCCTTGTTGGCCAGGGCCAGCATGAAGGGCATCGTTGCGTTGCCAAGCGCGATTGTCGAAGTCCGGGCCACCGCGCCGGGCATGTTGGCGACGCAGTAGTGCATGATGCCATCGACTTCGTAGATCGGGTCCTGATGCGTGGTCGCCTTGGAGGTTTCAAAGCAGCCGCCCTGATCGATGGCCACGTCAACCAGCGCCGCGCCGGTTTTCAGTTCCGACAGTTGTGCGCGGCTGATCAGTTTCGGCGCAGCAGCACCGGGGATCAGCACCGCGCCGATGATCATGTCGGCCTGACGCGCCAGTTCGATCGTGTTGCCTGCGCTGGCGTAGGAGTTCTTGAACGTGCCGCCGAAGACATCGTCAAGGTAGCGCAGGCGCGGGATCGAGCGGTCGAGCACGGTGACATCCGCGCCCATGCCAGCGGCGATCTTGGCAGCATGAGTGCCGACGACACCGCCGCCGATGACCAGAACGCGGGCGGGGCCGACGCCGGGCACGCCGCCCAGCAGCACGCCACGGCCGCCATTGGCCTTTTGCAGCGTCCAGGCGCCGACCTGCGGTGCCAGACGACCGGCTACCTCGGACATCGGGGCCAGAAGGGGCAGGCCGCCGCGGTCATCGGTTACGGTTTCATAGGCGATGCATGTCGCGCCCGAGGCCAACAAGTCCTTGGTCTGCTCCGGGTCGGGAGCAAGATGCAGGTAGGTGAAGAGAATCTGGCCGTCGCGCAGCATCTTGCGTTCCACCGCCTGCGGTTCCTTGACCTTGACGATCATGTCGGCCTTGTCGAAGACCTCCTTGGCGGTGCCGGCAATCTGCGCGCCCGCCGCGACATAATCGGCATCGCTGAAGCCGGCGCCGACGCCGGCATTGGTTTCAACCAGCACCTTGTGGCCCGCATTCACCGCTTCCTGAGCGGCGTTGGGGGTGACACCGACGCGGAATTCCTGTGGCTTGATCTCTTTCGGGCAGCCGATGAGCATGGGACTCTCCTGTGTTTGATTGGGCGCATATTGTGTTTTTCTGGCTGCAATTGCTTTGAAATGATGTGCAGAGAATGGGCGTATAAGTTACGAATCTTCGAAGAAGATGCCATTTCGCGCGAGATTTTTGCATGGTTGAGGAACTAGACCGGATAGATCGCCAAATCCTGATGGCGTTACAGCGGCAGGGGCGGATGTCGAATGCCGAGCTTTCCGAAAAGGTGAACCTGTCGCCTTCTGCCTGTCACAGGCGGGTGCAACAACTGGAGAAGTCGGGCTATATTCTGGATTATGTGGCGTTGCTTGATCCCCGCAAGATCGGCAGGCCGACGACCGTTTTCGTCGAGATCACGCTGGCCGGACAGGCCGACGAGGTTCTGGATGCGTTCGAGCGTGAAGTGGCCAAGGTGCCGGACGTTCTGGAATGCCACCTGATGGCGGGGACGGCGGACTACCTGCTGAAGGTGGTGGCGCTGGATACCGAACATTTTGCCCAGATTCACCGCCGCCATCTGGCGCGGCTGCCGGGTGTGGCGCAGATGCATTCGAGCTTTGCGCTGCGGACGGTCTTCAAGACAACGGCGCTGCCGGTTTAGGGCTGGGCGAAACGCCGTGACAGGCTTTCTGCGCGTTTGTCGAAGCCATAGGGCGGATTGACGATGAACAGCCCGCTGCCGATCATGCCGTGCCCGTCGCGGGCGGGGGGGAAGCGGACTTCGTGCGTCATCGCATCTGGCAGGGCGTCTGCGAGGGCGCGCAACATCGGCTTGTGCACGCCGGTTTTCAGGATCGGGTACCACAGCAGGATGATCCCGACGTTCCATTTGCGGTTCACCGCCCGGATCAGCGGCGGCAGGGCGTCGTAATCGGTCTTGATCTCGTAGCTGGGGTCGATCATCAGAAGCCCCCGGCGCGGGGTGGGCGGGGTCCAGCCAAGCGCCATCGCCAGACCGTCCTTGCGCGTGGCTGTCGCGGGGTAGGCCAGCATCAGGTCGGACAGGGCGTCGAATTCCTGCGGGTGCAGTTCGGCCAGATGGATATGGTCGTCGGGGCGCAGCGAGAGTGCGGCGATCAGCGGCGAGCCGGGATAGGCCGTTGGCCCGTAGGCGGCACGGGTCCGTTCCAGGATGCGACTGTAGGGATCGTCGGGCGCAAACCAGCCCCGTGCCAGCGCCTGCGCTACGCCCTGCGAAGCCTCGCCGGTCTTCAGCGCCTCGGGGGCAGCCAGATCATAGAGACCGCGCCCGGCATGGGTTTCCATGTAGGTGACGGGTTTGTCCTTGCGCGTCAGATAGTCGAGCATCCACGCCAGCATGGCGTGCTTGTGGACATCTGCGAGATTTCCGGCGTGATAGCCGTGCTGATAGGAAAGCATGGGCCCCGGTTAGCCGATTTCCGGGCGCCTGAAAATGACAAACCCCCGAGCTTGCGCATCGGGGGTTATCTGATCGGCGGGTTGCCCCGCCCAGCGTTGAAGGGAACTTAGAGCCCGCCTTCGCGCTGTGCTTTCTTCCGAGCCAGCTTGCGTGCACGGCGGATGGCCTCGGCCTTCTCGCGCGCTTTTTTCTCGGACGGCTTTTCGAAATGCTGCTTGAGCTTCATTTCGCGAAAGACACCCTCACGCTGGAGCTTTTTCTTCAGGGCACGAAGCGCCTGATCGACATTGTTGTCACGAACACTGACCTGCATGTGGTTTTCACCACCTTCCTAAGTTAGAGTTTGCATAAATTGCAGGAAGTGGCCGTATAGCAGGACCGGCCTATCTTGTCTACCAGCCAAAATGAACCGGGAACGGACTGAAATGACGCAGGAAACCAAGGACAGAATTCTGGATTCGGCGCTGAGCCATGTGCCGTTCGATGGCTGGAGCGAGGCAACGTTCAAAGCGGCTGTTGCAGATACGGCTGTGCCATTTCAAGAGGCGCGGGCGCTGTTCCCCCGGGGTGCCGCCGATCTTGCCGCTGCTTATCACAGGCGCGGCGATGACCAGATGCTGGCGCGGATGGCGTCCGAGGATCTGACCGCGCTGCGCTATAGCGAAAAGGTTGCTGCCGCCGTTCGGTTCCGTCTGGAAGCTACCGCGGACAAAGAGATTCTGCGTAGGGGTGTGACTTTCTATTCCATGCCGCAGCACGCGCCCGAGGGTTCTGCGCTGGTCTGGGGGACCGTTGACAAGATCTGGACCGCCCTTGGCGACACGTCGGATGACATCAACTGGTATTCCAAACGCGCGATTCTGGCGGGAGTCTACGGATCCACGCTGCTTTACTGGCTGGGCGACGATTCGGACGGGCATTCGGCAACCTGGGCGTTCCTTGACCGGCGGATTGGTGACGTGATGCAGTTCGAGAAACTCAAGGCGAGCGTCCGCGACAATGCGGCCCTGAAGCCTTTTGTGAGCATGGCGGAGTCGCTATTGGGCGGTATCCGGGCACCGAAACGGGACCGCACTGACCTGCCGGGGCGCTGGCCCGGCCGCTAGCGCACGGGATCGAAGAGCGCATCCTCCATCGAGCAGTCGCGGATCACATCCGCGCCGCAGTCACGCGGCTGCAAGTCCTTTGTCAGGCAGATCCGCGCCTCTTGAATCCAGTTCCCCTTGCAGGTGATGGTGATCATATCGGGGCCAAGCGCAGGGTTGGCCTGCATGAAGGCCTCTTCGACGACATGGGCGGGAAGCTGCACGGTTTCGGTCAGTTTCCGGAACACCTCGGGTCGGGTGACCGAAGTATAGGCTTGCCGGGCCAGCGCAAAGTAGTCGGTGGCCGAAAGGCCCGAACAGCGGCCGTGCTTTTTCCACTGATACCATGCCAGACCCGAGGTCCCCATGATATCGGCCATCGCCTCTGTTTCGGAGCGGCTGGGGTTGCGGCGAAGCGCAAAGCAGTTGCTGGGCCAGCCGTTTTCATATTGCGGCCAAAGCCCATGCATGACCCACCCGAAATCGTGGTCGGGGTCGCATTGGGGCGAATTGCGCGCGTCGCCCTCGATCTTGCACCAGTTCGGCGACCACGACAGCGAAAGCACGTAATAGTCGAACTCGCCAGCGGCTTCGCCGTCGGCATGAACCAGCCCCGTGGTCAGGACCAAAGCGATCAGCCAGCGCATTTCCTCTTTTCCTTCGGGTCAAGGGCGACTATATAACCGCCAACTTCCCCGAAATTGAGTGAAGGGTCCAGCCGGACCAACCGATTTCCCGGACTGGAATGATTTTGTCGAAGGAGACGCAAGATGGCCAAACCGATCATGGCAAAAGCGACCGCCGTCTGGCTGGTAGACAACACGACACTGACTTTTAAGCAGGTCGCGGATTTCTGCGGGCTGCACGAGCTGGAAGTGCAGGGCATCGCAGATGGCGACGTAGCTGCCGGCGTCAAGGGATTCGATCCGATTTCCAACAACCAGCTGACCGCTGAAGAAATCGCCGCGGCCGAAAAAGACCCGATGCACAAGCTGAAGCTGAAGTTCAACGCCGCCGCCGTGGGCGAGGAAAAGCGCCGGGGTCCGCGTTATACGCCGTTGTCCAAGCGTCAGGACCGCCCGGCCTCGATCCTGTGGCTGGTCAAGTTCCACCCGGAACTGAGCGACGGTCAGATCGGAAAGCTGGTCGGCACCACCAAGCCGACCATTCAGGCGATCCGCGAGCGCACCCATTGGAACATCGGCAACATCACCCCGATCGACCCGGTCGCTTTGGGGCTGTGCAAGCAGTCCGAACTGGACGCAATCGTGCAGAAGGCCGCCGCGAAGAAAGCGTCTGAGGGCGTCGTGATGTCCGATGACGAACGCCGCAAGCTGGTGTCGACCGAGCAGTCGCTGGGCATGCCGGCAGATCCGAAAATCCCGACCGCCATTTCGGGGCTGGAGACCTTCACCCTGTCCGGTTCGGATGAGGAAGAGGACGAGAAGGAAAAGCCGGTCGATGCCGACAGCTTCTTCAACCTGCCGGATGACGATGGCGACGACGACGAGGATTGAGTTCCGAAGCTTCGTTCGGAATGGAAAACCCCGGCCCTGTGGCCGGGGTTTTTTGTTGCCGCGTTGCCGCTAGAACGATTTGCGGGCCTTGAGTGCGGCCGAAATTGTGCCGTCGTCGAGGTAGTCCAGTTCCCCGCCGATCGGGACGCCCTGCGCCAGTGAGGTGACTTTGACGCGGCCTTCGAGTTCTTCGGCGATGTAATGCGCGGTGGTCTGGCCGTCGATCGTGGCATTGAGCGCGAGGATGACTTCGGTGATGCCTTCGGCCTCTATCCGGTCGCGCAGTTTGGGGATGCGCAGTTCGTCCGGGCCGATGGCGTCAAGCGCCGAAAGGGTTCCTCCCAGAACGTGATAGCGACCCCGGAAGGCCTGCCCACGTTCCATTGCCCACAGATCGGCGACATCCTCGACCACGCAAAGCTCTCCGGTTGCGCGTTTTTCCGAGGTGCAGATATCGCAGATGTCGGTCGTGCCGATATTGCCGCAGTTCAGGCATTCGCGGGCGCTGGCGGCGACGCGGTGCATGGCATCGGCCAGAGGAGTCATCAGCATCCCGCGTTTCTTGATCATATGCAGCACCGCGCGCCGCGCCGAACGCGGGCCAAGCCCGGGTAGCTTGGCCATCATCTCGATCAGCGCTTCGATGTCGCGGGTGGCGTCTGACAAGGACGGGCCTAGAACGGCAGTTTCATGTCGGCGGGCAGGCCCATGCCTTCGGTCAGCTTGCGCATTTCCGCCTGAGACAGGTCGCTGCCTTTCATCTGGGCATCCTTGATCGCGGCAAGGATGAGGTCTTCGACCACTTCCTTTTCGTCAGGGTTGAAGATCGACGGGTCGATATCGAGCGCCACCAGCTCTCCCTTGGCCGTTACGGTGGCCTTGACCAGACCGGCACCGGATTCACCGGTGACCTTCATGTTGTGCATTTCTTCCTGCAGCGCCGCCATCTTGGTCTGCATCTCTTGTGCGGCTTTCATCATCTTGGCCATGTCGCCAAGACCTCCAAGTCCGCCAAGCCCTTTCAACATATCTTTCTCCCGTCAGAATTCGTTAACCCTAGATACGGTCGCTCGCCCCGGCAGACAAGGGCCGTAGGGCAGAGGATACGAACCGATTGCGGGCTTTCTGCTGCCGAAACCGGTCCGAGGGCTAGTCGTCTTCGAACGGGTCCCATTCTTCATCGACCTCGGGCAGCGCCTCGATGGCGGCTTCGGCGACGATTTCCTGAGGCGTGCGTATCTCGGTGATCACGGCATCCGGAAAGGCCTGAAAGACCGCCGCCACAAGCGGGTGTTCGCGGGCTTTCGATTCCGCCACCAGCCGGTCAGCGTCGCGGAGTTCGGCAATCGTCTTGCCGCCGCCCTCGTTGACGACCGACACGCCCCAGCGCACGCCGGTCCAGCTTTGCAGTCGGGCGCCAAGCCGCTGGGCAAGGTCGGCAGGGGCGGTGTCCGTCGGCACGAATTCGATCCGGCCGGGGCTGTAGCGCGCCAGCCGCAGGGAATTTTCCACTTCGACGAGCAGTTTGACATCGCGGTTGTGCCGGATCAGTTCGACGACCTGTTCGAAGCTGGCATAGCGGGCCAGGGCATGTTCCGGCGCCAGCGCCATCGCGGTTGCCGCGCCGCCATGGGCGGTTGGACCGCGAGAGGCCTGCGGGGCCTGTGCGTTGGGCGCGGAATGGGTGGCGGAGCCGCCGCCGGTCGGCGCCGTGAACCCGCCGCCGGGAGGCGGTGTCGGGATGTCCTGCAGCTTGCGAAGAAGGTCCTCGGGGGAGGGCAGATCGGCGACATGGGTCAGCCGTATCACTGCCATTTCCGCGGCCATCATCGCGTTCGGGGCCATCGCGACCTCTTCAAGCGCTTTCAGCAGCATCTGCCACATCCGCGTCATCGCCCGCATCGGCAGGCGTTCGGCCAGTCCCTGCCCACGCGCCCGTTCATCCGACCCGACGGTGGGATCTTCGGCGGCCTCGGGGGTGATCTTGATGACCGATATCCAGTGCGTGAGTTCGGCCAGATCGCGCAGCACCGCCATCGGATCAGCGCCATCGGAATATTGCGATCCGAGTTCGTTGAGCGCGGCGGCGGCATCGCCCCGCATGATCATTTCGAACAGGTCCATGACCCGGCCACGGTCGGCAAGCCCGAGCATCGCGCGGACCTGTTCGGCAGTGGTTTCGCCGGCGCCATGGCTGAGCGCCTGATCAAGAAGCGAGGTGGCATCGCGGGCCGAGCCTTCGGCGGCGCGGGTGATCAGCGCCAGCGCTTCGTCACTGATCTGGCCACCTTCGGAGGCGGTGATCTTCTTGAGCAGCGCGATCATTACCTCGGGTTCGATGCGGCGCAGGTCGAAGCGCTGGCAACGCGAAAGGACGGTGACCGGGACCTTGCGGATCTCGGTCGTGGCGAAGATGAACTTTACATGCGCGGGCGGCTCTTCAAGCGTCTTCAGCAGCGCGTTGAACGCGTTGGTGGAGAGCATGTGAACTTCGTCGATGATGTAGATCTTGTAGCGGGCCGAAGCCGCCCGGTAGTGCACTGAATCGATGATCTCTCGGATATCGCCGACACCGGTGCGACTGGCCGCGTCCATTTCCATCACGTCGACATGGCGGCCTGCCGCGATGGCGACGCAATGTTCGCACTGACCGCAGGGTTCGGTCGTCGGGCCGCCCTTTCCATCGGGGCCGATGCAGTTCATGCCCTTGGCGATGATCCGGGCGGTCGTGGTCTTCCCGGTGCCCCTGATCCCGGTCATGATAAAGGCTTGCGCGATCCGGTCGGCGGCGAAGGCGTTTTTCAGCGTCCGTACCATCGCATCCTGACCGACGAGATCGGCAAAGGTCTCGGGCCGGTATTTCCGGGCCAGAACCTGATAATTCGATGGAGCTTCGTCCGCCATGCATCCCCCGGATTCGTAACCGGGTCAGGTTAGGGGGAGCAGCGGCCAAGGTCCAGCGGTGCGGTTGCCCGAAGCGCGTCTTTGCCGTTAGGTTTCGGCGAGGAGGTGCGCGGATGTCTGACGGATCGCAGGATGGCAAGTCGCTGGTGCTGATGGCGCTGCTGGCGATCTGGGCGGCGGCCTGGGTCTTTTCGCTGGTGCAGGTCTTTGCAGAACCCACGGGGGACGGGTTTACCCGGGGCATGAACCGGGTCACCGGTTTTCTGGGTTGGCAGGGTGTTGCCGGGGTCGTGGCGCTGGGCCTGTGGGGGCTGGGGCGCGGGTTTCCCAAGGGGTCGGGCGTGCGGCGGATCAGCGCCGTGCCGCTGGGCATGGCGCTGGCGCTGGTGCTGGCGCTGGTCGGCATGGTGATCTGGGCGCGGATGTAGCGCCCGGACGGTTCAGGCCGGGTCGCCGCGCTTGGATTTGCCGCGCAGCTTTCCCTGCCGGTAGAGCTTTTGTGTGCCGCGCGCGCGGGCGCGATGTTCAGCGACGCTCTCGGTATTGTGCAGGTCTTCGCGCAGAAGTTTCTGCCAGCGCCGCAGTCGTTCCGCTTCCAGCGTTCCGGCAGCTATGGCCGCCTGTACCGCGCAGCCGGGTTCCGCATCGTGGGCGCAGTCTTTGAACCGGCAGGACACTGCGAGGTCGACGATGTCCTCGAAAACCTCATCCAACCCTTCGCCGACGTCGAACAGTCGCAGTTCCCGGATGCCGGGCGTGTCGATGAGCCAGCCGCCCGCATCGGTGCGGTGCATCGAGCGCGCCGTCGTCGTGTGCCGCCCCTTGGCATCATCTTCGCGGATCGCCTGTGTTGCAGCGTGTTCTCCGGTCAGCGCATTGGTCAGGGTCGATTTTCCAACGCCGGACGAACCGAGCAAAGCGACGGTGCGCCCCTTGGCGCAGAAGGGGGCGAGACGGGTCGTGACCGCATCGGACTTTGCGTCAATCACCTCGACCAGAACGCCACGCATGATCGCTTCGGCGCGTCGGCGGTAGTCGTCGGCATCCTCGGTCAGATCGGCCTTGGTCAGGACGATCACCGGGTCGACGCTGGCCTGAAGCGCCAGTGCAAGGTAGCGTTCAAGCCGCGCCGGGTTGAAATCTGCATTGCAGGACGAGGTGATGAAGAGCGTGTCGATATTGGCCGCGATCAGCTGCGCAGAAGGTTCATTGCCGGCAGCGCGGCGCTGCAGCAGGCTTTTGCGATCGAGCACTTTTTCCGGGTGGCCGGTGGCCTTGTCGATCAGTATCCAGTCGCCGACCGCGATACCGTGATCGGCGAAATCGCCGGTCATCGGAATGCGGGCGGGACCATCGGGGCCAAGGGTGTCCATCGCATTGCGGTGGACTTCGGTGACGCGCAGGGGTTGGAGCGAGGCAACGTCTTCAAGCGATAGCTGTGACTGGTAGAATGGCGACCAGCCGAGATCGGCGAGGGTCAGGTTATCATTTGTCATCTTGGACAAGCCTTATGAAAGACCTCGGCATCCCTGCGTGCTCCCGGCACGTGGGGACGGATCATCGGGCTTGCGAAAACGGCGACTTTACGCGGCCGGCTGGCGCGCCCGGAGGGATACGAAGACAATCATTTTCATCCTCCTTTGGCTGGCGCCGCGTTGGGTGAGAGGCTGGACAACGACCCAAACGGGACTCGTTACGGCTGCTTCCTTCCGGACCTGACCGGGTTGGCGAGGCGTTCGCCCGCGCCAACCTCTCGACTCGTCATTTAAGTATTTCCGGCGCCCAACGCAAGTCTGCGGCGTCGCTGCGGCACCCTTGAACATGTAAAAACGACACAGCGGCAGGTAGCCCTAAGGCCCCGGCAGCGGCGGACGGGCGGAGATTCCCCGATTGCCGGCAAAGAGGTCGGCCATGCCGTCGAGTTCGTCATAGAGATAGGTCATCAGCGCTCGCACGCGGGCGGTCTTGCGCAAGTCGGGATGGGTCAGGACCCAAAGTTGCAGATCGAGATGGGGCAGGGTTTCCGAGGCGCGGTTCAGTCGCGGGTCGGCATCGCCCACGTAGCAGGGCAGAAAGCAAAGCCCGACACCCGCGGCGGCGGCATTCTGGACAGCGCGCGAGGCGCGGCACTGGAATATCGCCTGCTGTTCGGCGGCCTCTCTGGTCTTGAAGATCTTCGGGACGAGCCACGGGATGGTGCCTTCGATGAAGGCGTAGCGGCGGTCTTCCAGCGGGGTGCCCGCGGTCGCCGCGATGACGGCGGGACTGCCGAAAAGTGCAAAGCGGAAATCACAGATCTTCCTGCCGAAGCTTGCCTCTGGCGGTGCTTTCGTTGCCCGGATCGCGACCTCGGCTTCACGCCGGTTGAGGTCGACTGCTCCGTGGCCGGGCGACAGGTCAATCCTGATCTCGGGGTGTTTTTCACTGAACCTTGCGATGATACCGGGGGCGTGTTCCTCGGCAAAGGCTTCGGGGCAGGTGACCCGGATGCGGCCGCGCAATTCGGTGTCCTGACCCAGAACCTCGCGGCCCAAAGCGTGGACTTCGTTTTCGATGCGTTCTGCATATTGCAACGCGGTCCGTCCGGCATCGGTCATGACATAGCCATGCCGGAAACGGTCAAAGAAGCGGACGCCGGTCTTTTCCTCGATCGTGTTGATGCGTCTGAAAACGGTGCTGTGAGTTTGCCCAAGCGACCGGGCGGCCCCCGACAGGCTTTCGCTCCGGCAAATGGCGAGGATCAGCGAGATATCGTTCCATTCCAGAACGGTCGTGGTTGGCGAGGCGGTATCTGACACGAGCTTACCTGTCGAAATTTGCAAACGAGATTGTTAATTTTAGCGAATTTGCGTGCAAAAAGAAACATGCGACCTTTGTGACAGATCGGAACGGACCGATCTGGAGCATCAAAGGAGGAGATAAGGATGATTACCCAGTTCGTGAAATTCGAAAGCGCTTTGACTGAGGAAGAGGCCCTTGCAATCTGTGAAGCGCGGAAGCCGCAATACCTTGCGACACCTGGTCTGATCCAGAAATATTATCTGAAGTTGGACGAACCGAACCACTATGGCGGCTTTTTCCTGTGGGAGTCGCGCGAAGCGATGGCCGCATTCCGGGAAAGTGAGCTCGGCAAGACCATTGCCTCGGCATACAAGGTCGTCGGGACGCCCCATATCGAGGTGCATGAGTTGATGTTCCCGCTGCGACCCGAGGCGATGACCGAACGGGAAAGGGCCGTC
>JAHEAO010000074.1 GCA_024642725.1 Paracoccaceae bacterium | reverse complement strand
CCGCGGCTGCTGGCACGGAGTTAGCCGGGGTTTCTTTACCAGGTACTGTCATTATCATCCCTGGCGAAAGAGCTTTACGACCCTAAGGCCTTCATCACTCACGCGGCATGGCTAGATCAGGGTTTCCCCCATTGTCTAAGATTCCCCACTGCTGCCTCCCGTAGGAGTCTGGGCCGTGTCTCAGTCCCAGTGTTGCTGATCATCCTCTCAAACCAGCTATGGATCGTAGGCTTGGTAGGCCATTACCCCACCAACTACCTAATCCAACGCGGGCCAATCCTTCACCGATAAATCTTTCCCCCGAAGGGCGTATACGGTATTAATCTCAGTTTCCCGAGGCTATTCCGTAGAGAAGGGTATGTTCCCACGCGTTACTAACCCGTCCGCCGCTATCCCCGAAGGGATCGCTCGACTTGCATGTGTTAGGCGTGCCGCCAGCGTTCGTTCTGAGCCAGGATCAAACTCTCAAGTTGAAAAGCGCTTACACGCTTATCCTTGACGTTCGAACCTCTGCACATCGTTCCTGCCGGCTAAGGCAGGAACAGTCTTCTGTTTGTTGTGCTTCGGGTTTCAGAAGAAACCGAAAGCCGTCCAAACAGTGAAGCTGACCTTACATCATCGGACCGAAGTCCTAGTAAGTCGATATACAGACGTTGATCCATCGAATGAACCAAACCGCCCACATATCTCTTCAGATACTAGCAATTTCAAAGAGCGCAGAAACAAAACCGACCGTTGCGCCCTTTGTACTTGGCGCGCCCGCCTGCTCGTTTCCGTTTGTTTTGCCGTAGCAGCGTTGTTCGCCGCTTCGGTGAGGGGGTATTTACGGATCGGTGTCGGGGTCCGCAAGGGCTTTTTTTCAGAAAGATGACATTTTTTTATCGAACCCCCATTTGGACCCAAAATCTGGGGGTTAACGCAAGTTTCGGCACAAAAACGGGGTTTTTTGGGTAAGAAGATTAGCCTGATATGTTTGGATCGGGTGGCGTGCCCTTGCTTATCCACAGCGCTTTTCGGGCGCCTGATCCCAAGCCGCATGAAAAATCGACCATTTGGTCGAAAATCCACCCCGAGTCGCCCCTGAATCGCCCCCCGACTCGGCCCTCAGGCGGTGACTCGGCCCCGACTCGGGCGAATCCGAAGCGCCAGAAGCACCAGAATCACGCCAAGATAGGCCAGCGGCTCGATCTGCCAGGTCTTTTCCAGCATCACGAAGTGAATCGCCCCCAGAATCGCCGCCGGATAACTCAGCCGGTGCCAGAATCGCCAGCGGGCCGCGCCCAGCTTTCGCACCGACCAGTCGTTCGATGTCAGCGCCAGCGGAATCAGCAGGACGAATCCGGTCATGCCGATGGTGATATAGGGGCGCTTCAGGATGTCGGCCCAGATCTGGCTCCAGATCTGCACGTCAAGGAACAGCCAGACGAGCAGGTGCAGGGCTATGTAGTAAAAGACCAGAAGCCCCAGCGCCCGGCGAAACCGGATCAGGCTGATACCCGTCAGATTGCGCAGCGGCGTGACCGCGAGAACCGCAACGAACAGCTTTAGACCGAACTGGCCCAATTCATGCTCCAGCGCCTTGATCGGTTCAACGCCCAGCCCGCCTGTCAGACCCAGGTACAGGAACCAGAAAGCGGGCAGCGCGCCGACTATATATATAGCGCCTGTGGGAACCCGTCGCAGCGCGCCATTGATCCGCTGCGCTGCGGTCATGCTTCGGCAACTGCGTGACAACAGCTTTCACCCGCCTGAACCGGCGGGCAGGCAACCGTTCCGTAAGAGCAATAAACGCAGCAGTCGCCGGGCTGCGGCCGCAGGACGGCGCCACATGACCGGCATTCGTAAAACCACTGGCAGGCATCGGTCGGCATCGTTTCGCGATGCGCGACACCGCAATCCGGGCAGCTCAGAACCGAGATCAGCTGCATCAATAGTACTTCGCCAGATCCATCCCGGCATAAAGCCCGGCAACCTCATCGGCGTAACCGTTGAACATCCGGGTCGGCACCTTGGCGGAAAACAACCCGCCGCCGATCTTGCGTTCACTCGCCTGACTCCAGCGGGGGTGATCGACCTCGGGGTTCACATTGCTGTAGAACCCGTATTCGTTCGGGATAAGCATGTTCCACGTCGCCTGCGGCTGTTCTTCGACCAGCGAGATCCGGACAATCGATTTGATCGACTTGAATCCGTATTTCCACGGCACCACCAGTCGCAGCGGCGCTCCGTTCTGGTTCGGCAGCTCCTCGCCATACAGCCCGGTCGCCAGAATCGTCAGCGGATGCATCGCCTCGTCCAGCCGCAGGCCCTCGCGGTAAGGCCATTCCAGCATCGGATAGCGCTGCCCCGGCATCTCTTCCGGCCGCACCAGCGTTTCGAAATAGACGTATTTGGCCGAAGGCTGCACCCCGACCCGGTTCAGCAGCGTCGCCAGTTCGAACCCGACCCACGGAACGACCATCGACCACGCTTCGACACAGCGCAGCCGGTAGATGCGTTCCTCCATCGTCACCCCGGACAGGATGTCGCCCAGACCGTAATTCCCCGGCTTGTCGACCAGCCCGTCGATCGCCACCGACCACGGATCGGTCGTCAGCGCCCCGGCATTCTTCGCCGGATCGCCCTTGCCAGTGCCGAATTCGTAAAAGTTGTTGTAGCTGGAAATCTCCTCAAGCGTATTGGGCGTCTCGTCGGTCGAGTAGCGGCTTTCAACGGTTTCGATTGCCGCCAGCGCCGGCGCGGCAATGGCTCCGATCGCCAGCGCACCCGCCCCGGCCATGATCTGACGCCGGTTCATAAAGTCGGCTCTCGGTGTCACGTCGGACCAGTTCAGGTCATTCGTCCAGCGCTTCGGCATTGGCTCCTCCATCGGTTCGCGCAAACCCTACCCGGACCGGACCGGATGCCAAATCCAAAGCTGCTCCGTTCACGAAGATTTTGGAAATCTGCTCACGGTACGATCACCGGCCTTCACAAGAACTTGACTGGTCCCGCGAAAATCCCTCGGCTTAGCGCGCGAAACCCGATCGTCAAGCGCACCAGCCGTCTTTTTTTGCAGATCCGGATCGGCCCTGCCGCCGTAACCGCTTTCGATGCCCAAGCCCGGGCACAGAACCGAGAAGAGGATATGCAAATGCTTCGCCGTACATTTCTTTCGATCACTGCTGCAACGATGCTTTCGGCCCCGGCCTTCGCCGGAAGCCACACGATGGACATCGTCGACACCGCCGTTGGCGCCGGCTCCTTCACCACACTGGTTGCCGCTGTTCAGGCTGCGGGACTTGTCGAAACCCTGAAAGGTGAAGGTCCCTTCACCGTCTTCGCTCCGACGGATGAGGCTTTCGCCGCCCTGCCCGCAGGCACAGTCGAAGAGCTTCTGAAGCCAGAGAACAAGGACAAGCTGACCGCGATCCTGACGTTCCACGTCGTGCCCGGCAAAGTCATGTCCACCGACCTGTCGAATGACATGAAGGCCGCCACCGTCGAAGGCGAAGAAGTCACGATCATGACTGAAGGCGGCGTCAAGGTGAACGGCGCGAATGTCGTTCAGGCCGATATCGAGGCTTCGAATGGCGTGATCCACGTGATCGACGCCGTGATCCTGCCGGCATCGGCAATGTAATGACCACCCGCAGAGGGGGCGGATATCGCGCCCCCTTTGCTCTTCCAAAAACTCAACCAAGGGGGACATTCCCATGAACAGACGTTTCGCACTCAAAGGCCTCGTGGCCGCCGCCGGTCTTGCCGCAATTGCCGCATGTACGCCGATGAACTCCAATCCGACGATTGCCGAAGTTGCCAGCAGCAATTCCGACTTCTCGACACTGGTCGCTGCGGCCTCCGCCGCCGGCCTTGTCGATACACTCAATTCAGCCGGGCCGCTGACCGTATTCGCCCCGACAAACGCAGCATTCGACGCCCTGCCCGCCGGAACCGTGGAATCGCTTCTCAAGCCAGAGAACAAGGACCAGCTCGTCGCAATCCTCTCCTATCATGTTGTGCCCGGCAACTTCCCCGCTTCGACTCTCGTCGGCAAGCGCGGCACGCTGACCTCGGCTCAGGGCGGCACGCTGCACACCGATGGCCGCAACGGCGGCGTGAAAGTTGAAGGCGCGAATGTGACTCAGGCCGACATCATGGCGTCGAACGGCGTGATCCACGTGATCGACAAGGTGCTTCTGCCGAAGTAACGCGCGCCCCCGAAAGCCGGAATTATTTCCGGCCTTGCCCGCCTCGTGCTATTGTTCGAGTGTGTATGCCAGCACGGGGTGGGCACCCTATGACGTTCATAAAGACCGTTTCCATTCATGGCGACGATGTCGAAATCGATCTCTCCTATCCCGGCGCAATGGGGATCATCATGATCGAAGACTCCGCCGGGCATATCGACGCCGGCGATTTCTACTTCGTGTAGCGCTGCAATATCACACGGCTTTCACGGCGGGCGGGCATCTTGCCCGCCTTCGGCATATTGCCGCTCCCGATGGCCCTGACCCCTGATTCACTCCACAGAACCGGCAACCGCGCGCGGTACAGGATACTTGCTTTGTGAGTTTACGGAACGCTAACCTTTTTTAAGGGCATCAGACAGGAAGTGGAGAAAAGGCATGGCCATCCAATATACGGGAGATTCCAGCACCACGGTAAGCAGTGGTGCGATCGGCGATTTCTGGCTGAACCAGTCTGGCGAGGAAATCCTCGTCGCGGGCGGGTATGGGTTCGACATTGTCCATACCGAATTGTCCATACCGATGTGACCCTCGTCGTCGAAGGCTATATCGCCTCAGGTACTAACACAGGGGGTCAATACCAGCGACGACGGATCATTCGTTCATGTCACTGAAACAGGCCTCGTCACGTCAGATACCTATGTTGCGATACTTATCAACTCGGACGACGTCCAAATTGTCAACGACGGCAAGGTGCAGGGTGAATATGGAATCTGGTCGAACAATGCAGGGACCAGCATAGTCAACAGCGCAAAGGTGATCGCTGAACAATTCGGCGTTCATTTCTCGAACCGGGACAACGCGCTGGTGAACCATGGCAGCGTCAAATCGGGCGCCAACGGAACCGGTGTCGAAATGCAGGGCGCCGATGGCAACCTGCTGAATTACGGCAAGATCGTCGGCGGTCTTTTCGGCGTAGAGATGGTGGCCGTCGGCGGCGATCTCTCGAACTTCGGAACGATCTCCGCGAAGAACTCGACCGACGCGGTTGTCGGCGACAGCAACCTACAGGACATCTACAACAAGGGTACGATCGACGGCAATGTCACACTTCTTGCCGGGAATGACAGCTATGATGGCCGCGGCGCCGGGATCGTCACCGGCTCGGTATTCGGCGGTGACGGCAACGATGAACTGCGGGGCGGCAGCAAGACCGACCGCCTGTTCGGAGAGAATAACAACGACACGCTGTCCGGAAGGAATGGCAACGACAAGCTCGATGGCGGAGCCGGGCTCGACATCATCGCCGGCGGCAAAGGCAACGACAAGCTTTGGGGCGGAACCAGCGCCGATGATTTTGTATTCTCGGGAAATGCCGGAGACGATGTCATAAAGGATTGGGAAGACGGATCGGACGATCTCGACCTCTCGGCCTATGGCATTACCAACACCACCAAATTCATCAGCAAGGCGGTGTCGTCCTCTGGCGGTGACGCCTATGTCGATCTTTCCTTCGCCGGGGGTGACGGTGTCATCAAGATCGCCGATGCCGGTGGCGACATCGACTTCTTCGACTTCATCTTCTGAGGAAGTTGGGCTGACGGGCGGCACCTAACATGCCGCCCGTCAATCTCTGGTCCTAGTGGACTGTTGCTTCGTCAGGCTTCGGCCGGTTGCTGGCGGCAATCCTGTCGCCGATGATCAACCCGTCGACCCCGGCGCTGACCGCGATCGTATCGCCATCCGTCACATCGCCGGCCAGCAGCATTTCGGCCAGCTGGTCCTGCAAGCTGCGCTGGATCACCCGCTTGAGCGGCCGCGCACCGTAAACCGGGTCATAGCCTTCATCGGCCAGCCAGGATTTCGCACCCTGATCCAGATCCAGCGTGATGTTGCGCGCGGCCAGACGTTTCTGCAGACGCCGCAGCTGGATCTCGACGATGCCGTCCATATCCGCCCGGCTCAGCCGGTCGAAGATGATGGTCTCGTCCAGACGGTTCAAAAACTCGGGGCGGAAATGCGCCCGCACCGCTTCCATCACGTCGCGCTTGGCAGCGCCGGCATCCGCCCCGTCGGGCATCTGGCTCAGCGCCTGTGACCCAAGGTTCGAAGTCAGCACGATCAGCGTCTGCTTGAAATCGACCGTGCGGCCCTGACCATCGGTCAGCACACCATCATCCAGCACCTGCAACAGCACGTTGAAGACTTCCGGATGCGCTTTCTCGACCTCGTCGAACAGCACGACCTGATAGGGTCTGCGCCGCACCGCTTCGGTCAGCACACCGCCTTCGTCATAGCCGACATAGCCCGGAGGCGCACCGATCAGACGGCTCACGGCGTGTTTCTCCATGAACTCCGACATGTCGATCCGCACCATCGCGGCGTCGTCGTCAAAGAGATACTCGGCCACCGCCTTGGTCAGTTCGGTCTTGCCGACGCCGGTCGGTCCAAGGAACAGGAACGAACCCAGCGGCCGCCCCTCGTCGTTCAGCCCCGCGCGGGCACGCCGGACGGCATTGGCTACGGCGGTCACGGCGGCCTTCTGGCCGATCACCCGCTTGCCAAGCTCCTCTTCCATCTTCAGCAGCTTGTCGCGCTCACCTTCCAGCATCTTGCTGGTCGGAATGCCCGTCCAGCGTTCGACCACCTCGGCAATCTGCTCGGGCCGCACCGCTTCCTCGACCATCAGCGCATCGCCTTCGGCCTCGGCATCGGCCAGCTTCTTTTCAAGCTGCGGGATGACGCCATAGGACAGCTCTCCGGCCTTCGCCAGATTGCCTTCACGCTTGGCATGATCGAGTTCCATCCGGGCGCGGTCCAGTTGCTCTTTCAAGCCGCGTGACCCTTCCAGCCGGTCGCGTTCGCCCTGCCATTGCGCCGTCATCGCCTCGGATTTCTCGGTCAGATCGGCAAGCTCCCTGGTCAGCTTCTCCAGCCGGTCCTTGGACGCCTTGTCGTCTTCCTTCTTCAGCGCTTCGGCCTCGATCTGCATCTGCAGGATCTGCCGGTCGATGTTGTCGAGTTCCTCGGGCTTGCTGTCCACTTCCATCCGCAACCGGCTCGCGGCCTCGTCCATCAGGTCGATGGCCTTGTCGGGCAGGAACCGGTCGGTGATGTAGCGATGGCTCAGCGTCGCCGCAGCGACAAGGGCGGAATCCGAAATCCGCACGCCGTGGTGCAGTTCGTATTTCTCCTTGATGCCGCGCAGGATGCTGATCGTATCCTCGACAGTCGGCTCCTCGACCAGCACCGGCTGGAACCGGCGCGCGAGGGCCGCATCCTTTTCGACATGCTTGCGGTATTCATCGAGCGTGGTCGCACCAACGCAGTGCAACTCACCCCGCGCCAAAGCGGGTTTCAAGAGGTTCGAGGCATCCATCGCCCCGTCCGCTTTACCGGCACCGACCAGCGTGTGCATCTCGTCGATGAACAGGATGATCTCACCCGCCGCGGCCGTGACCTCCGACAGGATCGACTTCAGACGCTCCTCGAATTCGCCGCGATATTTCGCGCCAGCGATCAGCGCGCCCATGTCCAGCGCCATCAGCTTCTTGTTGCGCAGGGACTCCGGCACGTCGCCGTCGATGATCCGCAGGGCAAGACCCTCGGCAATCGCGGTCTTACCCACGCCGGGCTCACCGATCAGAACCGGGTTGTTCTTGGTCCGGCGGCTCAGCACCTGCATGGTGCGGCGGATTTCCTCGTCGCGGCCGATGATCGGGTCGATCTTGCCATCTTCGGCGGCCTGCGTCAGGTCGCGCGCGTATTTCTTCAGCGCGTCATAGCCCTCCTCGGCACTCGCACTGTCCGCCGTGCGGCCCTTGCGAATATCGTTGATCGCGCCATTCAGCTTCTGCGCGGTCATCGCACCGGCTTCCAGCGCGTCCTTCGCCGCCGAGCGCACGACACACAGCGCCGTCAGGATACGTTCCACCGGAACAAAGCTGTCCCCGGCTTTCGTGGCAATCTTTTCGGCCTCGTCCAGCACCTTGGCGGTCTGCTGATCCATATAGGTCTGGCCGGCATCGCCGGTCACCTTCGGGATCTTCGCCAGAGCCGCATCGACGGCCTCGACCACCCGCGCCGGTTCTCCGCCTGCGCGTTTGATCAGGTTGCTGGCCAGCCCCTGATCGTCATCCATCAATGCTTTCAGCAGATGTTCGGGCGCCAGTCTCTGGTGGCTCTCCCGCATCGCAATCGTCTGGGCTGCTTGCAGAAAACCCCGCGACCGCTCCGTGAACTTCTCCATGTTCATCGGCAAACTCCTTTGTCAAAGCGCCCATCCTTCGAACCGCCCGCTATCTGCAGCGCGGCCCCGTTGCGGGCCTCGAAAGATATCTGGGGATGGCGCGCAGGGCCTTCAAGGTTTCGGGGCGCGAGATTTGCACCAGAAAACATCTTGTCGCACCCCGCCCATGCGCCTAAACAGGCCGAAATCCCGAAAGGACCCGGCATGCCCGATGACCGTCTGATCGTCGCCCTCGACACCGCCAACGCGCTCGAGGGCCTGAAGATTGCCGAACAGATCGGCGATGCGGCCAGTTTCTACAAGATCGGCCTCGGGATGCTGACCGGCGGCGGGCTGGCGCTGGCGAATGAACTCAAGTCCGAACATGGCAAGCGTGTCTTTCTGGACATGAAGTTCTTCGACATCCCGGCGACGGTCGAAAAAGCGGTGCGCGGCATCGCCCAGTTCGATCTCGATTTCCTGACGGTGCATGGCGACCCCTACGTGGTCCGCGCCGCGCGCGAAGGAGCCGCCGGGTCGAACCTCAGAATCCTCGCCGTCACGATCCTGACCTCGCTTGACCGCGCCGATCTCGACGACGCGCTGATCCAAAAGGGCGACGTGCCCGACATCGTCGTCGACCGCGCCGCACGCGCGTTTCAGGCCGGGGCGGACGGGGTCATCTGCTCACCTCAGGAAGCCGCAAGAATCCGCGCCCTGCCCGAATCCGAAGGCCGCCTGATCGTCACCCCCGGCGTGCGTCCGCTGGGCACCGACAAGGGGGACCAGAAGCGCATCGCGACGCCGGCACAGGCGATCGCCGACGGGGCCGATCACATCGTCGTCGGCCGACCGGTCTGGCGTGCCCCGGACCCGCGTCAGGCCGCGCTCGGCATCCAGTCGGAAATCGCACGTGCCGGCCAGATCAATTCGCGTGCGCGGGTGAATGGCTAGGCGAAAAGCCGACCCGCATGCTCCATGTTCTGACACAAAACATCCTTCCGGTTTTCTCGATGCTGGCCCTGGGGTTCATACTGGGTCGCTTCGGCAAGGTCTCGCGCCAGGAGGCCACCACAATCAACCGGATCGCCTTCCTCGTACTCAGCCCGGCGCTGATCTTTCCACTGATCGAAGGCCTCGACTGGACCGAGCTCCGCTTTGACGCGATCGGGCTTTATGCCGCCTGCCAGGCAGTCTCGTTCACCGCCACATTTCTGGTGGCGCGATTCATCCTTCAGCGCGAAACACCAGAGGCGTGGCTGCTCGCCATGGCAACGATCTTCGTGAACACGCTTCTCTACATCTGGCCAATTTCGTTTCTCATCTACGGAGAAGTCGCCGCCCTGCCGATCACCGGCATCGTTGCGTGGGATACGGCGTTCAGCTTCGCCTTCTTCATCATAACGACCGATTTGTTGGCCAACCGTCAGGCGTCGCCGCGCGCGTCACTGGGGCGGATCACCTCGAACCCGGTCCTGATCGCCATCGCCCTTGGTGCCGCGATCAACCTTCTTGGCATTCCGGTCTCTCAGCCGATCCTCACGGCGATGCATTTCGCGGGCGCGGGGGCCGCTCCGCTGACGCTCTTCGCGCTTGGAGTGATCTTGTCCGGCCACACCTTGAAACCGACGCCGACAATCGCCCTTGTTTCGGTTCTGAAACTGGTGGTCTTTCCCGTGATGGTCTGGGCCGCGCTCCATCTGGGCAACCGTCCGCCGCATTGGAATACGCTTCTGGTCCTCGCCGCTGCGGGGCCTTCGGGTGCGATGGCTTTTTCGCTGGCGGTCCTGCATGGCATTCGCACCGACCAGATTGCGCCGGTCATTATCTGGACATCGACCCTATCGCTTCTTTCCCTCGCCTGGCTCGCCTGAACGCGCACCGCCAGCCAAGTGCTTCGCCCGTCCAAAGCGGTTCCGGAACCCCGACCTAGATCATCGCGTCATGCGACCATTGCAACAGCGCCTGCCGCTGCCGGGGTCTGCAGAATACGTCGCCGGGATAGCAGTTCGCCCGTACCTGCCCGGCATGCCGGGCAAAGGCGCGCCAGCGCCCCATCTGGATCGCGTCGATCTCGGGCAGGCGGCGGCCAAGGTAATAGCGGCAGTACCATTGGAACCAGCCGCGCGGATCGGGGCCGTAGATCCAGCCCTTTTCACGCCAGACGGCCAGCGGCTGGCGGCTCTTGACGCCGAAAAAGTTCAGCGAGGCGTCGGGGCGGTCTGCGATCCGCGCCGCCTCGAACCAGTCGGCGGGCAGTTCGGCGGTGCAGTCGTTGCAGTACTTGCCTTCGAAAACACCCATCGACAGCATCTCTTTCGGCGCATAATGCGGCTGGAACCCTTCCGACCGGACCTCGCCAACAGGGGCCGACAGCCGATAGCTGTAGCCGCTCTGCATCCGGTCGTTCACCTCGATCACATCACCGATCCTCATGCGCCGCGCAGACTCCCCTTATTGAACGTCAGCCCGCACTCTGCCGGCTTTCCAGATAAACCGCCAGCCGCGCGGCGAGATGGGGAACCGCTTTGGGATGCATCAGGAACATCCGCAACGGCATCAGCCGCCACGCCTGCCCCTCGTCGCCAAGGCGTATGTCGGCGGCGCGCAGGTCGGGGCGTTCGGCCGCGAAAAACCAGTTATGGGTCTGGCCCGGCAAGGCCCCGGGCCAGTGCCGCCGCCACGTCAGATCGGCTGCCTCCATCCGCACTCCGGTCTCCTCGAACAATTCGCGCAAAACACAGGCTTCGGGTGTCTCGTCGCCTTCGCGCCCGCCGCCGGGCAGGTCCCAATGGCCGGGAAACGGGATGTGATCCAGATCGTCGCGCAGCAGCACCAAAACCCGGCTGCGCACCAGAACGGCAAGCTTGGCACCGGAAAAGACCGCCTCAGGGCTCGTCGTTGATGTCACGGTCCCAGACCTTGACCTGCCCGTGGCGCAGCCGGAACACCCGGCGCAGCACCAGCCACGCGCCCAGCGACAGAAGCGCGGCGATCAGGATCAGAAGCGCCAGAGACGATCCCCCGACGCCCAGAAACACCAGCACGCCGGTCAGCGCGACGCCAATCGCGAAGCCCAGAAAGACATAGCCCGGCACGATCACTTCCAGAACAGCCAGCGCCACGCCCGCGACCATCCAGACCCACCATTCCTGCCAGAAGGCCATCAGACACGCCCCTTGAGCATCTTGAACGCATCGCCAAAGGCATCCAGCGCCTGCGCCGGCACGATCACCGTCTGCTTGCCAGCGCCCTGTCCCACGGCCGTCAAGGCCTCGACCTGTTTCAGCGCCACCTGGTACTGCGCCGCTTCCAGCCCGTTCTGCTTGATCGCCTCGGCGATCACACCCGTCGCATAGGCCTCGGCATCGGCCAGCACGCGCCGCGCCTTGGCCTCCTGCTCGGCGGCATACAACTCGGCATCCGCGTTCAGCTCGACCGACCGCTTCTTGCCCTCGGCCTCGGTCACCTGCGCGCGCCGCGCCCGTTCGGCGTTGAGCTGCTGCAACATCGCCGCCCGCGTCGCTTCATCTAGGTTCACATCCAGAACCTCGGCCCGCGTCACCTCGATCCCCCAGTCATCGACCATCGCCGCCACCAGTTCGCGCACCTTGCCGATCAGCTCGCTCCGGTTCGACTGCACCTGGTCCAGTTCCAGCTTGCCGATCTCGGACCGCACGATCCCCGCCACCGTCGTGGCAATCGCCGCATCGACATCCCGGATCCGATAGACCGTCTTTTCGGGCTCCGTGATCCGGTAGAACACGCTCGTCTCGACCCGGACCAGCACGTTATCGGCCGTAATCGCGTCCTGCTCGGCATTGGGCAACTGCCGTTCGAGGATGGAAATCTTATGCGCCACCCGGTCCAGAAACGGCACGATGAAATTGATCCCCGGCCCCAGCACCGCGCGCAAACGCCCGAACCGTTCGACCACATGCTTTTCCGACTGCGGCACAATCCGCACGCCAAGGAAAATGCAGATGATGACAAAGGCCGCAATCGCCAGCGCCACCGCATTCCCGCCCACGAAATCCGAAATCAAACTCTGAAAATCCATAACCGCCTCCTGCTCTGCCGCGACTATGCCGACAGTTTACGGAAAATCAAAGCACCGTCCGCAACGCAACACCCCCGGCCCCCGTGGTATTCGGCCTGACCGAACCACGAGGGCCCCGCCATGACCGACTCCATCCACGCCATCCCGCTTGACCGCATCGACGAAGACGCCCTGCCGCGCGACCGCACCCGGCTTGACCCGACCGCATTGTCCGAACTGACCACCTCGATCGCCACCACCGGCCTGCGCCAACCGATTGAGGTCTTTGCCACCGACACGGGCTATGGGCTGATCTCCGGCCTGCGCCGCCTGACCGCCTTCCGCCAGCTTGCCGGGACCCGCCCCGATGATTTCGCCACCATCCCGGCCTTCCTGCGCGACCCCGGCACGCTGGAAACCGCGCTGACCCGGATGGTCGAGGAAAACGACATCCGCGCCGATATCTCGCCTTGGGATCAGGCCCGCATGGTGATCGAGGCTTGGCGCGCCGGGCTTTATGACACGCCCGATGCAGCGCTTGCCGGCCTCTATCCCAATGCCAATCGCCAGCGCCGCGCCCGCATCCGGTCGGTCGCCGTGGTGGTCGAGGAATTTGAAGGCACCCTGATCGACCCCGACCACCTGACCCAGCGCCAGCTTCTGCGCCTTGCCGCCGCCTGCCGCGAAGGTTTCATCGAGGTGCTGACCCATGCGCTCACCGAATGCGGGGCCGCGACCGCCCCGGCCCAGTGGCGGCTTCTGGAAACTGTGCTGGCCGAGGCCGAGGCCGACGCCCGCAGCCC